>JAKAFC010000042.1 GCA_021818065.1 Pseudomonadota bacterium
AGCCGAAACGAATGAAGCCAAAGCGCTGGCCGCGCGTCAACGCATCCCCGGTCTTGACGTAGCAGAGGATGCGTCTGGCGATCAGCCCGGCAACCTGCACCGCGGTGACGATGCGCCCGGCGCTGTCGATGACCAAGGCGTTGCGCTCGTTCTGTTCCGACGCCTTGTCGAGATCGGCATTGAAAAACTTGCCGGGAAAGTAGCGCACGTTGCGCACCGTGCCATCCACTGGGGCGCGATTGGAATGCACGTTGAACACGTTCATGAACACGCTGATGCGCAGCGCGTCACGCCCGGCGTAGGTGTCGAATGTGTGATCGATGGCGATGACGCGGCCATCGGCCGGGCTCAAGACGGCCAGGGGATCCTGGGGAATGGGGCGCGGCGGGTCGCGGAAAAACTGCACGACAAACAGCGTCACGAGCCACAGCGGCACGGACCACCAAAACCCGGCAAGCGCCCAGACGATGACGGAAGCCAAGACGCTGCTGGCAATAAAGGGCCAGCCTTCGCGCGCGAGGAGGGGATGAGGATAGGACATGGGTCGAGTTTAGTCGCCGTCGCCGGGACAGGCGCAAATACAACACCCGGCACAAGCCGGGTGTCGCAACACGCTTCGCGTTGAAAAACAAGGGCAGCGCTTGCCCGCGCTGCGCCCAGCCTGCGGACTAGGCGCTGCCGTTCAAGGCCGCTCAGTTGCGTGATTTGTCCAACAACTTGTTCGCCTTGATCCACGGCAGTGAGTAAGACAGCTTGGCCTGATCTGCTTCAGGCCAAGCTGCGTGCGAACAGCACTCTGCCTACGAGCGGAGCGCTGCCGTTCAAGGCCGCTCAGTTGCGCGACTTGTCCACCAGCTTGTTGGCCTTGATCCACGGCATCATCGCCCGCAGCTTCTCGCCGACTTGCTCGATCGGGTGGTCGGCGGTCAGGCGGCGGCGGGACAGCAGGGTCGGGGCGCCGGCGCGGTTTTCCAGAATGAAGCTCTTGGCGTATTCGCCGGTCTGGATGTCTTTGAGGCACTGGCGCATGGCGTTCTTGGTGTCCTCGTTCACCACCTTTGGCCCAGTGACGTACTCGCCATACTCCGCGTTGTTGGAGATCGAGTAGTTCATGTTGGCAATGCCGCCTTCGTAGATCAGATCGACGATGAGCTTGAGCTCGTGCAGGCACTCGAAGTAGGCCATCTCGGGGGCGTAGCCCGCTTCAACCAGGGTCTCGAAACCAGCCTTGATGAGTTCGACGGTACCACCGCACAGCACGGCCTGTTCACCGAACAGATCGGTCTCGGTCTCTTCGCGGAAGTTGGTTTCGATGATGCCAGCCTTGCCACCGCCGTTGGCTACGGCGTAAGACAGGGCCAGATCGCGCGCCTTGCCCGACTTGTCGGCATGCACGGCGATCAGGTGCGGCACGCCGCCGCCCTGGGTGTAGGTGTTGCGCACGGTATGTCCCGGCGCTTTAGGGGCGATCATGATGACGTCCAGATCGGCGCGCGGCTGCACCTGACCGTAATGCACATTGAAGCCATGCGCAAAGGCCAGCGCGGCACCCTTCTTGATGTTGGGCTCGACGGCGTTGCGATAGACCTCGGCGATGTGTTCGTCGGGCATGAGCATCATCACCACGTCGGCGCCTTCGACCGCCTTTTCGACTTCGGCGACCTTCAGGCCGGCCTTCTTGGCCTTGTCCCAGGAAGCGCCGTTCTTGCGCAGGCCGACGGTGACCTTCACGCCACTGTCATTCAGATTCTGCGCATGCGCATGGCCCTGCGAGCCGTAGCCCACGATGGTGACCTTCTTGCCCTTGATGAGGGAGAGATCGGCGTCTTTGTCGTAATACACGTTCATATTGGCTCCTGAGGTAAAGGTTTTGTGTCGGGGCGGACGATTCCGCGCCGCAATGGAAAAACAGACAACGAGATGCGTTCGATCAGAGATCAGGCGCGCAGGATACGCTCGGCGCGGCCGATTCCACAGCTGCCGGTGCGCACGGTTTCCAGAATGGCCGTGGGATCGACAGCCTGGATGAAGGCATCGAGCTTGGCGGCATCGCCGGTGAGTTCGATGGTGTAAGACTTGTCGGTCACATCGATGATGTGGCCGCGGAAGATGTCGGCCATGCGCTTGATCTCCTCACGCTCCTTGCCCACGGCGCGCAGCTTGATCAGCATGAGCTCACGCTCGATGAACGACGCCTCGGTGAGATCGACGACCTTGACCACTTCGATGAGCCGGTTGAGGTGCTTGGTGATCTGTTCGATGACTTCTTCTGAGCCGCTGGTGACGATGGTCATGCGCGACAGCGAGGCATCTTCCGTGGGCGCCACGACCAGCGACTCGATGTTGTAGCCGCGCGCGGAAAACAGCCCGACGACGCGCGACAGGGCACCCGCCTCGTTTTCCAGCAGAACCGCAATGATGTGTTTCATGAAGGCACTCCTCTGCGCAGGCTTCGCGCGGCGCCGGTAAGCGTCGCCTGGCTTCTGCGAGATTGATGACGATGCGTGCACGACGGCACGCGATGGGAGAACGCGCCCGCTTTGTCCGGACACGGACCGCGGCGCCCGGTGAGACGTCGCAATCCGCGCCCGCACTGGGCCAGCGCAGGTCAGCGGCTCAGAGATCCTCCGAACCGAGCAGCATGTCGGTAATCCCGCGGCCCGCCTGCACCATGGGCCAGACGTTCTCCGTGGGATCCACCGCGATGTCGAGAAAGACCGTGCGGTCCTTCATCGCAAACGCCTTTTCCATCGCCGGACGCAGGTCTTCCGGTTTGTCCACCTTGATCCCCACGTGGCCGTAGGCCTCGGCGAGCTTGACGAAATCGGGCAGCGAATCCATGTACGAATGCGAGTAACGGCCCTCGTACTCGATCTCCTGCCACTGCCGCACCATGCCCAGGTAGCGGTTGTTGAGCAGAATGACCTTGACCGCAGTGCCGTACTGCAGACAGGTGGCGAGCTCCTGGATGTTCATCTGGATGGAGCCGTCGCCGGTGACGCACACCGCCTCGGCATCCGGCTTGGCCAGCTTGATACCCATGGCGTAGGGCAGGCCCACACCCATGGTGCCCAGACCGCCAGAGTTGATCCAGCGGCGCGGCTCGGGAAACTTGTAGAGCTGCGCCGCCCACATCTGATGCTGACCAACGTCGGAGCAGACGTAGGTTTCGCGATCCTTGGTCAGTTCATACAGCGTCTCGATCACGGCCTGCGGCTTGATGACCTCGGTGGAATGTTCGTAGGCGAGACAGTCGCGCTTGCGCCACTCGTCGATCTGCGCCCACCAGGCCGCCAGCGCGCCACCGTCGTTCTTGTGACCGGCCTTGAACGATTGTTCGAGTTGGTCGATGAGTTCGAGCAGCACCTCGCCGACGTCGCCCACGATGGGCACGTCCACCTTCACCCGCTTGGAAATGGACGAAGGATCGATGTCGATATGGATGATCTTGCGTTGGTTCTGGGCAAAATGGCCGGGGTTGCCGATCACACGGTCATCGAAGCGCACCCCCACGGCGAGCAGCACATCGCAATGCTGCATGGCCATGTTGGCCTCGAACGTCCCGTGCATGCCGGGCATGCCGAGAAACTTGGGATCTTCTCCCGGGATGGCGCCCAAGCCCATCAGCGTGTTGGTGCACGGATACTTCAACAGGTCGGCCAGCTTGCGCAATTCGGGCGCCGCATTGGCCAGCACCACGCCACCGCCGGTGTAGATATACGGCCGCTTGGCCGAAAGCAGCAACTGCACTGCCTTGCGAATCTGCCCGCCATGGCCCTTGCGCACCGGGTTGTAGGAGCGCATCTCCACGGTCTTCGGGTACTCGAACGGTGCGGTGTGGCGCGACACGTCCTTGGGCACATCCACCACCACGGGGCCGGGGCGGCCGCTGCGGGCGATGTGAAACGCCTTTTTCATCGTGGCCGCCAGATCACGCACGTCTTTGACGAGGAAGTTGTGCTTGACCACCGGGCGGGTGATGCCCACGGTGTCGCACTCCTGGAACGCGTCCAGGCCGATGGCGGTGGTTGGCACCTGCCCGGTGATGATCACCATGGGGATGGAGTCCATGTAGGCCGTGGCAATGCCAGTGATGGCATTGGTCGCCCCCGGGCCCGACGTCACCAGGGCCACGCCCACATTGCCGGTGGCACGGGCGTAGGCATCGGCGGCATGCACCGCGGCCGATTCCTGCCGCACCAGCACGTGCTGAATGGAGGTTTGCTTGTAGAGTTCGTCGTAGATGTAGAGCACGGCCCCACCGGGGTAGCCCCACATGAATTCGACACCTTCGGCCTGAAGGCATCGCACCAGGATTTCGGCCCCGGTGATGTCCTGCGCCGTGGCAGCGCCGGACTTGGATGCGGCCGTCGCGGCCGACTTGTGTTCTGTACGGTTCATTTCCATGAGTTCACCTTGTGATTTTCTCTAACGAAAAACTTCAGGTCTCCCTCCGCACCCGCTTGTGGCAGGCCTTTGGGATGGGCGTTCGGTAGGCGAGCGTTGTGGGTGCCGCAGACTGCGTCCTTCATGAGCGCAACCCATGCGCGGCGCGGAGGCTCGAACCAAACGAAGCAGAAGATTCTAGTGCAGCGCAGCACGAGGCTCAATGCGCCGCCGGTTTTGGCCCCATTTTGTGGCTTGGCCGCAGCGCCCGGCCCCACCTCGGTGCGTCAACGCACCATTGCATAATGTTCGGCTGTTCCTCATCCCGGACAGCGCCGCGCCCGATTCGATGGCCACCGAACAAGAACTCAACGACTTTCTCGCCAGCATCGACAAACGCGCCTTCCTGCGCGCCGCGTTCTCGACCCGCGACGACGACGCCGCGATGGACCTGGTGCAGGAGGCGATGATCAGCCTGGCGACCAAATACGCCGACAAGCCGCGCGACGAATTGCCCCTGCTGTTCCAGCGCATTCTGACCAACGCCATTCTCGACTGGCACCGCAAGCGCAAGGTGCGCAGCGCCCTGTTCAGCAACCTGTCGGACTTCGAGACCCAGGAGAGTGACGGGGAATTCGATCTGCTCGAAACTCTGGAACTCGAACAGGTGAGCGAATCGCTCGAGGGCGCGGACACGCAGTTGCAGCGGCAGCAGATCCTCAAACATCTGGAAACAGAAATCTCGCGTTTGCCCGCGCGTCAACGGGAAGCCTTTTTGTTACGTTACTGGGAGGAACTCGACGTTGCCGAAACCGCTCAAGCCATGGGCTGCTCGGAAGGCAGCGTCAAAACGCATTGCTCGCGCGCCATCCACTCCCTGGCACGCGTTTTGAAAGCACAAGGCTACGCATGAAAACCGACGCACCCGACACGCTGCGCCCCATGGTGGAAGCCCGCCTTTCGCAGCAAGTGGCTGCCCACCTGCATCAGGCGGAGCAGCAAATCACCTCTGAGCAGGCCGAGCGCCTCAAGGCGCTTCGGCTCATGGCCGTGTCCCACGCCCGTACCGCGCAGGCGGCCGTGCCTCAGGGTGGCACGCTCGCCCTGCTCGGGCCATTCCACTGGAAATCCTGGCTGTTCCGCGCCAGCATGGTGCTGCCCCTGCTGCTGCTGGTCGCGGGCTTGCTCGCCCTGCAGGACTACCAGCAGGAGAAGTTCATTCGCGTCACGGCCGACATCGACACCGCGCTGTTGCTCGGTGATTTGCCACCTGCGGCCTACGCCGACCCCGGATTCGCGCGCTACCTCAAGCAGGAACGCTGATGACGTTCCTCGGCCGTGTTCCGCTGGCCACGCGCACCAGCCGCTGGCTGGGTCGCAGCCTCATGCTGTTCGGCCTGCTGATGCTGCTCGTCGGCCAGGCGGCACGCGCCGAATCGGCACCGAGTTGGAAGCAACTCACGCCCGCGCAGCAGCACATCCTGGCGCCGTTGCGCGCCGACTGGGGTGAGTTCGACCACGATCGCAAGAAGAAATGGCTGGACATTGCCGCTCGATACCCTGCGATGAGCCCCGAACAGCAGCAAATCCTGCAGCGACGCATGAACGAATGGGCCCACCTCAGTCCGGAAAAGCGTCGTCTGGCGCGCGAGACCTTTCTCTCCACCGGCAAGGCCCCGCTGCAAAGCCGTCGCGAAGCCTGGGAAGCCTACAAAAAACTGCCTGAAGCCGAGCGGCAACGACTCAAGGAAGAAGCCAAGCATCCCAAGCCGCATCCGGGTCAGGTCGGCAAATACTTGCAGGACAAGCAGCGCCGCGAAAACAGCCTGCCGCCCGTTCCCGCCAAGCTGACTGCTCCTGCCGCTGTCAGCGCGAACAAGACCGCGGCTGCCACGACTCCGGCCGCAGCCACGATGGCCGCGCCGCCACCTCCTGGCACGGCCATCACCGCGCCCGCGGCAGCCCCATCTCCGCTGCCGCGCGCTGCCTCGGCACCGGCTCCCTGCAGCAGCGGGCCGCGCTGTCCCGCACGCTGAGTCGCGTCGGCGTGAACGCCCCATTGCCCACCCTGCCCCAACCCCGGCCTGCTCGCCTCGTCCGGTCCGGCGCGCTTACTTCCGCAGAGGGCAGCGCGGCCTCTTGCACACTGCGAGTTGCGGCCCAGCCGCAGGAGCAGGCATGGGCGTGGTGATGGCACCGCCGCTGCGCCGACGACTGGCCTGTCTGGTGTATGAAGGCTTGATTCTTTTGGGCGTCGCCTTGTGCACTGCAGCGCTGGTCGTTTTCGCTCTGCGCCTGGCGGGCGTTGAGGGCAACGTCGCCGTGCTACGCCCTGTGATGCAGGCTGCAGAAGGGGTGGTGCTCACGGCCTACGGCGCCTGGTTCTGGAGCGCCGGGCGGCAAACCCTGCCGATGAAGACCTGGCGTATCGAAATCGTCACCGCAGCCGGCGCACCGCTCAGCTTGCGGCGGGCGCTGGCGCGAGCCGTGCTGGCCTGGCTGTGGGTCATGCCGGCCTTGGCGCTGTCTGCCGCGCTGCATGCCACGCCGCGCGACACCGGCCTGCTTCTCGTCGCGGGCGTCGTGCTCTGGGCAGGCACCAGCATGCTGCGGGCCGACCGCCAATTCCTGCACGATGCCCTCGTCGGAACCCGTCTGCGGTCTGCTGCCGCGGCGTTAACACGCACCGAATCTCTCCCCCTCACGCCACCTCCATCACCATGAGCGAAACCGGTCTGCACGTCCACGCTGCCCACGAAGAACAAGTCGAAGAAGCCGCGCACCATGCGGGCCACGGCCTGAGTCAGTGGGTGGCCATCTTCACCGCGCTGCTGGCAGCGCTGGGGGCCATCGTCAGCTATCAGGGCAGCCATCTGATGAACGAGGTCGTGCTCTACAAGAACGAGGCGGTACTCAAAAAGGCGCAGGCCACCGATCAGTGGAATTACTACCAGGCCGCCAGCACCAAGCAGCATCTGATGGAACTGGCCGTGCAGCTCACACCACCAGACAAGCATGCCGAGTTTCAGAGAGCCATCGCCAAGTACAAGGAGCAGAAGCAGTCCATCCGCGCCTTGGCGGAATCGCTGGAAGCCGAGTCCAAGAAGGCTGACGCCGAGTCGGCGCGCATGAACCGGCCGCACACCGACATGGCACGCGCGCTGATCTTTTTGCAGATCGCCATTTCGCTGGCGTCCATCACGGCGCTGACCGGCCGCAAGTGGTTGTTCGGCCTGGCCGGCTTGAGCGCGGCGGCCGGGATCGGCCTGTGGCTGTTTGCCCTGGGGGTGGCATGATGCTCAGCCCGCAGTCTGCCTGGTATGCGTGGGATGGCTGGAACACCCGGCTGTTTCTGGCCATCAACCATGCCGGCGACAACCCGGTGTGGAACAACGCCGCCCGCCTGGGCACGGCGCTGGCCGAGCATCACCTGCTGCCGCTTTACATGGGCCTGGCGCTGACCATCGCCATGCGTTGGCCGCGGGTGCTGCCGGTGCACAGCGTGCTGGTCTATGCCTGGGGCAATCTGCTGCTGTTTTTCGCCATCTACGGCCTGCTCAAGCCCATGGCCGACTTCCCGCGGCCGCTGGCGGTGCTCGGGCCGCACGCCGTGCATGTGCTGGGTGATCCCAAATTCGTCCACAGCTTTCCCTCGGGCCACGCCACCTTTGCCGCCGTGCTGGCGGCGAGCTTTTCATTTTCGCTGCCGCGCCCGTGGGGATGGTTGCTCTGGTTGTTTGCGCTGTGGGTATGGTGGGCGCGCATCGCGGTGGGTGCGCATTTTCCCGCCGACGTGATCGGCGGTGCCGTGGTGGGCACGCTGTGCGCTCTGGCGGCGCACGGACTGGCCAAGCTTTGGGTGCGCGGCGGCAAGTCGGCCGCGTAGCTTGGTCGCGCTGCCGCTATGACACGGCCATGAAAAACGCCCCGCGGACGGGGCGTTTTTTACTGCAGGGAAGTCACGCCAATCAGCTGAACTTGCGCGTGGACATGAAGCGGTCGAACTCGTTTTCCGCGAAGCGGAACCAGAGAATGTCGTCGTTGCGGAACTTGGTCCAGTCGGCATAGACCTTGGCCCAGCGCGGGTTGCTCGACGACAGCTCGCCATACAACTCGTTGGCCGCCTTGAACGCTGCTTCCATCACATCCTTGGGGAAGCCTTGCAGCTTGGCGCCCTTGCCCACCAGCTCCTTGAGCGCTGGCGGGTTCTTGGCGTCGTACATGGCCTGCATGTTGACATGGGCGTGCGAGGCCGCGATCTCGACAATCGACTTGTATTCCGGCGACAGTGCGTTGTAGGCCTTCTGGTTGACGAACAGATCGAGCTGCGGGCCACCTTCCCACCAACCGGGATAGAGGTAATTCTTGGCCACCTTGTAGAAACCCAGCTTCAGATCGTCGTAGGGACCGATCCACTCGGCGGCGTCGATGGTGCCCTTCTCCAGCGAGGGGTAGATGTCGCCGCCGGGAATGTTCTGCGGCACCACGCCGATGCGCTCGATCACCTTGCCGGCGAAGCCGCCGATGCGCATCTTCAGGCCCTTCATGTCCGCCAGGCTCTTGATGGGCTTGCGGAACCAGCCGCCCATCTGCGCACCGGTGTTGCCCATGGGGAAGTTGATGATGTCGTAGCCGCTGTAGAACTCGCGCATCAGCTTCAGACCGTTGCCTTGATACATCCAGGCACTCATCTGCCGGGAGTTCATGCCGAAGGGCACGGCGCAGCCCAGGGCGAAGGTGGGGTCTTTGCCGAAAAAGTAGTACGGCGCGGTATGGGCGCACTCCACCGTGCCCTGCTGCACGGCGTCGACCACTCCGAATGCGGGCACCAACTCGCCTGCAGCATGCACCGAGATCTCGAACTTGCCGCCCGAGGCTTCCTTCACCTTCTGCGCGAAGATGTTGGCCGCGCCGAAGATGGTGTCGAGCGAGTTGGGAAAGCTCGACGCCAGGCGCCAGCGCACGGCCTGCTGCGCCATGACGGCGGCCGGGGCAGCGCCAGCGGCCAGAATACCGGCGAGGCCGGCGTGTTTCACGAATGAACGGCGTTCCATGAAGGGTCTCCTTGTGAATGAGTCGGTCTTGATACAAACAATGCATTTCATATCAAGATGCATCAAATTGTATTGATGGCGCCCAAGCACCCATGAAAAAGCCCGCGACTGCGGGCTTTCGACGGCGATGCAAACAGGCTCAGGTGAGCTTGCGGGTGGACATGAAGCGGTCGAACTCGTTTTCGGCGAAGCGGAACCAGAGGATGTCGTCGTTGCGGAACTTGACCCAATCGGTGTAAACCTTTTTCCAATGGGGGTTGCTGGCAGCCAGCTCACCGTAGAGGTCGTTGGCCGCCTTGTACGCCGCTTCCATCACATCCTTGGGGAAGCCTTGCAGCTTGGCACCCTTGCCCACCAGCTCCTTGAGCGCAGGGGGGTTCTTGGCGTCGTAGGCGGCCTGCATGTTGACATGGGCGTAGGCGGTGGCGGCATCGACTGCGGCCTTGTAGTCGGCGGGCAAGGCGTTGTAGGCCTTCTGGTTGACGTAGAGGTCGAGTTCCAGGCCACCTTCCCACCAACCGGGATAGAGGTAGTTCTTCGCCACCTTGTAGAAACCCAGCTTCAGATCGTCGTAGGGGCCGATCCACTCGGCGGCGTCGATGGTGCCCTTCTCCAGCGAGGGATAAATGTCGCCGCCCGGGATGTTCTGCGGCACCACACCCAGGCGTTCGATCACCTTGCCGGCGAAACCGCCGATGCGCATCTTCAGGCCCTTCATGTCCGCCAGGCTCTTGATGGGCTTGCGGAACCAGCCGCCCATCTGCGCCCCGGTGTTGCCGCAAGGGAAGTTGACGATGTTGTAGTTGGCGTAGAACTCGCGCATGAGTTTGAGACCGTTGCCCTGGAACATCCAGGCCGTCATCTGCCGCGAGTTGAAGCCAAAGGGCACCGTGCCACCCAGGGCGAAGGTGGGGTCCTTGCCGAAGAAGTAATACGGCGCCGTGTGGCAGCACTCCACCGTGCCCTGCTGCACAGCGTCAACCACGCCAAACGCCGGCACCAGTTCGCCCGCAGCATGCACCGAGATTTCAAACTTGCCGTCGGTCAGCTCCTTGACCTTCTGCGCGAACACGTTGGCGGCGCCGTAGATGGTGTCGAGCGAGTTGGGGAAGCTCGACGCCAGGCGCCAGCGCACGGCCTGCTGCGCCATGACGGCGGGCGCCGTGCCCGCCGCGAGGATGCCGGCCAGTCCGGCGTGTTTGACAAAAGATCGACGTTCCATGGAGTCTCCAAAAGGGAAGATAGAAAGCATCGGGATGTGTTGTCTCGTGCAGCTTCACGCTGCCGACCCGATGCTCTGATCGTAACTTCTGTAACCGTCCGCATCCTTACGGGTAAGCGCGGAAGATTGCTGACCTGGATGGAAAGCTGCTTTGCGCCCAAGTCACGCAGTTGGCCTGACTCAGAACGACAAAGCCGCCCGAGGGCGGCTTTGGGTTGGTGGGTCAAGTCGCGCGGTCGTCAGCCTGCGCCGCCCACCGTCATCTCGGCGATGAGCACGGAGCCGGTGGTCTTGCTGCCGTAGGTCTGGGTATCGGCGCCCACGGCCACCACGTTGCGCAGCATGTCGCGCAAGTTGCCGGCAATGGTGATCTCGTGCACCGGATAGCGGATCTTGCCGCCCTCGACCCAGAAGCCCATGACACCACGGGAGTAGTCGCCGGTGACATAGTTGACGCCATGCCCCATGAGCTCGATGGCGAACAGCCCGGTGTCGAGTTTGCGCAGCATGGCGCGCAGGTCATCCTTGGGCTGGGTGAGGCGGCTACGCAATTGCAGGTTGTGCGCGCCGCCGGCGTTGCCGGTGGTCTGCATGCCCAGTTTGCGCGCCGAATACGTGCCGAGCAAATAACCCTGCACCACCCCGGCATCGACCAGAGTGCGCTTGTGTGTGGCGACGCCCTCGCCATCGAACGGCGCGCTGCCGCGTCGGCCTGGCAGCGTGGGGTCTTCGATCAGGTCGATGTGGTCGGCCCAGACCTGCTGCCCCAGGCTGTCTTGCAGGAAGGACGATTTGCGGTAGAGCGCGCCGCCGCTGATGGCGTGGGTGAAGCTGCCGATCAGGCCCGAGGCCAGCGGCGACTCGAACAGCACCGGGCACTTGCGCGTGGAGAGCTTGCGTGCCTTCAGCCGCGACAGCGCGCGCTCGGCGGCATAGCGCCCCACCGCCTCGGGCGCGGCGAGCTTGGCCGGGTCGCACTCTGCGGTCCACCAGTAGTCGCGCTGCATGTCGTCACCGCCACCGGCGATGGGAGCGCACGACAGGCTGTGGGAAGAGCTGGCATAGCCATCGCAGAACCCGCGGCTATTGGCCAACACGAAGTGCGACTCTTGCGCCGACACGCTGGCGCCTTCGCTGTTGCGCACCCGCGGATCCACCGCGAAGGCTGCCTTTTCCGCGCGCACGGCCAGCCGGGCGGCGGCCTGTGGCGTCAGGTCCCAGGGGTGATAAAGATCGAGTGACGGCTGCGTCTGACCGATCGCCAGTTCCCCGACTTCCGGCAGCCCGGCGCAATCATCCTCCGCGGTGTAGCGGGCAATATCGAATGCCGCCTGCGCCGTCCGGGCGATGGCATCGGCGGAAAAATCCGAGGTGCTGGCGTGACCCCGACGCTGGCCGTCGTACACCGTGATGGACAGGCTCTTGTCGCGGTTGTGCTCGACGTTCTCGATCTGGCCGTTGCGCACCCCCACCGACATGCCCTGGCCCTCCGAGACTTCAACCTGGGCGTCGGAAGCACCGGCCTTGCGCGCCAGCGCCAGCGCCTGCTGTGCGAGGTCCTGAAACTGTGATTTGCTGTAGGCGAAACGTCCCACGATATGGCATTCCTCATAAGGCGCGGCACCCTGCACCGGATGGGCAGACGGCACGAACGCGCGTGAACCGCATGGATAATAAGAGCCATGAAATTCCCGCATCGCCCGTCAGAGCCCGCCGACGCGCAGCCTGACGACCGGCCGCCCAGCAAAAGCCAGGTCAAGCGCGACATGCTCGCGCTGCAGGACCTGGGCGAACAGCTCATCGCCCTGCCCACGCACGTCATCCGTCACGCCGACCTGCCCGAGGCCCTGCGCGACGCCGTGCTCGAAGCGCAACGCATCACCGCGCATGGCGCGCGCAAACGGCAGACGCTGTATGTCGGCAAATTGATGCGCACGGCCGATGCCGACGCGGTGCGCGCCATCCTCGCCGCAGCCCGGCAGGACGATCGTGCCAGCGTGGCGCGCATGCACGCGCTGGAGCGCTGGCGCGATACGCTGCTGGCCGATGACGGCGCGCAGACGGCCTTCCTCAGCAAGTTTCCTGGTACCGACGCCCAACAACTGCGCCAACTCGTGCGCGGCGCCCGCGCCGAGATCGGCGTGGACAAACCCCCGCGCCTGACCCGACAGCTTTTCCAGTTCGTCAAAGCGGCCATTGCCGCCCACGACACCCCCAGCCATCCCGCCGACGATGAACCCCTCCCCAGCTTCTGACGCCTCAACCTCCGCCGAGCCGCTGCGCATCGGCATCGTGTCCATCAGCGACCGCGCCAGCAGCGGCATCTACGAAGACAAAGGACTGCCCGCCCTGCGCGACTGGCTCGGCCGTGCGCTGCGCAACCCCATCCACTGGGAAGAGCGGCTGATCCCCGACGATCGCTTGCAGATCGCCTCGGTTCTGATCGACCTGGTGGACAAACAACACTGCGATCTGGTGCTGACCACGGGCGGCACCGGCCCGGCACCGCGCGACGTCACGCCAGAGGCCACGCTCGACGTGGCCGATCGTGAAATGCCGGGCTTTGGCGAACAGATGCGACGCATCAGCCTGCACTTCGTGCCCACCGCCATCCTCTCCCGGCAGACGGCGGTCATCCGCGGCCGTGGGCTGATCATCAACCTGCCGGGCCAGCCCAAGTCCATCGCCGAAACGCTGGAGGGCGTGCGCGACAGTGCAGGTGTTCAGATCGTCCCCGGCCTGTTCGCCGCGGTTCCTTACTGCATCGATCTGATCGGTGGCCCGTACATCGAGACCGATCCGGCCGTTTGCGTGGCCTTCCGCCCCAAGTCGGCCCAGCGTCTCGCGCCTGCGGCGGCTTGAGCAATCGCACGCGATGCGAGGCCTTGGCGTTGCAGGCACCACGGAAATCAAGTCAGCGTTATGCTTGGAATGTACAAAGAAAGCCAAGCCATGCGCATTGTTTTCCAATCGGTTCGTCTCGTGCTGGTCGCGCTGGCTTTGGCCGGGGTCGGCCAATCTGCCCGCGCTGAGACGCTGACGGTGTTTGCCGCGGGGACGCTGGGGAAGGCATTTACTACCCTCGCACGCGGCTTCGAGCGGCTGCACCCCGGCGTCGTCGTGCAGCCGCAGTTTGGCGGCAGCGTGAAGATGGTGCGGCAGGTCACGGTACTGCACCAGCAGGCTGACGTGGTGGCTGTGGCCGACTACTCGGTGATCCAACATCTCATGTTTCATGGTCACGCCGGAGCGAAGCCCACGGCGGACTGGTCGATCGGCTTTCTGGGCAATGCCATGACCTTCATGTACACGCCCAAGAGCCGTGGGGCAGACCGGATCAACGCCGACAACTGGTGGCAGGTGCTGTCTGAGCCGGGCGTGCAGATCGGGCGTTCCAATCCCGACACCGATCCCTCGGGCTACCAGGCGCTGCAGATGCTGGAACTGGCCAGCGCCTATTACAAGCAGCCGGATCTGGCTTCGAAGGTGCTGGCCAACGCGCCGCGCAGCAACATGCGCGACACTGAAACCGACCTGATCTCCGCGCTGCAACTCGGGCAGATCGACTATCTCGCCATCTACCGCTCCGACGCCGTGCAGCATCACATGCTGTCCATCGCCCTGCCGCCGCAGATCAACCTCAGCGACCCACGTTTCGACGCGAGCTACGCGCGGGCCACGGTCACGACCAAGCATGGCGTGGTGCAGGGACGCCCCATCCTCTATGCCATCACCATCCCGAACACCGCGCGCCATCCCAAGCTGGCCCAGGCCTTCATCGCCTACCTGCTCGGCCCCGCCGGGCAGAAGGTGATTGCCGCCAATGGCTTCATCCCGCTCAAGCAGCCCTACGCCATGCACCGCGACAAGGTGCCGGCCGATCTGCGTCGCCTGACCGTGGCATGGCCCGAGTGAGACCACCCCGCCAGCCTGCGCAACGCTCGGCTCTGCCCGCAACGGGCAAGTCGACCTCGGGGTGCCCGGGCGGCCGGCGTGGGCGACCTCCAGGGCAGGCTGCGCTGACGCGCGCGCCGGGACAGGCAGCATGATGCGGCGCACCTTCAGCCCCATGGTGTGGGTGTTCTGGCTGATCGGCGCCACGCTGCTGGCCTTCATCGCCCTGCCCCTGCTCGCCTTGCTGCTGCATCCCACCCTGGGGGATTTGCGGGAGGTGGCGGCGATGGCCGACGTGCGCAGCGCCATCGGCCTGAGCCTGAGTGCCGCGTTTGCCAGCACCGTGCTGGCCGCACTGTTCGCCGTGCCGCTGGCTTACAGCCTGGCGCGGCAGCAATTCCATGGCAAGAGCTTGGTGGAAGCGCTGGTCGATTTGCCGCTGACCATTCCCCACACCATTGCCGGGATCGCCCTGCTGCTGGTGTTCAGCCGCAACGGCTGGCTGGGCGAGCCATTGGGTCGGCTCGGTCTGGAGTTCTGGGGTACGTTTGCCGGCATCGTCTTGGCGATGAGCTATGTCGGACTGCCCTACGCGGTGAATGCCGCGCGCGCCGGGTTCGAGGCCGTCGATCTGCAGATCGAGCGGGCAGCACGCATTCAGGGTGCCGGCCCGTGGACGGTGTTTCGCCGCGTCACCCTGCCCTTGGCCCGCCCCGGCATCGCCACCGGCCTGACGCTGTGCTTCGCCCGTGCCATCGGCGAGTTTGCCGCCGTGGTGCTGCTGGCCTACTACCCCATGACCGCGCCTATCCGCATCTACGACCTGTTCCTGCAATCGGGGCTGCGGCAGTCGGTAGCGGCTTCGGTGCTGTTCCTGCTGGTGGTCATGGCGCTGTTCTGGGGATTGCGGCTTCTTGGCACGCGCTGTGCGGCGCCCAACTCGTCATGGCCGCGTTGAGCCGCAGCACCGCAGCCGCGGTGCCCATCCATGCGGTAGCGGCTGCCGGCGATCTGCAGTTGCACCGCTTGCAATGGGGTGTCGGCTCCTGGCTGTCCAGCCCGGCGGATCTGCACCTCGCCGCAGGCCAGACGCTGGCGCTGCTGGGACACAACGGCGCGGGCAAGAGCGCGCTGCTCGACACCCTGGCCGGGTTCCTGCCCGCACGCGCTGGCAGCCTGCACCTGGGCGAGCGCGACCTCACGCGGCTGCCCCCTGAGCAGCGTCGCATCGGCTACATGTTTCAGCGCGACGCCCTGTTCCCACATTGGTCGGTGGAGCGCAACCTGCGCTTCGGTCGTGGCGCATCGGCCCGGCTCGACACGCTGATCGACGCCCTGGACATCGGCCCCTGGCTGGAATTGCGGCCGCACCAGCTCAGCGGCGGCCAGCGCCAGCGCGTGGCGCTGGCGCGCGCCCTGGTCGGCGCCCCCGATTTGCTGCTGCTCGACGAGCCGTTTGCCGCCATCGATCCGGAATCGCGTCCGGCGCTGCGCCGCACCCTGGGCGAGTTGCTGCGCCAGCACAAGCGCACGGCCGTGCTGGTAACGCACGATGCCAGCGATGCCCGGCTGCTGGGCGATCAGGTCAGTGTGCTCGACAACGGTCGCCTGCTGCAAACCGGCCCGGCCCAAGCCGTGTTCGACCACCCGGCCGACCTGCGCACCGCGCGGCTGACGGGGGTGGACAACCTGTGGACGCTCGACATCCAGGAACCCGGGCCCGGTGAGACCCTGCGCCTGGGACGAAACGGCCAGACCGTTCTGGCCTGGCATGGCCCCGCCGCACTCCCACCCGCGGCGCAGGCCACGCGCCGCTGCACAGCGGCCGTGCGCGCCGAGAACCTGCAGGTGGTCACGGCGCACGCGTCGGCCGAACCCGGCAGCCTGGCGCTGCACGCATCCCTGATCGATGCCCGCTGTGAAGGTCCGTTGTGGCGGCTGTGCTGCGCCTTGGCGGGCGGGCTGGAGGCGCAGGCCTTCGTCCTGCCCGCCGCTTGGCGGGCGCTGCAGGCCGAGCCTGGAGAACCGCTGTTGCTGCGCCTGCGGCAGCAGGATGTGCAGCTGCTGCCTTGATGCGCCCTAGCGCGCTGGCGGCGCGGGCGCCAGGCAGACGCGGTTGCGCCCCTGCCGCTTGGCCTGCAGCAGTGCCTGGTCGGCAGCGCGCACCAGGCTGGCAGCATCGGCATAACCCGCCGCACCCACAGCGACGCCAACGCTGACCGACAGCGCTGGCAGTTCGGTCTGCGGCACGGCGATGGCGGCGCGGATGCGCTCGGCCACGCGCACGGCGGCGGCCTCGTCGGTCTGCGGGCAGAACATCAGAAACTCCTCGCCGCCAGCACGAGCCACGAAGTCCATGCCGCGCGACTGCTGCCGCAGCACCCGGCCGACGGCGCGCAGCGCCTGGTCGCCAATGTCGTGGCCGAGCCGGTCGTTGATGATCTTGAACTCGTCGAGATCGAACATCAGGCAGGCCAGCGGCAGGCCGTCACTCACAGCCTGGGCAAACGCAGCGGGCAGAAATGCATCCAGAGCACGGCGGTTGCCCAGACCGGTCAGTTCGTCGGTACCCGCAGCCTGCAGCAGCTCGGCGTTGCGCTGCTCCAGGGTGCGCTGGGTGCGCAGGCTGTGCATGCGCTCGGCCTCGGCCGCGGCGAGCACGCGGGTGGCACGCGCCCCGGCTTGCACCTTGGCGGCGAGCATTTGCGGCAGCACCGGAGCAAAGAGCACGTCGTTGGCCCCGGCGTCGAGGGCGTTGAGCAGGTTGTGCTGGTCCATGCCATGCGACAGCGCCAGCACATACACCCGTGGTCCCTGTTCGTGGCGCAGCCGACGGCACAGCGCCGCCACCGCGATATCGTCGGTCCAGTCGAGCACGATGACGCGCGGCCCCTCGACCTGCAGGATGGCCGCAGCGCCTTGCGAGTCGGCACTCTCCAGCACGGCGTGCCCGGCGGCCTGCAGCACCTGACGCAGGCTGTGACGCAATTCGGCATCGGGCGAAACGATGAGCACATGTTCGGCCACGGCGTCGAACTCCAGCGGCGGCGACGACAAGGCCCGGCGCAACCGGTCGAATTCGACGTCGATCTCGGCGGCGTCGAGCGTCATGTCGAACACCGCGGCCATGCTCGCCATATCTTGCGCGGCGCTGGCCAGCACGCTTTGCAGATCGTCCTCGCTGAGCTGCAGATGCTCGGCCAGGCGGCGCATGGGCGCGGCGTCGGGCATGGCGCCGTCGGGCCGCAGCTCCAGCGCCCGACTCAGCGCCACGCATTCGGCCAACTGGGCCTCGCGGTCGCGATTGGGCGACTCGGGGATGGGGCGCGCACGCACGG
>JAKAFC010000213.1 GCA_021818065.1 Pseudomonadota bacterium
GGCACGCCGCCGCGTCAGGCTGACACCCTGCAGCGCCTTGGCATCCCGGTGTACTGGAGCCAAACCAACACCCTGGAGTCCGTTGCCAGGACCGTGCAACGCATCGGCGAACTGGCCGGCACGCCAGAGCAGGCCGCCCATTGGGTCCGGGCCTACGATGCGCGACTGGCTGCGCTGCGTGCGCGCTATGCGCATCAACCCCCGGTGCGCGTGTTCTATCAGGTCTGGGCCGAACCGCTGATGACCGTGGGCGGACCGCAACTGATCAACCAGGCCATTCATTTGTGCGGCGGCGTCAATCCCTTCGCTCCTCTGCCCGTCCTGGCACCCACGGTCAGCCGCGAAGCCGTGATCGCCGCCGATCCGCAGATCATCGTCGCCGCCAGTCCGAACGCCCGGGCGCTCGACGCCTGGACGCGTTTTCCCGAGGTCAGCGCCGTGCGGCACGGCCAGCTTGTGCTCTTGAATCCGGACCAGCTCCCACGCATGGGCGCGCATGTCCTCGACGGCGTGGCGCAGTTGTGCCAGGCCATCGCCGGCGCGCGGCACATGCAACCCAAACCCTGACCGCCGGGTTCAAGCCGGCAGCCACAAATCCGGGCCGTCGGGCCGCGCCACGCGCTGCCAGTCGCAACCGTACAGACGCTGGAGGGTCTGCGCATGCAAGACCAGTTCCACCGGCCCCGCGATCCATTGCCCTCCAGGGACGAGACCGAGCACATGGGTGGCGACATGGGCCACCCAGTTGATGTCGTGCGCGGCGAACACGACGCCCTGTTCCGGCAGGCTGCCGAGCAAGCGCGCCACCAGGCCCTGGTGGGCCGGATCCTGGAAAGTGACGGGCTCGTCCAACAGGAGCAGGGGCGTGCGCTGCGCCAGCACCTGGGCCAGCGCCACGCGCTGGCGCTCCCCTGCCGAAAGCTGCAAGACATGCCGATGCACCAGATGCGCGGCATCCACCCTCTCAAGACAATCCAGCGCGGCTCTTTCTTCGGGCCTGTGCTGCGCCAGCATCACCGCGTCGAGCACCGCGATGCCGAAGCGATCCCGCGGCTGGCTGGGCAGGTAGGCGCGCTGCTGCGCAAGCTGGGCGGGCGACATGGTGGACAGGGCCACGCCTCCCAGCCGCACCGGCAAGGGATCTCCGCCGAGGCCGGCCAATTGGCGCAGCAGGGTGGACTTGCCGGCGCCATTGCGCCCGAGCAGGGCCCAGCGCTGGCCGCGCCGCACCGCCAAGGACAAGTGGCGCAGCAGGACGCGCACGCCGACGCGCACGTCCATCCGCTCGGCCTCGAGCAAGACCGCGGCGCTCATCGCGGTTGCTTGATCAGCAGCACGATGAACACCGGGGCGCCGAGCAGCGCCGTGATCGCGCCGACCGGCAACTCATAAGGCATGGCGACGCCGCGCGCCAGCGCATCGGCAGCCACCACCAGGGCTGCCCCCAGCAGCGGCACGGCCCAGCTTTGTTGGCGCATGCGCACGACGCCGAACATGCGCAGCACGTGCGGTACCACCAGCCCGACGAAACCCACCGCTCCGGCTTCGGCCACCGCGGCCCCGGTGGCCAGCGCGGCCAGCAACACCAATCCGAGGCGCAGCCGGTGCACCGGCTCGCCCAGCAGCCATGCATGCTCGCTGCCAAGGGCCAGACGGTCGAGCGCGCGGCACGATGCCGCCAGCGCCAGCGCCAGCACCAAGGCCAGCAGGCAAAGCCAGTGGCCGAAGCGCGCACCGGACAAGTCTCCGACCAGCCAGAACACCGCGCCGCGCAGGCTCTGCTCGGGCACGAGGGCCAGCAAGAGGGTGGACCCCGCGCCGAAAACGGCGGAAAGCATGGCACCGATGAGAATGAGCTGGGCGGGCGCCTCGTCGTCCGGGCTGGCCATGGCCTTGCGGCCCAGCAGCAACAGCAGACCAAGCGCCGCCAGCGCACCGCCCACGCTGCCCAGCCAGAGCTGGCTGCCGAACGCCACCAGCATGGCGATGGCGCCCATGCCGGCGCCGGCCGAGGCACCCAGCACGTAAGGATCGGCCAGGGGGTTGCGCAACACCAATTGCATCGCCAGGCCCGCCTCGGCCAGCAGGGCGCCTGCACCTGCGCCGGCCAGCACCCGCGGCAGGCGCAACTGCTCGATCAGCAGCCAGTTCCACCCCCCCGCGCCCACGCCGATGCCCAGCAACAAGGCAAGCAGGCTGGCACCGCCGACCACGGCGAGAAGCCTCAGGTCGTGCGGCTCGAGTCGCCGGCCGGGCAGTTCGGGGGTGGGGGCGATGGCGGGGCTGGACATGGCAAGGGGCACGGCCCGGGCTCAGGTTCCCAGCGGCCGCCAGGTCAGACCCAGGAAGACGCCAAAGGGTTCACGGTTATAGCCCCACGCCGTCTGGTACTTCTTGTCGAACAGATTCTGCACCCGCGCGTTCCAGCTCCACTGCGGGCTGATCTGGCCGCTGGCGGTGAGGTCGACGGTGGTGTAGCTTCCCAGGGTGACGCGCTGCGCCGGATAGACGTTGTAGTTGAAGTCCCAGCGTGGGCCGCTGTAATGTACGGCTGCACCGAGCAGAACCGAACCCACCGCGTGGTTCACCGCGATATTCGCAACACTGCGGGCGCGACGCTGCAGGGTCGGATCACCCGGTTGTGTCAAATCGACAGGCTGTTGCAAGGTTAGGTTGGTGTCGTAGGCCCAGCCGTTCCAGGCGCCGCGGCCCGTCAGTTCTAAGCCGCGGGTGCGTGCACTGGCGATGTTCTCGAACGTGAAGTTCTTGCCATAGCTCCACTGTTCGGTCGCCTTGGTCTGAAACAAAGTGGCGCGCCACACATTGACGCCCTGCGCCCATTGCAGTCCTGCTTCGACGGTATGCGCCTTCTCGGGTTTGAGGTTCGGATTGCCGGCATTCGGGTCGTACAGATAGCCCAATGGCGGTGCGTTGAACGCAGTGGCATAGCTAGCAATGGCCTTGAAGCCGCCGCCGAGTTCGCGTCCATACCCTAGATAACCGGTGTTTTGCCCCGAGTAGCCGTCGATGCTGTCATGGCGCAGGTTGAGCTGCAGCGAATTGCCATTGAAGCTGCCGTCGATGCCGGCAAACACCGCGCGTGCGTTGCGGCTGTTGTCGAACGCACCGCTGTAGTAGGGACCATAGTTGTAGCTGCCGACGATGCTCTGCTTCTGCAAGTCCGCCCCCGCCGTCGCCGTCCACCCCGGCATCAGTTGCACGACGTTGCGCCAGAGCAGTTGTTGCACACGGGTGCGGTAATGGCTGAGATTGCCCACAGGCGCATTGTCGTTCGTGGTTTCCTGCTGCGACAGACTCAAGTGCGAAGTCCAGTCAGACGTGAGTTGGTTGTCACTGAACAATTGATACAAATTCTGCTTCGTCTCCCCGGAAAGGGTGGCGTTGCTGTAGGTGTACTTGCCATCGCTGCGGAACGCGCGTAGGCCCAGCGTTTGCCCCGGTGCCAGGGTTTGCACGATGGAGCCGTTCATTGTCGTGTTGCGGTAACCATCAGCCGCGTCGGGCAGGCCCATTTGCTGCGGGTTTTGCGACGAAATGCCCTGCGTGGTGTAGCGGCTGATACCTGCCTGCAACGCGGTCTTGCCGATCTGTCCGCTGGCGTCGGCCGAAGACGTGAAGGTGTTGCGGCTGCCGGCGGTGAAACTCAGCGAGGCACGCGGAGTCTTCCCGCCGTGGCGC
>JAKAFC010000043.1:0-15352 GCA_021818065.1 Pseudomonadota bacterium
GCTCGCCGTGCCCGGCCACACGCTCGGCCATGTCGCCTATGTGCTGCGCGCCGCGCAGGCCGAGGTGCCCCCCGCGCTGTTCTGCGGCGATACCTTGTTCTCCGCGGGCTGCGGCAGGCTGTTCGAAGGAACCCCGGTGCAAATGCATGAATCGCTGAACAAGCTGTCGCAACTCCCTGAAAATACGACAGTAAATTGTGCGCACGAGTACACCCTCTCTAATCTACAATTCGCCCGTGCCGCCGATCCCTCGAATGCGCGGGTGGTGGCGCACCAGGCCAAGTGTGTGGCGCTGCGGGCGCAGGGCTTGCCCACGTTGCCCAGCAGCATTGGCCTGGAAAAGCAGATCAATCCGTTCCTGCGCACCACGCAACCCGGCGTTGTGCAGGCGCTGGAGCAGCACCAGGGCCAAAAGCCCGCAGACGCTGTCCAGGCCTTGGCTTGGTTGCGTGCGTGGAAAAACGATTTCAAGGGGTAAGAACCGATGGGGCATCTGAGACGACTGCGATTCTGGGCTTTGGGTGGACTGGTCTTGATGGCCGCCGGATGCGCCGCCCTCCCCCCTCCCGAAAAAACCGCCGCCGTCTCTCCCGCCTCCGTGCAAACCTCCCCGCCCGCGGCAACGCAGGCGCAGCAAGCCTCCTCCCCGCAGACCCCGCTCACGGCAGAAACCGTCAGCAGCCCCACCGTGTCGGCGGTGCCCGCGGTGCAAACCGCGCTGCAGGACGACACCACCGACATCACCCCGCAATACACCGACATCTGGCAGCGCATTCGCGCCGGTTTCGCCATTCCTGAAATGGACAGCCCGCTGGTGCAGCAGGCCGCGCAGTGGTACGTCTCCCGGCCCGACTACGTCGCTCGCATGACCGAACGCGCCCGCAAGTACCTCTACTACACCGTGCAGGAAGTGCAAAAGCGCGGCATGCCCACCGAGCTGGCGCTGCTGCCCTTCATCGAAAGCGCCTACAACCCCGACGCCCGCTCGGTGGCACATGCCGTGGGCATGTGGCAGTTCATTCCGTCCACCGGGAAGCACTACAACCTGAAGCAGAACATGTTCCAGGACGACCGCCGCAGCGTGCTGGCCTCGACCAACGCCGCGCTCGACTACCTGCAGAACCTCTACAACATGTTCGGCAACTGGCAGATCGCGCTGGCTGCCTACAACTGGGGTGAAGGCAGCGTGCAGCGCGCCATCGCCTACAACAAGGCGCACAACCTGCCGGTGGATTACCAAGACTTGCGCATGCCCAACGAGACGCGCAACTACTACCCCAAGCTGCAGGCGGTGAAAGACATCATCTCCGACCCGGCCAAGTACGGCATCAGCCTGCCCGACATTCCCGATCATCCGTATTTCAAGGCCGTGACCATCACCCGGGACATCGACGTGGCGCTGGCAGCCAAGCTCGCGGGCATGACCACCGAGGAGTTCCGCTCGCTCAACCCGGCGTACACCAAGCCGGTCATCCTGGGCGCGACCAACCCGCGCATCCTGATGCCCTACGACAACGCCACCCACTTCGCCCAGGCGCTGCAGGCCTACAACGGCCCGCTGTCCACCTGGACGGCCTACACCGTCAAGGCCACGGTGTCGCCCATGCAACTGGCGCACAACCTCGACGTCAGCGAAGCCGTGCTGCGTGACACCAACGCCATTCCGGCGCGCCAGCTCATCCGCGCCGGCTCCACGGTGCTCATCCCCAAGGCCGACGACCAAGGCAACAAGAACGTGAGCGCCGCCGTGGCCGAAAACGCGGTGCTGGCCTTCGCGCCGGAGGCCCCGCCCGGGCGCCGCATGGTGCTGCGGGTGGGCAAGTATGGTGATTCGGTGGAGCGGGTGGCGCATCGCTACCACCTCAGCCCGCTGCAAGTGGCGCAATGGAACCGCACCACCGAGCGCGGCACCTTCCGTCAGGGCCAGTTCGTGACGATCTACGTCACCCATACCCCGCGCATCTTCGTCGCCGAGCGCAAGGTCGAAGAGCGGCACATCGTGGCCGAGCGCAAGCCGCAGGCCAAGCGCCGCAGCATCGTGCATCGACCCACCAAGGTGGCCGAGCGCGAGCGGGTCAACCGCAAAGAACTGCACTACAGCGTGCAAACGCGCGACAAGCACCCGCTTTACCTGGCGCGTCAGTAAGCCCCGCGCCGCACCTGCGGCGGAGGTGAGCGCATCAAGGCGTCAGATCACGCCGTCCTGGCGCATGGCGGCGATCTGCGCTGCATCCAGTCCCAGTTCGGCCAGCACCGCGTCGGTATGGGCGCCCAGCGCCGGGCCGAGCCAGCGCGTGGCGCCGGGGGTCTGGGACAAGCGCGGCGCCGGCGTCGGCAGATCGATGGGCGTGCCGTCGGCCAGGGTGTGCGGCTCGATCATGCCGCGGGCGCGAAACTGCGGGTCGGCCACGACCTCGGCAATGCTGTAGATGCGCGTGGCCGGCACCTCGGCAACACGCATGGCCTGCACGATGGCCTCGGGCTCCTGCTGCGCAGCCCACGCTTGAATGGCGGCATCGATGGCGTCGGCCCGGACCATGCGGCCGGGATTGCGTGCCAGTTCGGGATCGTCGGCCATGTCGGGGCGACCGATGGCCAGCATCAGGCGCCGGAAAATGGCGTCGCCGTTGCCCGAGATCTGCACCCATTCGCCTCCTTTGCTGCGATAGACGTTGGACGGGGTGATGCCCGGAATGCTGGTACCGGTGCGCTGGCGCACCGTGCCGTCGTAGCTGTATTCCATCAGCGTGCTCTCCAGCATGTTGAACACGCTCTCGGTCAGCGCCACGTCCACCACCTGCCCCACGCCGCCGCTGTGGCCGTTCCAGCGGCCACCGGTGGCGTCGCGGTGACGCAGCGCCACGAGGGCACCCATCACCGCATGCAGCGCGGCAATCGAGTCGCCCAGCGACAGATTGGCGCGCATGGGCGGCCGGTCGGGGTCGCCGGTCACGAAGCGCATGCCGCCCATGGCCTCGGCGATGGCGCCAAAGCCCGGCTGCATGTGCATGGGGCCGGTCTGGCCAAAGCCGGAGATGCGCACCATCACCAGACTGGGGTTGGCGGCGCGCAGCGCGTCCCAGCCCAGGCCCAGCTTTTCCAGTGCGCCGGGCCGCATGTTCTCCACCACCACATCGGCCTGGGCGGCGAGTTGCAGCACGATGTCGCGGCCGCGCGGGTGCTTGAGGTTGAGGGTGATGCAGCGCTTGTTGCGGGCCTGCGCCGCCCACCACAGCGACTCGCCCTTGTGCAGCTTGCGCCAGCTGCGCAGCGGGTCGCCGCCCGGGTCGTCGCCGCGGGCTGGTGACTCGATCTTCACCACGTCGGCACCGAATTCGGCCAGCAGCCGCGTGGCGAACGGTCCGGCGATCAGGCTGCCGAGTTCGAGCACGCGCAGCCCGGCCAGCGCCGCCGTCTGCGAGGTGTCGGCGGACTTATCCATAGAACGGCGCAAACAACAAGGCGATGTTCACCAGCAGCGCCAGCGCCCACACCGACGAGCGCAGCGTGGCGCGGTCGTTCAGGTAGCACCAGAGGTAGAAGGCGCGCAGCACCAGCCAGGCGATGAGCAAGCCGTTGATCAACCCCAGCGGCGCTTTGAGGTGCAGGGCAAACAGGGCGGCGGCGAACAGGAACGGTAGAGCCTCGAAGCTGTTGGCCTGCGCCGCATTGGCCCGGCGCCGCCGCGGGTCGGTCTGGCGTTCCAGCCACAGCCGCGGCTCGCTGTTGTCGTAGCGGTTTTCCGTGGCGCGAAACGCACCAGACTTGGCCTTGCCCGCAGCGACGATGGGCAGTTGCGAGGCGATGAGCAGCAGCAGGGCTGTGAGCAGCATGAGCGGTCTCCGAAGTGGACTTGCAGCATACAAAAAACAGGGGCCGACAGATGTCGGCCCCTGGCACAGCGGTCGCGCTCAACAGCGCGATCTTCAGGGAGAAACTCAGCCGGCGTAGTCCGCCGCAACCGTGACGTCGGGCGCGTTCGCCATGCCCAGGGCGCGGATCACCAGGGTGGCGACGATGGCCACGACGAAGTTCAACACCATGGCGTACAAGCCGATGTAGGCCGGAATGACCATGCCCGCCAGATGCAGGGCGTACCCCGAGGTCTTGAAGCCATTGAGCGACGCCGCCCAGATGCCCCAGATCAGCCCGGCGGCCCAGCCCAGCAGCAGCGCCTTGGCATCGAACCAGCGGGTGTAGATGCCGGTGACGATGGCCGGCAAGGTTTGCAGAATCAGAATGCCGCCCAGAAGCTGCAACTGGATGGCATACGTCAGCGGCAGGAAGACGATGAACAGCAGCGCACCGAACTTGACGATCAGCGACACCAGCTTGGCCATGTCGGTTTCCTTCTGCGCCGAGCACTCGGGGTTGAAATAGGCCTTGTAGATGTTGCGCGTGAACAGATTGGCCGCGGCGATGGACATGATGGCCGCAGGCACCAGCGCGCCGATGGCCACCGCGGCAAAACCCACGCCCACGAACCAGCTGGGGAAGAAATGCAGCAGCAGGCCGGGCATGGCGAACTGCGGCCCGTACTGTTTGAAGTACGGCGCCAGGTCAGGCATCTTGGCAATGCCTGCGGCGTAGGCCATGTAGCCCAGCAAGGCGATCAGGCCCAGCATGAACGAGTACGCCGGCAGGAACACCCAGTTGCGCCGCAGCGTGTTGGGCCCCTTGGCCGAGAGCACCGCGGTGGTGGCGTGGGGGTAGAGCATCAGCGCCAGCGCCGAGCCGAACGCCAGGGTCGGGTAGAACGACTGCAGCCCCAGATTGCCGTCCTTCACCGGCGGCAACAGCAGCTTCTCCTTGGGAATGGCGGCGAAGATGTCGCCAAAGCCACCCAGTTTGTAGGGCACGACGATGATGAGCGCGATCACCGTGATATATACCAGCAGGTCCTTGACCACGGCGATCGACGCCGGAGCGCGCAGCCCGCTGGTGTAGGTGAAGGCAGCCAGGATGACAAAGGCGATGACCAGCGGCACATCCCCCATCAGGCCCTGGGTGGAAAAGCCCAGACCGCCAATCACCACCTGAATGCCCACCAGTTGCAGGGCGATGTAGGGCATGGTGGCGACGATGCCCGTCACCGCGATGGCCAGCGCCAGCGCCGGGCTGCCGTAGCGCCCGGCGACGAAGTCCGACGCGGTGATGAAGTTGTGCTTCTTCGCCACCACCCACAGACGCGGCAGGATGGCGAACACCATGGGGTAGACCAGCACGGTGTAAGGCAGCGCGAAAAAGCCCAGCGCCCCAGCACCGAAGACCAGCGCCGGAACCGCGACGAAGGTGTAGGCGGTGTAGAGGTCGCCGCCGATGAGGAACCAGGTGATCCAGCTGCCGAAGCGGCGACCACCCAGGCCCCACTCGTGCAGGTGATTCATGTCCCCCTTGCGCCAGTGCGCAGACAAGAAGCCCAAGACCGTGATGCCCAGGAACAGCGCGACAAAAACGATGGTTGCGACGATGTTCATGGCCTCAGTCCTTGCTTCCAGACGGCACGACCATCTTGTAGACGATGGCGATGAACACTCCGGACAGCGGCACCCAGACGAGCTGCCACCAGTAGAAGAACGGAATACCGAAGATGCTTGGCTCCATCTTGTTGAAGAAGGGATTGGCAAGCACGGCGATGCACGGGATCGCCAGCAGAATGAACTGCAGCGGCCCCAGTTTTTTGGGTGCGGACATGGAACGGTCTCCAAGCTCGGGGGCGCGCGCAGCGGCGGCCTGCCCTTGGTGTTGTTCGCCGACAGACAGGGTCGGCGTGCTGACCGTCAAAGATTAGCCCAGCAACTTACAAATTCGGGTATCTGAATGTGACATTCGCGAAAGAGGCGTAACGCTGCGGCGATTTGCCTCGGCGTCAGCGGCACGCCTCGGTGGCGTTGCGCGTGATGCGGATGCGCGACACGATCAGGGCGTCACCTGCTGTTGCCAGTGCGCCAGCTCCGTCATGGCCTTGGCTCAGGCGCGGGGCATTCGGCGGCGATTGGGCGACAGTCAGGCGGCGTTGTCGGAGTGCACGCCCCAGCGCCGCAGCGCCGAGTCGTCCGATTCGCGCGCGTCCACCCAGCGGCCGCCTTCCGGGGTGGTTTCCTTTTTCCAGAACGGGGCCTGGGTCTTGAGGTAATCCATGAGAAATTCGCAGGCGGCAAAGGCCGCTGCGCGGTGCGCGCTGGCCACCGCCACGAGCACGATGTCGTCGCCCGGGCGCAGCGCGCCGACACGGTGAATCACCGTGACCCCCAGCAGCGGCCAGCGCTGCTGCGCCTGCGCCACCATGGCGTGGATCTCCTGCTCGGTCATGCCAGGGTAGTGCTCCAGTTCCATGGCCTGCACATGGCCAGGCGGGCATTCGCCGGGATGATGATCGCGGCATACCCCGACGAAACTGGCGATGGCCCCCACATCCAGCCGTCCGGCGCGCAGCGCCTGGGCTTCCGCGCCAAGATCGAACGGCTCGGTCTGAATGCGCACGGTGATCGGCAGCATGGTTTCAGCCCCCGGTGACCGGAGGAAAAAACGCCAGCTCGCAGCCCGGCTGCAGGGCCGTATCGGCCGCGCACATGACCTGGTTGCAAGCCATGCGCAGCGGCTTGTCGGCAGCCAGCGCCAGGGCGTAGGCGCCGCCCTGGGTGCGCAGCCAGTCGCGCGCCTGGCCGACGGTGCGCACGGTGTCGGGCAGGTCGCGGGCTTCGTGCGCCGTCCCGACGATTTCGCGCACGCTGGCGAAGTAACGCAGTTGCACTTGCATGGATCAACCCTGCAGCAAGGAAGAAAGCGGAAGGTAGCGCACCACGTCGCCGCGGGCGATGGCCTGCTGCGGCGGGTTGTCCACCAGGCCGTCGGCCCAGACGGTGGAGGTGAGCACGGCGGAGTTCTGCGACGGGAACAGCTCGGCCTCGCCCTGAGCATTGAGGCGCACGCGCAGGTATTCGCGCCGCTTGTCCGGGCGCGGCCAGTCGAACGCGGCGCGCACCGGCAGCGTCTGCACCGCGGTGTCGGTCACGCCCTGCAAGGCCAGCAGATACGGCCGCACGAACAGCAGATAGGTGATGAAGCTCGAGACCGGATTGCCCGGCAGGCCGATGAACGCGGCCTCGCCCTGGCCGTCGCCGCGGCGCACATGGCCGTAGGCCAGGGGCTTGCCCGGCTTCATGGCGATCTGCCACAGATCGAGTGCGCCCTCGGCCTGCACGGCCGGCTTGACGTGATCTTCCTCGCCCACCGACATGCCGCCGGTGGAGAGAATGAGGTCGTGCTGCTGCGCCGCCTGGCGCAGCACGGCGCGCGTGGCCTCGAGCCGATCGGGGACGATGCCGAAGTCGGTGACCTCACAGCCCGCCGCCTGCAGCAGCGCCTGGATGACAAAGCGATTGGAGTTGTAGATGGCGCCCGGCCGTAGTGGCTCGCCGGGCATGGCCAGTTCGTCGCCCGTAAACAAGATGGCCACGCGCGGCTGGCGCCGCACATTGAGCGTCGCCACGCCGACAGAAGCGGCCAGCCCCAGATCCTGTGGACGCAGCCGTTGCCCGGCATGCAGCACCACGCTGCCGGCCTGCACATCCAACCCACGGCGGCGCACCCAGTCGCCCGCCTTGGGCTGGACGTCGATGCGCACGGCGTCGGCCTCGGCGCTGCACTGCTCCTGCATCACCACGGCATCGGCACCGGGAGGGATCAGGCCGCCGGTGAAAATGCGCGCCGCCGTTCCGGCTTGCAACGGCTGTGGCATGGCCCCGGCGGGAATGCGCTGGCTCACCGGCAGGCGGGCGCCCGGTGCGGTCACGTCGGCGCTGCGCAGGGCGTAGCCGTCCATGGCGGTGTTGTCGGCCGGTGGCACGTCGATGGTGGAGTGCACGTCCTGCGCCAGCACCCGGCCCAGCGCTGCGGCAAGCGGCACGGTGTGCGTCTCACCCAGCACGCGGGCGGCGGCCAGCAGGCGCTGCAAGGCGATGTCAGGGTCGATCAGGGGGGAAGCTTGCGTTGTCATGGCTGATACTCGAACGCAGAAGCATTGTCCAACAACCAGGCTGCCACCGCCGACGGCGTGTTGATATCGAGGATGGCGGCAGGGGCTGGGGGCGGAAGGCGATGCGGAGAATCGGTGGCGATGGCGCGGATCAAGGTGTCTTGCGGGTAGCACAGCGGTCGGCCGGTGCTGGAGCGCCAGATCTCCACCTTGGGCAGACGGGCAGCCTTGAAGCCTTCGACGAACACCCAGTCCACCCGCGGGTCGAGCATGGGCAGCAACTCGGGCACACCCAGTTCCGCAGGCGGCGACACGCGCCGCTGCAAGGCAATCAGGTGGTCGGACGCGGCCAGCACCTCGTAGGCCCCTGCCTCACGGTGGCGCCAGGTGTCCTTGCCGGGGTGATCGATGTCGAAGCGATGGTGGGCATGCTTGAGCACCGACACGCGCAGGCCGTCGAGCACGAAGTGCTGCACCAGCGCCTCGACCAGGGTGGTCTTGCCGCTGCCGGAAAACCCGGCAAAGCCCACGACCTTCATGGATGGTCTGCGGGGCCAGAAGCGCAGTGGGTGGCGATGTACGACTTGACGGCCTCCACGTCCACCGGCATCACGGCAAAACGCTGCGGGCGGCGCTCAAGGTCGTCCAACCCGGCGGGGCGCTGCGGCGCAACACCCACGGCCTCCTGGATGGTGTCGGCGAACTTGGCCGCCAACGCCGTCTCCAGCACCAGCATGGGCACGCCGGGCTCGCGGTGCTCGCGCGCCACCTTCACACCGTCTGCGGTGTGGGTGTCGATCAGCCGTTCGCTGCCCTGCCACACGCTGCGGATGGTGGCCAGTCGGTCGGCATGGGTGCTGCTGCCGGAGGCAAAGCCATAGTCGGTGCCGACGCGGGCGAAGGCAGGATCGGCCGACAGGTCGAAGAAACCCTTGCGGCCCAGGGCGTTGCCGAACAAGTCGTGCACCCGCGCCGCATCCCGACCCAGCAGGTCGAAGACGAAGCGCTCGAAGTTCGAGGCCTTGGAGATGTCCATCGACGGGCTGGAGGTGTGGTGGGTCTCGGCCGACTTGCGCGGGCGATAGACGCCGGTGCGGAAGAACTCGTCGAGCACATTGTTCTCGTTGGTCGCCAGCACCAGCTTGCGGATGGGCAGGCCCATCATGCGCGCCACATGCCCGGCGCAGATGTTGCCGAAGTTGCCCGACGGCACGGTGAAGCTGACCTGTTCGTCGTTGCTGCGCGTGGTCTGGAAGTAACCGGCGAAGTAGTACACGATCTGCGCCGCCAGCCGCGCCCAGTTGATGGAGTTGACCGTGCCGATGCGCCAGCGACGCTTGAAGTCGAGATCGTTGGACACGGCCTTGACCATGTCCTGCGCGTCGTCGAACACACCTTGCACCGCGATGTTGTGGATGTTGGCATCGGCCAAGGAGTACATCTGCGCGGTCTGGAACGCGCTCATCTTGCCGAAGGGCGACAGCATGAACACGCGGATGCCGCGCTTGCCGCGCATGGCGTACTCGGCGGCGCTGCCGGTGTCGCCCGAGGTGGCGCCGAGGATGTTGAGTTCGGCATGCTGGCGCGCCAGCGCGTACTCGAACAGGTTGCCCAGCAACTGCATGGCCATGTCCTTGAAGGCCAGCGTCGGCCCTTCGGACAGGCCCAGCAGCGCGATGCCCGGCTCGGCTTTCAGCGGCTTGAGCGGCACGATCTCGGCATGGCCGCCGAACACCGCGGGGGTGTAGGTTTTGGCGATCAGGGCGCGCAGATCGTCCGCCGGAATGTCGGTGATGAAGCGCGACAGAATCTCGAAGGCCAGCTCGGCGTACGACAGCCCGCGCCATTGCGCCAGCGTGGCGCCATCGATCTGCGGATAGTGCTCGGGCAGATAAAGGCCGCCATCGGGCGCCAGGCCTTCGAGCAGGATGTCGGAAAAGCCGCGGGTGGCAGACTCGCCACGGGTACTCAGGTAACGCATCAGCGCAGCTCCTCTTTGCGAATGCGCACGATGGGCGCGTGCACACTGGGCAGGGCCTGCATGCGGGCGATGGCGGCGTTCATGCGCGACTCGACGGTGTCGTGGGTGAGGATGATGACGTCGGTCTGATGCTCGCCCTCCCCGGCTTCGCGCTGAATCAGGCCGTCGATGGAGATGCCTTCGTCGGCCAGGATGCGGGTGAGATCGGCCAGCACCCCGGTCTGATCGGCCACGCGCAGCCGCAGGTAATAGGCGGTGACCACCTGCGCCATCGGCAGGATGGGCAGATCGCTCATGGCGTCGGGCTGGAAGGCCAGGTGCGGCACGCGGTGTTCGGGGTCGGCGGTATGCAGGCGGGTGACATCCACCAGATCGGCGATGACCGCCGAGGCCGTGGGCTCGGAACCCGCGCCCTTGCCGTAGTACAGCGTGGGGCCGACGGCGTCGGCCTGCACCACCACGGCGTTCATCGCGCCCTCGACATTGGCGATCAGCCGTGTGGCCGGAATCAAGGTGGGATGCACGCGCAACTCGATGCCCTGCCCCGTGTGTTTGGTGATGCCCAGCAGCTTGATGCGGTAGCCCAGTTGCTCGGCGTAGCGGATGTCGGCCGATTGCAGCGCGGTAATGCCCTCGACGTACGCCTTGTCGAATTGCACCGGCACGCCAAAGGCGATGGCGCAGAGGATGGTGGCTTTGTGCGCCGCGTCCACGCCCTCGATGTCGAAGGTGGGGTCGGCTTCGGCGTAGCCCAGCGCCTGCGCCTGCTGCAGCGCGGTGGCAAAATCCAAGCCCTTGTCGCGCATCTCCGACAGGATGAAGTTGGTCGTGCCGTTGATGATGCCCGCGATCCATTCGATACGGTTGCCCGCCAGCCCCTCGCGCACCGCCTTGATGATGGGAATGCCACCGGCCACCGCCGCCTCGAAGGCGACCATCACGCCCTTGGCCTGCGCCGCAGCGAAGATAGCGTTGCCGTGCATCGCCAGCAGCGCCTTGTTGGCCGTGACCACATGCTTGCCCGCGGCAATGGCCGCCATCACCAACTCGCGCGCGGGGCTGATGCCGCCCATGAGTTCGACCACGATGTCTATGTCGGGCCGGGTGGCCAGGGCCATGAAATCGGTGGTGATAGGCAGGGCGTCGCCCAGCGTGGCGCGCGCCTTGTCGGGGTTGCGCGCGGCGATCGCGGCAATGGCGATGCCACGCCCGGCGCGTCGCTGCAGTTCTTCCTGGTTGCGTGCCAGCACGGTGACCACGCCACTGGCCACAGTACCGGCACCGAGTACGGCAATTTGCAAGGGTTTCATAGAGGGGATGCGTGGGGGTCAGGCGGCAACGCGCTGGCGTTTGCGCAGTTGTTCGAGGAAGCGGGCGATGCGACCGATGGCTTCGGTCAGGTCGTCGGCATTGGGCAGGAACACCAGGCGGAAATGGTCGGGCTGCGGCCAGTTGAAGCCGGTGCCCTGCACGATCAACACCTTCTCCTGCGCCAGCAGGTCGTAGGCGAATTGCTGGTCGTCGGCGATCGGATAGATTTCGGGGTCGAGCCGTGGGAACATGTACAGCGCCGCCTTGGGCTTGACCACGCTCACCCCCGGAATCTGCGTCAACAACGCGTAGGCCAGATCGCGCTGCTTGGTCAACCGCCCGTTCGGCGCCACCAGATCCTTGATGCTCTGGTAGCCGCCCAGCGCCGTCTGGATGGCCAGCTGCCCGGGCGTGTTGGCGCACAGCCGCATCGACGCCAGCATGGTCAGCCCTTCGATGTAGTCGCGGGCATGGCGCTTGTTGCCCGACACCACCATCCACCCGGAGCGATAGCCGCAGGAGCGGTAGTTCTTCGACAAGCCGTTGAAGGTGATGAACAGCACGTCGTCGGCCAGGGACGCGATGCTGGTGTGGGTGTTGCCGTCGTAGAGCATCTTGTCGTAGATCTCATCGGCAAACACGATCAGCTCATGCTCGCGCGCCACCTGCACGATCTGCTCCAGCAACTCGCGCGGGTACAGCGCCCCGGTCGGGTTGTTCGGGTTGATGACCACGATGCCGCGGGTGTTGGGCGTGATCTTGCTGCGGATGTCGGCGATGTCGGGATACCAGTCGCTGCTTTCGTCGCAGATGTAGTGCACCGGCGTGCCGCCCGAAAGCGCCACCGACGCGGTGTACAGCGGGTAGTCGGGCGCCGGAATCAGCACCTCGTCGCCGTTGTTCAGCAGCGCGTTCATCGCCATGTTGATCAGCTCGGACGCGCCGTTGCCGATGAACACATCGTCGATGCCCACCCCGGCGATGCCCTTCTCCTGCGTGTAGTGCACGATGGCCTTGCGCGGCGCGAACAGCCCCTTGGAGTCGGTGTAGCCCGCGGCTCCCGGCAGGTTGTGGATCATGTCCTGCACGATCTCGTCGGGCGGCTCGAAGCCGAACGGCGCCAGATTCCCGATGTTGAGCTTGATGATGCGCTGGCCGTCCTCTTCCATCTGCCGCGCCTTGTCGAGCACGGGCCCGCGGATGTCATAGCAGACATCGGCCAATTTGTCGGATTTACGAAATTCGCGCACAACCACCTCACTTGCTCGGCCACGGGATCAGGCCATCGCGCCCCGACATCATGGCCAGCCCCCTATCTGCACCAGGGACTCGCGCCATCGCCCCACCGGCGGCGCGATGAGCGAACCCTATAATTTACCTTGGTCTGAAGGTCGGACGGCGTGCATGGCACCATGGTCCCTGTTGCACCGCCCGAACGGCGCGCACACTGCGCCGCCCTCGCCCAGTCCGCGTGCTGCACCGCCGCCATGAAACTCCAACCCGATTTCAGCCCCGACACCCAAATGGTTTCCGCCTACGGGCCCGGGTATGTCGAAGTCAATGGCGTGCGCCACGACGCGGCCTGTGTGTTCGCGCCGCAGCGCCCACCCCAGCCCTGGGGCGTGGTCAGCGTCCACACCATGGAGGCCGCCCACATCGACGCTTTGCTCGAGCCGCGACCGGAATTGGTGCTCATCGGCACCGGCCGACAGCAGCACTTTCTTTCCCCCGCACTCATGCGCCAGCTTATTGCGCAGCGCATCGGCTGGGAGGTGATGGACACCGCCGCCGCCTGCAGAACCTACAACATTCTGGCCGGAGAAGGCCGTCAGGTTCTGGCCGCCTTGATCATCGAATGAGCGCCCGTTTTGCGGTGCACGATAAAATGGCGTTTTACGTCAGTCCGTTTGCCCGAATCTGCACAACACCGACGCATCGGCGCCAAACGATGCCGCAGCCCAGCAGGAGACTTCATGGCTTTGGTCTTGAATAAAGTAGTACCCGATTTCGAAGCCGCCGCCACCAGTGGCGTCCAGTTCAGCCCAAAAAACTATCTGGGCAAAAAAATTGTTCTTTACTTCTACCCCAAGGACATGACGCCGGGCTGCACCACCGAGTCCATGCACTTCCGCGACCACTTCGCTGCATTCGAGCAGGCCAACGCCGTGATCTTCGGCATCTCGCGCGACAACCTGCTGTCGCACGAAAAGTTCAAGGCCCATCTCGAACTGCCGTTCGACCTCATCGCCGACACCGAAGAGAAGCTCTGCCACATGTTCGGTGTGGTGAAGAACAAGATCATGTACGGCAAGAAGGTCAAGGGCATCGAGCGCAGCACCTTCGTCATCGACGCCGACGGCGTGCTGCGCCAGGAGTGGCGTGGCGTCAAGGTCGCCGGGCATGTGGACGAAGTGCTCGACGTGATCCAGAAACTCTGATCCCACCACCGCCTGCGCGTTCCTGTCTTGAACACCCGATCCCGCAGCATCCCGCCCGGCGGGGCCGAGGCTCTGCCTCCCTACCGGTGCGGGCTTGTGCCGCCACCCAGGCGCCAAGGCCCCACACCCGCAAACCGCTGCGCCGTTGATCGACGGCCAGCGGTTTTTTGTTGATCCGCCCCCGACGTCGTTTTCGCCAACATCGTCCACCCTCCCATGCCTCTGCCTCCCCCTCCCAAGTCCATGGGCAGCCTGCTCACGCAGACAGCCAAAACGGCCGCGCCAGCCTCGGCCGCAGAACAGACGGTCCGCCAGAAGGCAGCCAAACCTGCAGCCAAGGCCGCAGCGCGCGGCAGCACACCGTCGGCGGCACCCGCCAGCGCCGCAGTCAGCGTTGTTGCGGTTGCGACGCCAGCCCCGACGGTCGCCGCGAAGAAGCCCACGCGCAGCGCCGAGACCAAACGTACGGTCGGGCGCACCGAACCGGCCAAGCTCTTCGTGCTCGACACCAATGTGCTGCTGCACGATCCGATGTCGCTGTATCGCTTCGAGGAGCACGACATTTACCTGCCGCTGGTGACGCTGGAGGAACTGGATGCGCACAAGAAGGGGCTGTCGGAAGTGGCGCGCAACGGCCGTCAAGTCAGCCGCGAACTCGACGCCCTGGTTGCCGACACCAGCGGCGCCATGGACCAGGGCATCGCCCTGAGCCGCACCGGACATGCCGAAGCCAAGGGCCGCCTGTTCTTCCAGACCCGCGCCCACGACGTGGAGTTGCCCATCGCCCTGCCGCAGGGCAAGGCGGACAACCAGATTCTGGCCGTGCTGCAGGACCTCACGCGCCTGCATCCGGAGCGTCCCGTGGTGCTGGTGTCCAAGGACATCAACATGCGGGTCAAGGCGCGTGCCCTGGGGCTGCACGCCGAGGACTACGCCAATGACAAGACACTCGACGACGCCGACCTGCTGTACACCGGCATGCTGGTGCTGCCGCCCGACTTCTGGGACCGCCAGGCCAAGTCGGTGGAGAGCTGGCAACAGGCCGGCAACACCTATTACCGGGTTCAGGGCAAGTTCGTCGGCCAGATGCTGGTCAACCAGGCCGTGTACTGGGAGAGCGGCAGTGCCCCACCGCTGTATGCGCGGGTCAAGGAGATCCGGGCCAACACCGCGGTGCTGCAGGTGATGCGTGACCACACGCACCAGAAAAACGCCATCTGGGGCGTCACGGCACGCAACCGCGAACAGAATTTCGCGCTCAACCTGCTGATGGACCCGGAGGTCGATTTCGTCACCCTGGCCGGACAGGCCGGAACCGGCAAGACCTTGCTGGCCCTGGCCGCGGGCCTGTCGCAGGTGCTGGATGCACGGCGCTACAACGAGATCATCGTCACCCGCGTGACCGTGCCGGTGGGCGAAGACATCGGCTACCTGCCCGGCACCGAAGAAGAAAAAATGGGCCCCTGGATGGGCGCGCTCGACGACAACCTGGAAGTGCTCAACCAGAGCGAAGGCGGCAACTCCGGTGGTGAGTGGGGACGTGCCGCAACGCAAGACCTGATCCGCTCCAAGATCAAGATCAAGAGCATGAACTTCATGCGCGGGCGCACCTTCCTCAACAAGTACGTCATCATCGACGAGGCG
>JAKAFC010000043.1:15362-17608 GCA_021818065.1 Pseudomonadota bacterium
CCGGCCCCGGCACCAAGCTGGTGTGCATGGGCAATATCGCGCAGATCGACACACCCTATCTGACCGAAGGCAGTTCAGGCATGACCTATGTGGTCGACCGCTTCAAGGGCTGGGGCCACAGCGGCCACGTCACCCTGGCGCGGGGCGAACGCAGCCGCCTGGCCGATTACGCCAGCGAGGTGCTCTGAAACCGCTGCCGCGCGGCCCGCGACCGATCAGAACTCGCGGGTCAGGTTCTCGAAGCGGGTGAGCGGCTTGAGGAAGGCCAAGTGCACCGTGCCGATGGGGCCGTTGCGCTGCTTGCCGATGATGACTTCAGCCACCCCGGCGTCTTTCGAGTCCTTGTTGTAGACCTCGTCGCGGTAGATGAACAGGATGACGTCGGCATCCTGCTCGATCGCACCCGATTCGCGCAGATCGCTCATCACCGGGCGCTTGTCGGTTCGCTTTTCCAGATCGCGGTTGAGCTGCGACAGCGCGATCACCGGGCAATGCAGCTCCTTGGCCAGGGCCTTGAGCGAGCGCGAGATTTCGGAAATCTCGGTGGCCCGGTTCTCGCCGTCACGCGACGACGACATGAGCTGCAGGTAGTCCACCACGATCAGCCCCAGGCGCCCGCCATACTGGCGCGCCAGGCGACGGGCGCGGGCGCGCAGTTCCAGCGGGTTGAGCGCTGGCGTTTCATCGATGTGCATGTGCACGTCTTCCAGCCGCTCGATGGTCTCGGGCAGACGCGTCCACTCGTCCTCGGAAAGCTGTCCGGTGCGCAGGTGGCTCTGGTCGATCCGGCCCATCGAACCCACCACACGCAGCACCAGCTGCGATGCCCCCATTTCCATACTGAACACGGCGACCGGCAGTTGCTCGTTGACGGCCACATGCTCTGCGATGTTGATGGAAAACGCCGTCTTGCCCATCGAGGGCCGTCCGGCGACGATGACCAGATCGCCCGGCTGCAGACCGGCGGTCATGCGGTCGAGATCGGCAAAGCCCGTGGGCACGCCGGTGGTGTCGGTACCGCCCAGCTCGGACAGATGCGTCACGCGTTCGAGCAGATCGCCCAGCAGGCTTTTCATCGACTGGAATCCGGCCGCTGACTTCGCGCCTTCTTCGGAGATGGCAAAGATGCGCGACTCGGCCTCGTCGAGAATCTGCTGCACCGCGCGGCCTTGTGGGTTCAGCGCGTTCTGCGCGATGTCGTCGCTGATGGTCACCAACTGCCGCAGCACTGCCCGCTCGCGCACGATTTCGGCGTAGCGTCGGATGTTGGCAGCGCTGGGCACACATTGCGCCAGCGCGTTGAGGTACGGCAGGCCGCCGCATTCCTCGTGCTTGCCCAGCGATTGCAAGGCCTCCAGCACGGTGATGACGTCGGCGGGCTTGCCGACGTTGACCAGATCGGCAATCGCCTGAAAGATGGCGCGGTGCTCGTAACGGTAGAACTGCGCCGCCACCAGCAGGTCGGCAATCTTGTCGAACGCCTGGTTGTCCAGCAGCAGCCCGCCGAGGACGGACTGTTCGGCCTCGATGGAATGGGGCGGCGTGCGAATGGCGTCGAGGGCTTGGTCTTGCATGGCGGGGAGTCCGTGGCCGACGCGGGACGCGCGCTCGGTGGGCAATGGTGCATTGTGCCGCAGCCGGGCACGGTGCACGAAAAACGACAAGGGCCGCATGTGCGGCCCTTGTCGCAACGGCAAAGACGACGAATTACATCGCTTCGGCTTTGACCTGCAGGGTGATGTCGGTGACGACATCGGTGTGCAGGGCGATAGACACCGGGTGGTCACCAGTGGTCTTGACGTGGCCCGCGGGGAACCGCACCTGCGACTTGCTCACCTCGAAGCCCTGCTTCACCAGCGCCTCAGCGACGTCGCTGTGCGTCACCGAGCCGAACAGGCGACCATCGACCCCGGCCTTCTGCACCAGGGTGATGACCAGGCCGCTGAGCTTCTCACCGGCTGCTTGCGCGGCGGCGAGCTTGTCGGCGGCGTGCTTTTCCATTTCGGCACGGCGTGCCTCGAACTCGGCCATCGCCGAGGCGGTGGCACGGCGGGCCATTTTTTTCGGGATCAGGTAGTTGCGGGCATAGCCGTCCTTGACCTTGACCACATCGCCGAGGTTGCCGACGTTCAACACTTTTTCGAGAAGAATGATTTGCATGGTGTCGTCCCCGGATTAGCCCTTGTGCAGGTCGGTGTAGGGCAGCAGCGCCAGAAAGCGCGCGCGCTTGATGGCGGTGTTGAGCT
>JAKAFC010000214.1 GCA_021818065.1 Pseudomonadota bacterium
GCCGGCCTGCGTGTTCACCTCCACCGGCAGCCTGCACGGCGGGCAGGAAAGCACGCTGCTGTCGATGATGTTGCCGCTGCTGCATCACGGCATGTTCATCGTCGGCCTGCCTTTCGCCGGCCAGCCTGACGTGATGAGCACGCGCAGCGGCGGCACGCCTTACGGCGCGAGCCACCATGCCGGGCACGACGCCGGACTTGACGCCACGGCCGAGGAGCTGCGCCTGGCCACGGCGCTGGGTCGTCGCCTGGCCGAAGCGGCGCGCAAGCTGGCTTGAGGGCGACATGGAGCAAGCGACCGAACTTCCGCTGCGTACCGCGCCCCCGCCGCCGCGGTTTGCCGCTCCGGCCTGGCGCCGTGCCAATCTGTTGCTGTGGCTGGCCCTCGTCGCGCTGTGTCTGGGATGGGAGCTGTGGTGGGCGCCGCTGCGCCCGGGCGGCTCGTGGCTGGTGCTGAAGGTGCTGCCCCTGCTGGCGGCGGCGCCGGGAATGTGGCGCGGGCGCCTTTACACCTACCAGTGGATGAGCATGCTGGTGTGGTTCTACATGACCGAAGGCGTGGTGCGGGGATTGACCGATCCTTCCCCGCTGTCGCGCGCGCTGGCCTGGAGCGAGTGCGCCCTGGCGCTGGTGTCCTTCGGGGTGATGGCGGCCACGCTGCGCACCCATGCGCGCAGGCCCGCGTCTTTGCAGGCCGGGCCGGCCTTGCCGGGCGCGGTACCCGCAGGACGCAACGGCGCCAAGCCATGAACAAGGCCGAACGCATCCGTTTTCTCGACGCCTTGCGCGCGCTGCTCGGGGCCAGCCATGTGCTGAGCGAGGCGCACGACCTTGCTCCCTATGCCACGGATTGGCGCAAGCGCTATCACGGCAAGCCCATGGCCGTGGCCATGCCGGGTGACACGGCGCAGGTCGCCGAGGTGGTGCAGTTGTGCGCCACGCACCGCGTGCCCATCGTGCCGCAGGGCGGCAATACCGGCCTGGTGGGCGGCGCCACGACGGATGCCAGCGGCACCGAGCTGCTGCTGTCGCTCAGGCGCATGAACCGCATTCGCGACCTGTCCACGGCCGATGGCGTGCTGGTGGCCGAAGCCGGCTGTGTGCTGGCCGCCGTGCAGCAGGCCGCGGACGGCGCCGGCATGCTGTTCCCCCTGAGCCTGGCGGCCGAGGGCAGCGCCACTGTCGGCGGCGTGCTGTCCACCAACGCCGGCGGGACGGCCGTGCTGCGCTACGGCAATGCGCGGTCGCTGTGCCTGGGGCTGGAAGTGGTGACCCCGCAGGGCCAGATCTGGAACGGCTTGAGCGCGCTGCGCAAGGACAACACCGGCTATGACCTGCGCGACCTGTTCATCGGCGCCGAGGGAACCCTGGGGCTGATTACCGCGGCCAGCCTGCAGTTGTTCGCGCGCCCTGCGGCGCGGCGCACCGCCATGGCCCTGGTCGCCCACGCGCAGGATGCCGTGGACCTGCTGCAGCAGGCGCGGGGTGCGCTGGGTGCCGGGTTGACCGGCTTCGAGCTGATGAGCGCGCACAGCCTGCAGCTGGTGCAGCGCCATTTCCCCCGGCTGCGCCTGCCGCTGGAGCTGTCGAGCCCGTGGTGCGTGCTGCTGGAATTGTCGGACAACGAGGGCGAAGCCCATGCCCAGGCCCGGCTCGAAGCCGTGCTGGGCCTGGCGATGGAACAGGGCAGGGTGGTCGACGCCGCCGTCGCCCAGACCCTGGCGCAGGCGCAGGCCATGTGGGCGCTGCGCGAGCACATTCCGCTGGCGCAGGCCCAGGAAGGACTCAACATCAAGCACGACATCGCCGTGCCCATCTCGCGCATGGCGGCCTTCGTCGAAAGCACCGCCGAGCTGGTGACGCAGGCGCTGCCGGGCGCGCGCCTGGTGGTGTTCGGCCATCTGGGCGACGGCAACCTGCACTACAACGTGCAGGCCCCGCTCGGCGGGGATGCGGCGGATTTCCTGGCGCGGCACCAGGACGCCTGCAACCGCATCGTGCACGACGCGGCGGCGGCCTGTGGCGGCAGCTTCTCGGCCGAGCACGGCGTGGGCCAGCTCAAGCTGGACGACCTGTTGCGCTACAAGAGCCCGGTGGCGGTAGCGATGATGCGGGCGATCAAGGCCGCGCTGGATCCGCAGGGCTTGATGAACCCGGGCAAGGTGCTCCGGCCATGACTGCGTCTGGGCCGGAGCCAGATTCGCCGGCCGGTCCGCCCGGCGGCCCCCCGGCGCCTACAAGCCCCGCGGTTTCGCATCGCGCCAAGCGCTTGAAATCGCTGCGCGCGCGCTTGGCCGGGGTTGTGCGATGGGTCTTGCATGTCTGGCACGAGCAGGGGCCGCAGGTGCTGGCGGCCTTGCTGGCCGTGGCTTGCGGAGTCTTGCAGATCCGACCTCAGCTTGGATCGCTGCGGCTCGGGTTTCAAGCCGTCGTGCAGCATGGCACCGGCGCCATGACGCATCTGGCCGACCTGGCGGCAGTTCCGCGCGGGATCATCGGCGCGGGGCTGCTGCTGATGGCCATCGGCCTGGTGCTGCGGGCCCGGGTGGCCTGGGTCATCAGCCTGTTGCTGGCCGTGCTGTCGGCGGGCCTGGCGCTGGGGTTCGCGCATCGGCCCGACGCGGTGTTCGCCGTCGCGGCGGCGCTCGTCGTCGTGCTGGCCGTCTATGCGCGGCATTTCAACCGCAGCAGCCTGGCGGCAAGCTCGCTGTTCGCGCTGCTGGGCATCGGCAGCCTGCTCATCTATGGTGTGCTCGGCAGCCTGTGGTTCGGGCCGGGCTATGCGCCGCCGATCCGGGATCTGCCCACTGCCTTCTATTACGCCGTGGAGACCATGTCCACGGTGGGCTATGGCGACATCGTGCCCAGGACGGTCGAGGCGCGCATGTTCACCGTCTCGCTCATCGTGCTGGGCATCACGGTGTTCGCCACCACGCTGTCGGTGGTCATGGGGCCGCTGGTGGGCGGCAGCTTGAAACGTGCTTTGGAGGGCAGGATGCAACGCGAAAACCGCCGCAACCATTACGTCATCATCGGGGTCTCGGGCTTGGCTTACACGCTGTGGCAGGAACTGCACGGCCGCAACGTGCCGGTGACGGTCATCGCGTCGCCGGGACGCCCCTCGCCGTATCCGGAGGATGCCGACGTGATCGTCGGCGACGCGAGCCGCAACGAGATTCTGGAGCAAGCCGGCGTGCCGCTGGCCAAGGCCGTGCTGACCCTGCGCGACGACGATGCCGAGAACGCATTCGCCGTGCTCGCGGTGAAGGAATTGGCGCCCGGCGTGAAAACCATCGCCGGGGTGAACGATGCGCGGCATCTGGCCAAGATCCGCCGCGTGCAGCCCGACATGCTGTTTGCGCCGCAGCTGCTGGGCAGCGACCTGCTGGCGCGGACCCTGCTCGACGAACCGATCGACAACGAGACCGTGAGCAAACTGCTCTTCGCACAAAACTGAACTTGGATCAAAGGCGTCCCGGATCGGCGGCGGTTTTCCCGACCCAACGAGGCGCCTGGGCGTGGCCATGTCCTGGGTCGTGGCGAGCATTTTGTAATGATCGGCGTTGCCGAGCGCTTCCTAGCCGGAGCTGGTGAGGGTTTGATCTGCATCAGTTCACCGCGATGGCGGGCTCTCCACAATGGCATTGACAACCGTGCGCCC
>JAKAFC010000215.1 GCA_021818065.1 Pseudomonadota bacterium
GCAGCAAGACCCTGGTGCGCATCGGCGAGGGCAATCTCAAGGCCGTGGTGGTGTTCATGATGATTGCGGTGTTCGCCTACATCACCCTGCGCGGCCTCACGGCCGAGGTGCGGGTGCGGCTGCTCGACACCGTGGCCGTCAACCTCGCAGGGCCGCAGGATCTGCCCGCCATCGTCGCGCGCTTCACCGGCCTGCCGCTGGCCGCGTTGCAGTTCGCTCTGGGCATCGGCGTGAGCGTGCTGCTGGGCGGCTGGGCGTTGAGCGCGCGCGAGTTCCGCACCACCAACAATCTGCTGGCCGGGTTCGGCCTAGGCGCCATCATCGTCGGCGTCTGGTATCTCTCCGGCAAGTTGGGCTTCCTGGCCGAAGACCCGCAAACCCTGCAAGCGGCGTACATCGGCACGCAGAACAACAAGATGGAGTCGTTGAGCTTCGTCGCCCCGCTGGCCTACACCCTGTTCTGGTTCATGATGTACAGCGATGCCAGCAATGTGCTCACCCTGGGCATTGTCTCGGTGTTTGGCGTCATCGCCGGCTCGGCTGGCATGGCCCTGCTCAGCCGCCAGTTCCGCTGGGAAGGGTTTCGCGGCGCCGAAGACACAGCCAATCATCTGGTTGGCGGCGCACTCATGGGCATCGGCGGCGTCACCGCGCTGGGTTGCACCGTGGGCCAGGGCATGAGCGGAGTGTCCACCCTGTCGCTCACCAGCTGGATTGCGTTTCTGTCCATCGTCGGCGGTGCGGTCCTGGGGGTGAAGTATCAGGCCTGGCGCGTCGAGCGCATGGCCTGATGCCCGGCGCACCCACTTTCTCCATGCCGGTTGCATTGGACGACCAGCCCGCCGCCCCCGATCTGCAGCGGCGCTTCGGCGGGCTGGCGCGGCTGTATGGCACCGCCGGGGCGCAACGTCTGGCGCAATCGCACGCGGTTGTGGTTGGCGTCGGTGGTGTAGGCTCCTGGGCCGCCGAGGCGCTGGTCCGCAGTGGCGTGGGTCAGCTCACCCTGATCGATCTCGACCATGTCGCCGAGTCCAACGTCAACCGGCAGATCCAGGCGCTTACCGACACCCTGGGCATGTCCAAGGTGCTGGCGCTGCGTGACCGCTTCGCGCAGATCAATCCCGCCTGCCTGGTGCATTGCGTGGAAGACTTCGTCGATGCCGCCAACCCGGCGCAGCAAATTCCAGCCGAGGCACAGGTGGTGCTCGACTGCTGCGATCAGGTCCGCGCCAAGGCGGCCATCGCCGCACTGGGCCTGCAGCGCGCCCAGCCGGTGTTCATGGCCGGTGCCGCAGGCGGCAAGCGCCATGCCGATGCCCTGCGTTGCGCCGATCTGGCCGATACCACCCACGACCCGCTGCTGGCCAATGTGCGCTACCAGTTGCGCCGCCAGCATGGCGCCGCGCGCAGTGGGCGGCTGGGCGTGCTGAGCGTGTTCAGCACCGAGGCCGTGGTGCGGGCCGACGCCTCCTGCGATCCCGGCCACGCGGCAAACCCGCGCGACAACAGCCTGAACTGCGCCGGCTTCGGCTCCAGCGTGATGGTGACAGCCGCCATGGGCATGATGCTGGTGGCGCGCGCCGTTGACGCCATGCTATGATCTCGCGCTTGATTTCTGCGGGGGTCGTTAGCTCAGTCGGTAGAGCAGCGGACTTTTAATCCGTTGGTCGCGTGTTCGAGTCACGCACGACCCACCAAGCGTCGGCCCTGTCTGCCGCGTCGGTAAAATCAGAAGAACGGGTTGTTAGCTCAGTTGGTAGAGCAGCGGACTCTTAATCCGTAGGTCGACAGTTCGAGCCTGTCACAACCCACCACCGCTTCACCCATGCAAGCCCACCTCTGCGGTGGGCTTTTTGTTGGGCCGTGCAGGGTCATTGCGCCGTGGGCTGTGCCACCCGGAGTGCGCTGAAAGCGGCGCCCAAGGCGGCCATGGCCGCGGCAACGAGCAGACCGACCCTGGGGGCATGCGCCGCTGCCACCAGATGAAACACCAGCGAACTGGCGACTGCGCCCGCCGTCTGGCCGGAAAGCCGTGCGGTGGCCTGCATGCCACCGGCCGCGGCGCTGCGGGCTTTGGGGGCGGCGAGCAACATGTTGCGGTTATTGGGCACCTGAAAGAAGCCGAAGCCCAAACCGCACAGCACCGTGCTGGCCACGAGGGGCAGCAAGCGCTGTTGCTGCGTCAGCCATGCGGCCAGCAGCAGGCCCGCGGCAAGGCTGACGGCGCCAAAGGTGCACAGCGCCGCGGTGGAGACCCGGTCGGCCAACCGCCCTGCCAGAGGTGCGGCCACGGCGACGGTGAGCGGCCACGGTGTCAGGGCCAGGCCGGTGACCAGCGCGCTTGCGCCCAGACGGTTCTGCACATCAAACACCAGGGCAACGATGCCCGCGATCTGCGCCCCGAAGCAGGCAACCGAAGCGCACACCGACAGCCGGAACGCCGGCACACGCAGCAGATCCAGCGGGATGAGCGGGGCCTCCACCCGCCATTCACGCGCCATCAGGCCGACGAAGGCCGCCGTCGCCACCGCCAGCAGCAATGCACCCTGGGCGGGCGCCGCGGCGAGTCGGTCCACGCCCAGCACCAGCGCGGCAAAGCCCACGGCGTTCAGCACCATGCTCAACCGATCGAGCGGGCGCCGTGTCGGCAAGCCGTGCGGCAGACGGCGCAGCGCCAGCAAGGTAAGAAGACCGACTGGCAGGTTGACAGCAAACAGCCAGCGCCAGTCGGCCAGAGAGAGAATCACCGCGCCGATGGTGGGCCCGGCCGCCGAGGACAGGGCAACTGTCAGCGCGCTCCAGCCAATGGCCCGCCCCAGCATGCGCTGCGGCACGATGGCCCGCAGCAGGGCCGCGTTGAGCGCCATGATGGCGGCGCCGCCCAGGCCTTGAATGAAGCGCGCGGCTGCAAGCCAACCCAGACCCGGTGCCGCCACGCACAGCGCCGACGCCAGGGTGAACACGGCGACGCCACCGACGTACAGGCGGCGATGCCCGACCGCGTCGCCCACGGCCGCAGCAGGAAACAGTGCCATGACCAGGGCCAGCTGATAGGCCGTGACCACCCAGATCGCTTGCGACGCACTCACCTGCAGCGCGCTGGAGATGGTAGGCAGGGCGACGTTGACGATGGTGCCATCGAGCACCACCAGCACCGTGGCCAGCAGCACACCCGCCACGGCAGCGAGCTGCCCCGGTTCGAGAGCGTCGCCGTTGGGCAGCGGCGGTGGACGGCGGAATGGGAACATCATGGGAGGAGACCGCGAGGTGGGAACAGGCCGGAACTCTAACCGTGCGCGCTTGGCCAACGCAGAGGACCGGCTGCAGCGCAACCTACTGGCCAAGCACCGAGCCATCTCCGGCCTGCCCTCTTGAGCCAGGGCGCGAGAAGCCGCGGTTTAAACCCCCTTGCCGATCCCGCTGAATGGCAGGCCCCGACGACGGGACACCCGCGTGAACCGAATCGATCTCGCCGTTGCCGCCCTGGCCCGTGGGCTCGTGCTGCTGCTCGTGCCAATGGCCTCGGCCAGTGTGCCACGACGCCCCCGCTGTCCGCCACTCACGCCGATTTGGATGCCGAGCGTCGGGTGCTGGCCGATCGGGCGATCGCCCAGGTGTTGGCTGCCCAGCCCGATTCCGCTCCCGCGCACTACCTCTCA
>JAKAFC010000044.1 GCA_021818065.1 Pseudomonadota bacterium
CGCCAGCTTCACCATTTCCAGCCTGGGCGGGGTGGGCGGCACCGCGTTCACGCCGATCATCAACGCGCCGGAAGTGGCCATCCTCGGGCTGTCCAAGTCGCAGATCAAGCCGGTGTGGGACGGCTCCGCGTTCCAGCCGCGGCTGATGCTGCCGCTGTCGCTGTCGTATGACCACCGGGTGATCGACGGCGCGATGGCCGCGCGCTTCACCACGGTGCTGGCCGAACTGCTCGCCGATCTGCGGCGTGTGCTGATCTGACCGGGGGCGAGCGATGGCAACAGTCGAAGTCAAGGTTCCCGACATTGGGGACTTCAAGGATGTGGAAGTGATCGAGGTGCTGGTGAAGGCTGGCGACACGATTGCGGTGGACCAGTCGCTGGTGACGGTGGAGAGCGACAAGGCGAGCATGGAGATTCCGAGTAGCGCGGCCGGTGTGGTCAAGGCCCTGCGGGTGAAGCTCGGCGACAAGGTGAGTGAAGGCTCGGTGTTGCTGGAGGTGGAGGCCAGCGGTGAGGCGGCGCAGCCTGCCGCCGTCGCCCCGGCCACTGCTGCGGCGCCCACCGCCCCCGCTGCGCCTGCCGCCAGCACGTCGGCAGCCCCTGCCGCGCCGCAGCCGGCCGCCGCGTTCAGCGGCCAGGTCGATGTGGAGTGCGACCTGCTGGTGCTCGGCGCCGGGCCGGGTGGGTATTCCGCCGCGTTCCGCGCCGCCGATCTGGGGCTCAAGGTCGTGCTGGTCGAGCGCTACGCCCAGCTCGGTGGCGTGTGCCTGAACGTCGGCTGCATCCCCAGCAAGGCGCTGCTGCACGTTGCTGCGGTGATCGACGAAGCGGCGCATTTCGCCGACCTCGGCGTGGAGTACGGCGCGCCCAAGGTCGATCGCGCCAAGCTCGCTGCGCACAAGGCCAAGGTGGTCGGCAAGCTCACCGGCGGGCTGGCGGCAATGGCCAAGATGCGCAAGGTCACGGTGCTGCGCGGCTACGGCAGCTTTGTCGACGCGCACCACGTCGCGGTCGAACTGACCAGCGGCGACGGCCAGGAGAAAACCGGACAGACGCAGACCGTGCGCTTTGCCCGCGCCATCATCGCCGCCGGTTCGCAGGCGGTGCGGCTGCCGTTCCTGCCCGATGACCCGCGCATCGTCGATTCCACCGGCGCGCTGCAACTCGACGTGGCGCCGAAGACCATGCTGATCATCGGCGGCGGCATCATCGGCCTGGAAATGGGCACGGTGTATTCCACGCTGGGCGCACGGCTGGACGTGGTGGAAATGCTCGACGGCCTGATGCCCGGCGCCGACCGCGACTTGGTCAAGGTCTGGCAGAAGATGAACGCCAAGCGCTTTGACCGCATGATGCTCAAGACCAAGACCGTTGCTGCCGAAGCCAAGGCCGACGGCATCTGGGTGCGCTTCGAGGGTGACGGTGCACCGACTGAGCCGCAGCGCTATGACCTGGTGCTGCAGGCCGTGGGCCGTGCGCCCAATGGCCGAAAAATCGCCGCCGACAAAGCCGGCGTGGCGGTGAACGAGCGCGGCTTCATCCCGGTCGATGCGCAGCAGCGCACCAATGTGCCGCACATCTTCGCCATCGGCGACATCGTCGGCCAGCCGATGCTCGCGCACAAGGCGGTGCACGAAGGGCATGTGGCTGCCGAGGTCTGCGCCGGTGAACTCAAGGGCGACGCGGCGCTGGCGCGTTCGGCGTTTGACGCCCGGGTGATTCCCAGCGTGGCCTACACCGACCCGGAAATCGCCTGGGTCGGACTGACCGAAGACGCCGCCCGCGCACAGGGCATCGCCGTGACCAAAGGGCTGTTTCCGTGGAGCGCGTCGGGCCGGGCGATTGCCAATGGGCGCGACGAAGGCTTCACCAAACTGCTGTTCGACGCGGCCACTCACCGCATCGTCGGCGGCGGCATCGTCGGCACCCATGCCGGCGATCTGATCGGCGAAATCGCGCTGGCGATCGAAATGGGCGCCGACGCGGTGGACATCGGCCGCACCATCCACCCGCATCCGACGCTGGGCGAGAGCATGGGCCTAGCGGCCGAAGCAGCCGAGGGCAGTTGCACCGATCTGCCGCCGCCGCGGCGTTGAGGGTCGAGGGCCTGACGTTTCGCCGCTTGTGCGGCAGGCGGCGGGTCAGCGCGCCGCAGGCGCGTTGTCTGCCGCGGAATCGGCCTTGGGCAGGTTGGCGGCTTCGGCACTGGGTATCAGGCCGCTGGCGTCCAACGGCGCGCTGGCGCCGGTAAGGATGCGGCGAGCGCCGTCAAAGCGCTTGGCCCAGTAGGGCATGTCCAGGTTCTCGATGCGGATGCTCTGCCCCGGCCGCGGCGAATGGATGAACTGGCCATTGCCGATGTAAATGCCCACATGCGAAAACGCGTGACGCAGGGTGTTGAAAAACACCAGATCACCCGGGCGCAGCTGATTTTCCGAGATTTTTTCGCCCTCGCGGGCTTGCTGCGCGGCGTTGTGCGGCAGCACCGTGCCCAGCGTCTCTTGATAGACGTAGCGGACGAAGCCGGAGCAGTCGAAGCCGCTGCGCGCGGAATCGCCGCCATAGTGATACTTCACGCCGAGAAAGCTCAGGGCGTTGACCACCAGATCGGAGGCGCGGGTGGACACCTGGTGCACAAAGCCGTTGTTGTTCAACCATTGCCGCAACGAGGCCTCGTCACGCTGGGCGTTCTGCACGTCCTTGAGCGCCTTGGCCGAGGGCTGAGCCGGATCGATGCTGGGCAGTGCCGCCGGGTCGGCCCAACTCGGCGCGCTGCAAAACAGGCAGCACGCCACGACGAGAGGGGCGAACAGGGGGTTGACACGCATAGGAGCGCAAATTTATGAAGATCGGTCTGCCCTGTCAACGATTGTGCGGTGCAAAATGGCAGGCTTGCATGCGCAACTGACCTGACTCTAACGAGCTGACTGACAGCATTGATCGAGGAGACACACCATGTTCACGGCTTGGCGGCTGGACAAAACCGACGGCGTTTTCCACGCCGCATTGACAGAGTGCGACGAAAGCGCGTTGCCGGAAGGCAATGTGACGGTGGCGGTGGAGTATTCCACGCTGAATTACAAGGATGCGCTGGCGCTGACCGATCGCGGCCCCGTGGTGCGGCGCTGGCCCATGACGCCTGGCATCGACGGCGCCGGCACCGTGCTGCAAAGCACCCACCCCGACTGGCAGCCAGGGGATGCCTGGTTGCTCAACGGCTGGGGCGTGGGCGAGACGCACTGGGGCTGTCTCGGGCAGCGGACACGGCTCGACGGCGACTGGCTGATGCACCTGCCCCGCGGCTTCACCGCCCGTCAGGCGATGGCACTGGGCACGGCGGGCTACACCGCGGCGTTGTGCGTGCTGGCCATCGAGCGCGATGGCGCAACACCCAAGCAGGGGCCGGTGCTGGTGACGGGCGCCAGCGGCGGTGTGGGCAGCGTGGCGGTGGCCTTGCTGGCCAAGCTGGGCTGGAGTGTCACAGCCTCCACCGGCAAACTGCAGGAGGAGCCCTATCTGCGCGAACTCGGCGCCGCCGACATTCTCGACCGCAACACCCTGTCCGCGCCGGGCAAACCGCTGCAGAAAGAACGCTGGGCCGCGGTGGTGGACACGGTGGGCAGCCACACCCTGGCCAATGCCTGCGCGCAGACGCGCTGGGGCGGGGTGGTGACGGCCTGCGGTCTGGCAGGCGGCATGGACTTTCCGGCCAGCGTTGCGCCCTTCATTCTCCGCAACGTCACCCTTGCCGGCATTGACAGTGTGATGCAGCCGCGCAGTGCGCGCTGCAAAGCGTGGCAGAGGCTTGTCGATCTGATCGCACCGGAGCAGATCGAGCGCATGGCGCGCGACATCCCGCTCGATCAGGCGCAGGTCGCGGCGCAGGCGCTGCTCGACGGCCAGGTGCGGGGCCGTCTGGTGGTCAAGATCTGAGTCCTTCCGAAGTCAGTCGGGCGTCAGCGCCTCTGCCTAGGCTGATTTGACATTCACACTGGAGGCCATCGATGTCCGATTCCACTGCACCGCGTTACGCCGAGGTTTATCGCCGCAGCGTCGAGTCCCCCGAGGCGTTCTGGGCCGAGCAGGCGCAATGGATCGACTGGCGGCAACCTTGGCGCCAAGTGCTCGACGCCAGCCGCCCGCCCTTTGCGCCCTGGTTCCCCGGGGGATTGACCAACCTTTGCCACAACGCCGTGGATCGGCATCTCGAGCATCGCGCGGAGCAGGCGGCCCTGATTTACGTCTCCACCGAGACCGGCATCGAAACCCGCTTCAGCTACGCGCAGTTGCACCGCGAAGTGCAGATCATGGCGGCCAGTCTGCAGGCGCTGGGAGTGGAGCAGGGAGATCGGGTGCTGATCTACATGCCCATGATCCCTGAAGCGGTGTTCGCCATGCTGGCTTGCGTGCGCATCGGTGCCGTGCATTCCGTGGTGTTCGGCGGGTTTGCCTCGGTCAGCTTGGCCGCACGCATCGAGGATGCGCAGCCCAAGGTCATCGTCAGCGCCGACGCCGGATCGCGCGGCGGCAAGGCCGTGCCCTACAAGCCGCTGCTCGATGCCGCCCTGCAGCAGGCGCAGCACCAGCCGCAGCATGTGCTCATCGTCGATCGTGGGCTGGTCGGGTGGTCCAGGCAGCAGCCCCGCGACGTGTCCTACGCCGAGCTGCGTGTCCGCCATGCCCAGGCCCAAGTGCCCTGCGTCTGGGTGGACGCCACGCACCCGAGCTACATCCTCTATACCTCGGGCACCACCGGCAAGCCCAAGGGCGTGCAGCGCGACACCGGGGGGTATGCCGTCGCCCTGCACATGTCGATGCGGCTGATCTTCGGCGGCAAGCCGGGCGAGACGTTTTTCAGCACCAGCGACATCGGCTGGGTGGTGGGGCACAGCTACATCGTCTATGCGCCGCTGCTGGTCGGCATGACCACCATTCTTTACGAGGGCACCCCGATCCGCCCCGATGCCGCGGTGTTCTGGCGCATCATCGAGCAGTACCGCGCCAACCTCTTGTTTTCCGCGCCCACCGCCATGCGTGTGCTCAAGCGCCACGATCCGGCGCTGCTGCACCGGCACGATCTGTCCAGTCTGCGCGCCATCTTTCTGGCGGGCGAACCCCTGGACGAGCCCACGGGCAGTTGGGTGGCGCAATCGCTGGGCAAACCGGTGATCGACAACTACTGGCAAACCGAAACCGGTTGGCCCATGTTGGCCACGCCGCAGGCGTTTCCGGAGGTTGCGGCGCGCCCCGGTTCGCCCGGCGTGCCCATGCCGGGCTACAAGGTCTGCCTGCGCAACGAAACCGATGGCGCCGCGGTGGCCGTGGGCGAGAAGGGCGTGCTGGCCGTCGATTGGCCGTTGCCGCCAGGCTGCCTGCAGACCGTGTGGGGCGACGATGCCCGCTTTCAGCATACTTACTGGAGTACATACCCCAACCTGCAGGTGTATTCCACCTTCGACTGGGGACGCCAGGACGCGGACGGTTACTACACCATCCTGGGCCGCACCGATGACGTCATCAACGTCGCCGGTCACCGGCTGGGTACCCGAGAAATCGAAGAGTGCATCAGCGCCCATCCTGCGGTGGCCGAGGTCGCGGTGGTCGGGGTGCAGGACGCGCTCAAAGGCCAGGCGGCATGGGCGTTTGTCGTGCTGCGCCCCGCCGCCGAGGCGCTCGACGCCGCCAGCCAGCAGGATGCGATCGCGGCGCATGTCAACGCCACGCTTGGCGCCGTCGCCCGGCCGCAGCGTATTTGCCTGGTCACCGCACTGCCCAAGACGCGATCTGGGAAAATGCTGCGCCGGGCCATCCAGGCGATCTGCGAAGGTCGCGATCCTGGCGATCTCTCCACGCTGGAAGACCCACTTGCCCTCCAGCAAATTCCTGATGCAATTGCGCGCACCTGACTAGGGAAACTCCTAGCCATCAAGGGTGGACAAGGGCGGACAGGGTTTGAAAAATATCAGTGCTTGCTTATAAGCATATTCACATGCCACAAATCGACACACTCCCGGAACTGGTCACATCTCCCGCAGACGATCTCTCGGTCGATGCTGAACGGGTTTTTGACTCCGCAGCCGAGCTGTTCGGCGTTCTCGCAACGCCGCTACGGCTGCGCATTCTCAACTCCATCTGTACTGGGGAAAAAAGTGTCAGTGACATCATGAGCTCGGTCGATTCGACCCAGCCCAACGTGTCTCAGCATCTCAAGGTGTTGTATCAAGCCGGTGTCGTCGCCAAGCGTCGCGTCGGCAATCTGGTTTACTACCGTGTGCAAAGCGAGAAGGCAGTGCAGTTGTGCCGGACCGTGTGTACTCAAATTGCCATCGAGCTGGATGATCCCGAATCGGTTTCGCAGACGGATCGCTTGGCCCGACGTGCTTACTAAGAGCGAGAAAGAGGATGAGTGACTACACAAAGAAGCTAGGCCGGCTGCGCAAAGCGCCGGAAAACTTCCTGAGCGCTGAGCAGATTGCCCAGGTTCAGGGGGGTCGCCGCGATTTTTTGCGTAAGGCATTCCTGACTGCCAGTGCCACCATGGCCGCTGGCGGCGCAGCGAACGTCTATGCAGCCGATCGCAAAGACTGGGAGGGTGATAAGGGCAGCAAGTTCATCCTTCAGGAGCAGGAATGGCGTACCACCCTGGGCAAGGGTGTGGACGAGCCGCCCTACGGCATGCCGTCGAAGTACGAAAAGGATCTGGTGCGCCGGATCAGTCCGGGTCTGGCCGCGGTGACGCAGGCCAACGTCGCGTTCGCTCCGCTGCAGGGCATGTTCGGTATCGTCACGCCCTCCGGTCTGCACTTCAACCGCTCGCACCAGGGTTGGTACGACATCAATCCGGAAGACTTCCGCTTCATGGTGATGGGTGAGAAGAACCTCATCAAGAACCCGAAGGTCTACACGGTCGGCGACATCATGCGCATGCAGCCGGTGTCGCGCTTCCACTTCATCGAGTGCGGCGCCAACTCCGCCATGGAGTGGGGCAATGTGGCTCTGCCCACCGTGCAGTACACGCACGGCATGGTCTCGTGCTCCGAGTTCACCGGCGTGCCGCTGATCGACATTCTGGAAGACTGCGGTGCCGACCTCAAGGGTGTGCGCTTCATCATGGCCGAGGGTGCTGACGGCTCCACCGAAAACCGCACCATCCCCATGTCGCTGGTGCTGTCGGGTGAAGTCCTGGTTGCTTACGGCCAGAACGGCGAAATGCTCCGCCCCGAAAACGGCTACCCCCTGCGTCTGGTGGTGCCGGGCGTCGAGGGTGTGTCCAACATCAAGTACCTGCGTCGTATCAAGCTCGGTACCCAGCCGTTCGCCACCAAGGACGAAACGGTGGGCTATGTCGACCTGATGCCCGACGGACGCCTGCGTCAGTACACCTCGGTGATGGAGGTCAAGTCCGTCATCACCTCGCCGTCTGGCGGTCAGGTGTTGCTCGACAAGGGTTTGTACAACGTCTCGGGCCTGGCCTGGTCGGGCCGCGGCAAGATCAAGCGCGTGGATGTGTCGTTCGATGGTGGTGTCAACTGGCAACCCGCCCGCCTCGAAGGGCCGATCCAGAGCAAGGCTTTCACCCGCTTCAATGTGCCCTGGGTTTGGAAGGGACAAGTCGCGTTGATGCAAAGTCGTGCGATCGACGAAACCGGCATGGTGCAACCCACCTACGCGGAGCTGCGCAAGGTGCGTGGGATCCGGTCCGTCTATCACAACAACGCAATCCAAACCTGGCAAGTTGAAGAAAATGGAGATGTTCGCAATGTCCAACTCGAAAATTCGTAAAGCCGCGCTGGCGGCCATTTTGGGTGGGATGTTCGTCGGTGGCGCCTCGGTTGCGTTTGCCGCCGGCACGCCCATTCATACCCAAGTTCCTGCAAAGGATGTGAAGCTCGACGCGGCGCTCGGTCGCACGGCCACCCCCGACGAAATCAAGGCATGGAACATCGACGTCCGCCCCGATTTCCAGGGTCTGCCTGTGGGTCAGGGCAGCGTGGCCACCGGCACCAAGCTGTGGGAAGCCAAGTGCGCGTCCTGCCACGGTGACTTTGCCGACTCCAATGCCGTGTTCCCGCCCCTGGTCGGTGCCTATCAGGCGACCAAGCAGGACATCAAGACGGGTCGCGTTGCCAAGCTGGCCGACATTAACGACGGCGCAACGACCATCGAGAAGCTGTCGACGGTTTCCACGCTGTTCGACTACATCCACCGCGCCATGCCGTGGAACATGCCGGGCTCGTTGTCGTGGGATGACACCTATGCCCTGGTGGCCTACTTGCTGAACCTGGCCAACGTCGTGCCGAGCAACTTCGTGCTCACGCGCGACAATGTGCAACAAGTTCAGGATATGCTGCCCAACCGTAATGGCATGATCTGGAACCATGGGATGTGGCCCGGCAAGGAGATCGGGAATGGGGGTATCCCGGATACCCACAACAAGGATTGCATGAAAAACTGCGCTCCAGCTCCCAAAATCACCAGCTTCATTCCAGAGTTTGCCCTGAACAACAACGGCAACCTGGCTGACCAGTACCGTACTTGGGGTCCGATCCGCGGATTGGTGACCGAGTCGCCGGCTGAGCAGGAGAAAAAAGCCAAAGAAAAGGCGGCTGCAGCTGACAGCCCCGACGCCAAGGTGGTTGCTCTTTTGAAGGACAAATCCTGTCTGGGTTGCCACAGCCTGGGTGATACCAAGCTGGTCGGTCCCGGCTACAAGGAAGTCGCTGGCAAGTACGGTGGCAAGAAAGACATGGTCGCCGAGCTGACCACACGCATCATCAAGGGCGGTTCTGGTGTCTGGGGTTCCATCCCGATGCCGCCACAGTCCATCAGCGAAGCCGATGCCAAGATGATTGCGCAGTGGATTGTCGACGGCGCGAAGCAGTAACACGTTATCTAGATACAGGTACGTCCTGTTCACTTAAAGGAGAAGACTGATGAATCAAACTCGTCGCCAGGTCATGCAGATCGGTGCCGGCGCAGCCGCCCTGGGCGTTGCTGCCTCCGCTGGTCTCGTGCCCAACGTCGCCCTGGCCGCTGACGCTCCGGGTTGGAATGCTCCGCTGTTCGAAGCCAAGTCGTTCGCCGACGTGGCCAAGATCTGGGGTGCCACGCCCACGGAAAGCACCGATGTCTCCATCATCGGTCCGGACATCGCCGAGAACGGTGCCGTGGTTCCGGTCGGTGTCAAGAGCAATGCCGCGGGCACCACTGCCCTGGGCATCGTGGTTGAGAAGAACCCCACGTCGCTGGTCGCGCAGTTCAACATGACCGACGCCTCCGTGCCCAACGTGGCCACCCGCATCAAGATGGCGCAGACCTCCAACGTCTACGCTGTGGCGAAGGTCGGTGACAAGCTGCTGTTCAGTAAGAAAGAAATCAAGGTCACGCTCGGCGGTTGCGGCGGCTGATCGCAATTCCAGGCGTTTTCACTGAAATCTTTTTGGTGCTGACAAACAGCATCCACTCAAATCAAGGAGTAACACTATGGCTTTCCCGATGCGTATGCGGGCGAACGTCGAAGGCGACGCAGTGGTGGTTCGCGTGCTGATGACCCACCCGGAAGAAACCGGTCTGCTGAAAGACAAGGCTGGCCAAATCATCCCCGCCCACTTCATCCAGACCGTGACCTGCAAGAGCGGTGACAAGACGGTCATGACCTGCGACTGGGGTACCGCGATCTCCAAGAACCCGTTCCTGGAGTTCCGCTTCAAGGGCGGCAAGTCCGGCGACAAGGTGACCGTGTCCTGGATCGACAACAAGGGCGATACGTCCACGGCAGACACCACGGTGTCCTGATGCATCTCATGCGTGGGGTTCAGGCCCCACGCATTCTGGTTTATTCACCGCTGCGAGGAGACTATGAGAAACCGTACAAAAAAAGCCGCTGTGCTGGCCGGTGTTGCTCTGCCTGCCATGATGTGGGCTGGCGCGCTGACCCACCAGGCGCAAGCTGCCGAATCCGTGACCCAGCAGGGCAATGCTTACCTGGCCCTGATGAACGAGATGGGCGGCAACCCTGCCGACTTCAACATCGATGACGGCAAGAAGCTGTGGACCGAAAAGCGTGGTCCGAAGAAGGCTTCGATGGAGCAATGCAATCTGGGTCTCGGCCCGGGCGTGCTCAAGGGTGCCTATGCGCAACTGCCGCGTTACTTCGCTGACACTGGCAAAGTGCAGGATCTGGAATCCCGCCTCATCACCTGCATGGAAACCCTGCAGGGATTTACCGAGCAGCAGGCCGAACATGACGCCTTTGCCAAGGAAAGCGGCAATGCCACGCCCTTGGTCAACATGGCCATGTATGTTGCCCACGAATCCGATGGCATGAAGATCGCCATCCCGCAGAACACCCCGGAAGAAAAGCTGGCCTACGAAAACGGCAAGAAGCTGTTCTTCTACCGTGGTGGTCCGTTCAGCTTCTCCTGCGCCACTTGCCACTCCGAAAAGGGCAAGCGCATCAAGATCTCGGCTCTGCCCGACTTGGTTGACAACGGCCCGAACGGTGCTGCCGTGTCGTATGCCACCTGGCCGGCTTATCCCAACTCGCAAGGTGTGGCACGCACACTCGAATGGCGCATGCTGGCGTGCTTCCGTCAGCAACGCTTCCCCATGCCCAAGATGACGTCCAACGCCGTGATCGACCTGATTACCTACATGGGTGTGAATTCGAATGGCGCCACGCTGCACACGCCGTCGTTCAAGCGCTGAGATCGAGGAGACAACATGAAAAGAACCACTTTGCTCGTACTCATGACCGCGGCTGCCGGCGTGCTCGGCGGTTGTGCCGGTATGAACCAATCCGCCTCCAGCGGGAGCGACCCCTTCGCGACGGCGTCGTTTCAAAGCATCCTGAAGAACGACTTCGAAGCCAAAGGACAGGCTGGTCTGGATCGTTTGAAGCAGACCAAGCAGCAATACGAGTGCTCGAAGTACGAGTACATGGGCAAGCCGATGCCGGCTGAGATGAGCAAGCAACTCGAATCCGAGGCGCTGGCTGGCATCGTGTATCCCAAGGATGGGCAATACATGGGCGACTGGAAGGCTGGCCTGAAGATTGCCCAGGATGGCAAGGGTAAACAGTGGAGTGACAACCCCGCTGTACCGAGCGGCGGCAACTGCCTTGCCTGCCACGAGATGGTCAAGAACGACCCGTCCCAGGGCAACATTGGCCCCTCGCTGGTCGACTACGGCAAGCTGCGTGGCAACAGCGAAGCGATCCTCAAATACACCTGGGGCCGCATCTATGACTCCGCCGCATTCAATGCTTGCAGCTGGATGCCGTCTTTCGGCGCCCACAAGATCCTGACCGAGCAGCAAATGAAGGATGTGATGGCCCTGTTGATGGATCCGAAGTCTCCTGTCAACGCTAACTAACCATAATAAGAATTCAATTTGATTGGCGCCCGCCTTATCGCTATGGATTTGGCGGGCTTTTTATTTTTTGAAGAGGATATTTGAATGAGCCTGACCCGTCGTGAATTTATGGGTGTTCTGGCAGCTGCCGCAGCCACTGGGTTCCCCATGACCCGTGAAGCAACCGCCGCTGAAGTCAAGAGCCTTTACAACCCGCCGAAAAGTGGCAATGTGCATTTCCTGCACATGACGGACAGTCATGCCCATTTGCGCCCTGTCTATTTCCGCGAGCCCAATGTGAATATCGGCATCGCCGGTATGGAGGGGCACCTGCCGCACTTGGTCGGTACCGAGTACCTCAAGCGCGTGGGTTTCAAGCCCAACACCCGCGAAGCCTATGGCTTCACCTACCTCGACTTTGTCCGTGCGGCCAAGCAATACGGCAAGATGGGCGGTTACGCGCACATTGCGACCTTGGTGAAGCAGCTCAAGGCTTCACGCCCCGGTGCGCTGCTGCTCGATGGCGGCGACACTTGGCAGGGCACCGCGTTGTCGCTCTGGACCAAGGGCCAGGACATGGTCGACGCGCAGCTCAAGCTGGGCGTGGACGTGATGACCGCGCACTGGGAATTCACCTACGGCCAAGACCGCGTCAAGGAAATCGTCAACAAGGATTTCAAGGGCAAGATCGATTTCGTCGCGCAGAACGTCAAAACCAACGACTTCGGCGACCCGGTGTTTCCCAACTATGTGATGAAGCAGATGAATGGCGTCCAAGTCGCCATCATCGGCCAAGCCTTCCCCTACACCCCGATTGCCAACCCTGGTTACCTCATTCCCGACTGGACCTTTGGCATCGACACCGACCACATGCAAAAGGTGGTCAAGGAAGTCAAGCAGAAGGGCGCGCAACTCGTCGTGGTGATCTCGCACAACGGCATGGACGTCGACCGCAAGATGGCCAGCTTAGTCGAAGGTATCGACTGCATCTTCGGTGGCCACACCCACGATGGCGAAGCCGTTGCCGTGGAGATTCGTCGTCCGTCCGGCGGCATGACCCTGGTGACCAATGCCGGTTCGCATGGCAAGTTCATGGGCGTCATGGATTTCGACGTGCAGAACGGCAAGATGGTGGGCTACAAGTACAAGCTGCTGCCCGTGTTCTCCGAGCTGCTGCCTGCGGATCCGGAAATGGAAGCGCTCATCAACAAGTTGCGTGCGCCGTACGAGAGCAAGCTGACCGAAGTGCTGGCCCATACCGAGGGCCTGCTGTATCGCCGTGGCAACTTCAACGGCACCTGGGACCAACTCGTGGTCGATGCCATGCTCGCCGTGCGCGGCGGCGATCTGGCGTTCTCGCCTGGATTCCGCTGGGGCGGCAGCCTGCTGCCCGGCGCGCCCATCACGCGTGAAGACATGATGACGCAGCTGGCAATCACCTACCCCTACTGCACCCTGACGGAAATGACGGGTGAGACCGTCAAGAACGTCATGGAAGACGTCTGCGACAACCTGTTCAACCCCGATCCCTACTACCAGCAGGGCGGCGACATGGTGCGCCTGGGTGCCCTGGAGTACACCTGCGCCCCGCGCGAGAAGATCGGCAACCGCATTCAAGACATGCGACTTGGCGGCAAGCCCATCGACCCGAAGAAAACCTACAAGGTGGCTGGATGGGCGCCGGTGCAGCAGGCCAGCGCCACGCCGGACAACCCGCCCATCTGGGACATCGTTGAGGAATACCTCAAGCATCAGAAGGTCATCAAGCCGCTGAAGGTCAATGAGCCCAAACTCATTGGCGTCAAGGGCAATCCTGGGCTGGCGAGCTACAGCAAGATGTTCTGAGAGTGAAGCAGGCCGGGTCAAACCCGGCCTGCGAACCGGTGCGCCGCGAGCTTGCTTGTGGCGCTCTGGTAGGCTTGTGGTTTTCTCGAACGGCCCTGCGCGCAGCGGGCCGTTTGTTTTTGCTGCGGCGCGTTCCGGCGTTCGTTCGATTCGACATCAGGAAAGCTGCTCAAGTTTTTGATCTTGCTTGTTTTTGACGCCTTTGTTAGGCTGGTTTCACTTTCATCCTTTTGCGCTCGCACCATCATGACCCCGGCGTCGTTTGTTCCATGGTTTCGCAGGTCGGGTCTGCTGATCTTGGCGGCTTGGATGCTGGCGTTCTGCGCCATGCCGTCGTTCGCGGCCGACAGTGCAACGGACCAGGCGTCGCCGTCTGCCGCGCGTCCGTCAACGGTGCCGAACAAGAAGCCGGTGCATGCCACCAAGAAGCTTGCAACGCGCAAGCCGGAATCGCGGCTGGTCCGGACGTCGGCGGTTCACAACGAGCGTGCCCGCACGCTGCGCAAGCCCCTGCACCCTGCGCCGACGCACCAAAAGGTCGAGCGGCGCGTCGCGTCCAAGCGCGTCACAGTGCGAACCGTCGCCAAGGGCTCGACGAGGCGTGATGCGGTGCAACGGTCCGCGCCCGAACTGGGCCGAGACACGCCCCAGGTCCTGAAGACCGCGCTGGTGTCGGGCGCTGCATCGGCTGCCGTTCGCACGGCGGACAAACTGCAGGTGTCCCATGGATCAACGGCGGCCAACGATGATCCTCTGGCTCTGCGGTCGGGTTCGGCCCTCGTCGTCGATGAGGGGACCGATCGGGTTCTGCTCAGCAAGAACGCCGATCTGGCACGACCGATCGCTTCGCTGACCAAGCTGATGACGGCTGCCGTGATTCTCGATGCCCACCAGCCCATGGATCAGGTCATCGAGATCACCGACGCAGATATCGACACGCTGAAGTGGAGCTCGTCACGGCTACGTCCGGGCACCAAACTCACACGCGAAGAGTTGCTCAAGCTAGCGTTGATGTCCTCCGAGAACCGCGCGGCGCACGCGCTGGCAAGAAACTATCCCGGTGGTCTGGCCGCCTTCATTCCGGCCATGAACGCCAAGGCAAAGGCGCTGGGAATGAACTCCACACGGTATGTCGAGCCCACGGGTCTGTCGCCGCAGAACGAGTCCACGGCCCATGACTTGGCCTTGTTGGTGAAGGCGGTGTACCACTATCCCCTCATCCGCGAGTTTTCCACGCATCCCGAAAGCGAAGTCGACGTTGGGCGGCGTACCCTGCAGTTCCGCAACACCGACCACCTGGTGTTCAACCGTGGTTGGGACATTCTGTTGCAGAAGACCGGTTACATCAACGAGGCTGGACACTGCCTGGTGCTGCAGACCAAGTTCGAAGGCCGTCGGGTGATCGTTGTCTTGCTCGACGCCTGGGGCAAATACTCCCATTTCGGCGATGCCCAGCGGATCCGCACCTGGTTGGAGGCCAAGGGCTTCGACGCGCTGCATGACCGGGCGCCAAAGGTGGGCGCAGCCCAGCCGCAACAACCGATGCCAGGGCTTGTGCACACCGCGCTGGTGGACAAGGCGCCGTCGCATCTCGGCGAGTGAGCTGCTGCGCTTAAGGTCCAGCGGGGCGCAGCAGTTGCGCAACGCCGGTCTGACCTTACCGCGGCACGCCGCGATACCCGAGGGCCGCCGAGATGCGTTGCGCGGTGGCCTGCACCTTTTCCAGCCAGTCTTCCATCAGACGATCGGCCGGCGCCGAGAGCGACAGACCGGCAATGAGTTCGCCCGAGTCGTCGTAAATCCCGGCGGCCATGCAGCGCACACCGAGTTCCAATTCTTCATTGTCGCGCGCAAAGCTGTCCTGGCGCACCTTGCCGAGTTCGCGTTCGAGCTGCTGGGGATTGGTGATACTGTTGCGCGTCTGCCCGGCCAGACCGGTGCGCAGGGTATAGGCCTTGACGCGAGGGGCGTCGTCCGCCGCCAGAAACAGCTTGCCCACCGAGGTCAGATGCAGCGGGGCGCGTCCGCCCACCGAGCGGATGACTTGCATGCCGGAGTGCTCGTTGTAGGTGCGTTCGATGTAGACGATCTCGTCACCCTGCCGCACGCTGAGATTGACGGGCTGGTGCGTCAGGCGGTGCAGGTCGCGCATCGGGCCGAGGGCGGCTTCGCGCACACTGAGGCGCGCCTTGACGAGGTTGCCGTATTCCAGCAGGCGCATGCCCAGCCGATAGGTACCGGCTTCGACGCGCTCCACCATCTGCCCCACAACCAGATCGTTGAGAATGCGGTGCGCGGTGGACGGGTGCAGGCCGGTGGCGGCACCGATGTCCTTGAGTTGCATCGGATCGGGATTGCGCGCCAAAACTTCAAGCAGGCTGAAGGCGCGGCCCAGTACCTGAATGGTCGGCTCGGTCGCGGTGGGCACGGCCTCGTCAGAGTAGGAACGGTGAACTTGCTGCATCGCAGAAATTTTATATGCCGGAAACTTCTCCTGCATATCGAAAAATAGCGGCATCATGGCGTCGCGATCAAGAACATGGCGCGGTTGCCTCGCGTCAGCGAGCCACAAGCCAGACGGGTCATAATGCGCTGATGAAAAAACGCGTCGGACTGTTCATCACCTGCCTGGCTGATGTCATGCGGCCCAGCATCCCCATGGCCGCTGTGGAGCTGCTGGAGGCGGCCCATTTCGAAGTGCAGGTGCCCATGGAGCAGACGTGTTGCGGACAACCGGCCTTCAATTCTGGCGACCGCGTTACCACCCTGGCGCTGGCGGAAAAGTTTTTCGACGAGTTCGAAGCCTTCGACTACATCGTCGCCCCCTCAGGCTCGTGCATGGGCACGATCAAGACGCACTATCCCGACGTGCTCAAGGATCAGCCCGACTTGCTGCGGCGGTTTGCCGCCCTGCAGCCGCGGCTGTACGAACTCACCGATTTCCTCTGCAGCGTGGCCCAGGTCGCTCAGGTGCCGGGTCGGTTTGAGGGGGAGGTGACCTATCACGACTCCTGCTCCGGGCTGCGCGAGTTGGGCGTCAAGCAGCAGCCGCGCCAGTTGCTGGCGCTGGTGCCGGGTCTACAACTGCGCGAAATGGAACAGTGCGAGCAATGCTGCGGCTTCGGCGGCACCTTTGCGGCGAAGTACGGCAATATTTCTGCCGCCATTGCCGACGACAAATGCGCCAACATTCAGGCAACGCAGGCCCGCGCCGTGGTGCTGGGCGACCTGGGCTGCATGCTGCAGATCGAAGGGCGGCTGCGGCGCAAGGGCGATGACACCACCCAGGTGCTGCATATCGCCGAAGTTCTCGCCGGGAAGGTTTGACATGCAATCGCAGACCATGCAGTTCAAGGCGCGTGCGGGCCAGAAGCTGGCCGATCAGCGCCTGCAGCAGAACCTCAAGAAGCTGTCCACCAAGTTCGTCACCGGGCGCGCCGCGGCCATTGCTGCGCTCGACGGCTTCGAGGCCATTCGCGATGCCGCAGTGGCGCGGCGCAATGTGGCCCTGGACACGCTGGATGTCTGGCTGGAGCGTTTCGAGGCGCAAGCCCAGCGCAGCGGCACGATGGTGCTGTGGGCGCAGACGCCCGAAGAAGCCGCCGATCTGGTGGTACAGATCGCCCGCAAGCACGATTGCCGACGCGCCATCAAGTCCAAGTCCATGGTGTCGGAGGAAATGGGGCTGAACGCCGCGCTCGAAGCCGCCGCGGTGCAGGTGACCGAGACCGATCTGGGCGAATACATCCTGCAGATCAACGGCAACGAACCGCCGTCGCACATCATCGCCCCCGTGGTGCACAAGGACAAGGAGGAGATCGCCGATCTGTTTGCCAGCGTGCACCACACACCGCGCAAGACCGATATTCCGGAAATGACGCGCGAAGCGCGGGAAGTCTTGCGCGCCAAGTTTCTCGACGCCGACATGGGCATCACCGGCGGCAACTTCGTCGTCGCCGAAACCGGCTCGGTCGCCCTGGTGACCAATGAAGGCAACGAGGGCATGTGCACCATTCTGCCGCGGGTGCATGTGGCCGTGACCGGCATCGAGAAAGTGCTGCCGACCCTGGAAGACCTGGCGGCGGTGATGCGTTTGCTGCCGCGTTCGGCCACGGGCCAGAGCATCAGCAATTATTTTTCGCTGCTGACCGGACCACGCCGCGCGGGCGACCGCGACGGGCCCGAGCACATGTATGTGGTGCTGCTCGACGGCGGTCGCACCAGCCTGGTGGGTGGTGCCTTCGCCGAGATGCTGCGCTGCATCCGCTGCGGCGCGTGCATGAACCATTGCCCGGTCTATCAAAAGATCGGCGGTCACACCTACGGCTGGGTCTATCCGGGGCCCATGGGCTCGGTGCTGACGCCCAGCT
>JAKAFC010000045.1 GCA_021818065.1 Pseudomonadota bacterium
GGTGCGCTGCAGCCGGGCGCTGTCGCCGATGGCGATCTGGTCGAAGGGGCGGTTGCACAACTCGTCGGTCATCGCGGGTTTCCAGATGGGAGAGATCAAGAGTGGCGGCGATCAACGTTGCAGCACATAGTCGCCGGGGGCCGGGGCCAGCGGCGGGTAGGCCACGCTGCCGCAGGGAGGAGGGGGGAGCTGCTCGCCGCTGCCCTTGGCCAGCAGCCACTGGTGCCAGCGCGGCCACCACGAGCCGTCTTCGGCCTGCGCCAGTTGTACCCAGTGGTCGGGGTCGACGTAGGGCCGCCCGCCGGGATGCGTGGCCCAGCGGTAGTGGCGGCGCGGGTGCCCGGGCTCGCTGACGATGCCGGCGTTGTGCCCGCCGCTGGTGAGCACGAAAGTCACCTCCGATTCGGCCAGCAGGTGGATTTTGAACACCGATTTCCACGGCGCGACGTGGTCGCTCTCGGTGCCGACGACGAACCACGGCACGGCGACGTTCTCCACCGCCACCGACCGCCCGTCCACCTTGTAATGCCCTTCGGCCAGGGCGTTGCGCAGGTAGAGGTTGCGCAGGTACTCGCTGTGCATGCGGTAGGGCATGCGCGTGGCGTCGGCGTTCCACGCCATCAAGTCGTTCATCGGCAGACGCTCGCCCATGAGGTAGTCGCGCATCATGCGCGACCAGATCAGGTCGGAGGAGCGCAGCATCTGGAAAGTGCCGGCCATTTGCGTGGTGTCGAGGTAGCCCTGCGACCACATCAGGTCTTCGAGGAAGCTGATCTGGCTTTCGTCGGTGAACAGCGTGAGCTCGCCGGCCTCGGTGAAGTCGGTCTGCGCGGCAAACAGGCTGACGCTGGCCAGCCGCTCGTCGCCACGGCCGGCCAGCGCGGCGGCGGCAATCGCCAGCAGCGTGCCGCCCAGGCAGTATCCCACGGCGTGGATCTTGCGCTGCGGCACGATCGAGCCGACGGCGTCGAGCGCGGCCAGCGGCCCCTGGTGCAAATAGTCGTCCATGCCCAGGTCGCGGTCGTCGGCCGTGGGGTTTTTCCACGACACCATGAACACCGTGTGGCCCTGATCGACCAGGAATTTCACCAGCGAGTTGTGCGGCGACAGGTCGAGGATGTAGTACTTCATGATCCACGCCGGGATGATGAGCACCGGCTCGGCGTGCACCGTGGGCGTGGCCGGGCTGTACTGGATCAGCTCCATCAGACGGTTGCGCAGCACCACCTTGCCCGGAGTCACCGCCACCTCGTGGCCGGGGCGGAACTGCTCGCTGCCCGCAGGCGGCCGTTTGTCGAGCAGGCGCTGCACATCGTCCTGCCAGTTGCGCAGGCCCTGCAGCAGATTCATGCCGCCGGTGGCGGCGGTGCGTTCGAGCACTTCCGGGTTGGTCCAGAAAAAATTGCCCGGCGATAGCATGTCCATCCACTGCCGTGCCATGAAGGCGACGACCTGCTCGTGGTGCGGCGAAACCCCGCGCACGCCGTGCGTCGCGGCGTCCACCCATTGCTCGCGCAGCAAAAACCGCTGCGCCATCAGGCTGAACGGCAGTTGCTGCCACTGCGGTGCGGCAAAGCGGCGGTCCCCGGGGCTGGGTTCGGCGCAGGCGGGGCAGGGCGCCGGGTTGCCGCCCAGGATGCGGGCGCTCGACTCGGCGGCGTAGCGCAGCCACTGCCCTTGCTTGTGCAGCGCCAGCGCCGCCAGGCTGGCCTGGGTGCCGGGCGAGGCCGCCAAGTGCATGGCCCAATCGGTCAGCGCCAGGCCGAGCGAGGCAGGCGATAGGCCCAATGTGGTTCGGGCCATGAGGGCGTGGACCGCGCGGTCCACCAGATCGCGCAGGCCCTGATTACTGTCGGGCGGCAGGGCTGCCGCCGGGAGGGATGGCGGTGGCGCAACGGCTGTAGGCGGCTGTGCGAGTGCCTGTGCGGGTGTCTGTGCCGGTGGGGGCGCAGCAACGTCGGCGCTGGATTTGGGTCGGCGCGCCGTCGGACGCTGAGGCTGAGGCTGAGGCTGAGGATCACGCATCACGCTGCTCCTTGGAGGGAAATGCCGGGCTGCCGCTGCGGGCGTGGAATAGATCGAAGGATTTGAATATCGCAGCGCAGCATGACGCTTGACGTGCGTCAAGCCGATGGGGTTTGCCGCGGCAAGCTGCGTGACACGATGCAACGCCGTCATCCGTCTGTGGTCTGCTGGCGCTTCCTGCAAAATAGCACTCCCATTTGAAAAAGCGAGAACAACGATGCGCGTCACAGTCATTGGAGCGGGGTACGTCGGTCTGGTGACCGCAGCATGTTTTGCCGATGTGGGCAATCAGGTCACCTGTATCGAGCGCGACGCCGGGCGCCTGTCGGCCCTGCGCGATCGCGCCGAGGTGCCGTTCTACGAGCCCGGTCTGAGCGATCTGGTGCGGCGCAACATCGAACAGGGCCGCCTGACCTTGCGCGCCAGCATCGCCGAAGGCTTGCCCGGCTCGCAGGTGTGCTTCATCGCCGTGGGTACGCCGTCGCTGCCCAACGGACAGGCCGACCTGTCGCAGGTCGAGGGTGCCGCCAGCGAAATCGGCCGTGCCATGACCGGGCCCCTGGTGGTGGTGCAAAAGTCCACCGCGCCGGTGGGCACCATCCCCAAGGTGCGCGCCCTGGCCGAAGCGGAGCTGGCCGCGCGCGGGGTCAGTCACCGCCTTGGCGTGGTAAGTAACCCGGAATTTCTCAAGGAAGGCTCGGCCATCGAAGATTTCACCCGCGGCGACCGCATCGTGCTCGGCAGCGACGACCCGCAGGCTATCGCCACCATGCGCGAGCTGTACCGGCCGTTCAACCGCAACCACGAAAAAATCATGGTGATGGACGCCGCCAGCGCCGAGCTGACCAAGTACGCCGCCAACGCCATGCTGGCCACGCGCATTTCGTTCATGAACGAGCTGGCGCGCATTGCCGAGGCAGTGGGCGCGGACATCGAACAGATCCGCAAGGGCATCGGTGTGGACCATCGCATCGGCAGCCATTTTCTCTACGCTGGGGCAGGCTACGGCGGTTCGTGCTTTCCCAAGGACGTGAAGGCTCTGGCGCACACCGCCCGCGAGCATGGCATTGCCGCGGCGCTGGTGGAGGCGGTGGATGCCGTGAACCAGCGGCAGAAGCAGCGCCTGTTCGAGAAGATCAGCGACCACTACCAGGGCGCGTTGGCCGGCAAGACCTTTGCGTTGTGGGGACTGGCGTTCAAGCCCAACACCGACGACATGCGCGATGCGCCCAGCCTCGATCTGATCCACGCCCTGCTGCAGGCGGGCGCCCGCGTGCGCGCCTGGGACCCGGTGGCCGTGGACATGGCGCGGCGTCTGCTGCCCGAGCATCCGGCGCTGACCTTCGCTGCCGACGCCCACGCCACTCTGGAGGGGGCGGATGCCCTGGCCGTCATCACCGAATGGCATGCCTTCCGCTCGCCCGATTTCGCTGCCCTGGCGGCCACGCTGCGCGACCGCGTGGTGTTCGATGGTCGCAACATCTGGGACCCCGAGTTCGTGCGCGCCTCGGGCCTGCGCTACTACGGCATCGGCCGCGGCTGAGCCTCGCCGGTGCGTCACGCTGCCGCGTGACAGCGGTGCGCCGGCGTAGTCTTATGTCATATACAAGACCAGAGCTGCGGCATAGAATGGCCAAGTAACGACTGAAGGAGACCCCTCATGGATCAACACATCCGCGTACCCCAAGGCGACAAGATCACGGTCAACCCGGATTTCTCGCTCAACGTTCCCGACCATCCCATCATCCCCTACATCGAGGGCGACGGCACGGGCTTCGACATCACGCCGGTGATGATCAAAGTGGTGGACGCGGCGGTCGCGAAGGCTTACGGCGGCAAGCGCAAGATCGCCTGGATGGAAATCTTCGCCGGCGAGAAGTCCACCCGGGTGTACGGCCCTGACGTGTGGCTGCCCGAAATCACCCTGCAAATCCTGCGCGACTATGTCGTGTCCATCAAGGGCCCGCTGACCACGCCGGTGGGTGGGGGGATTCGCTCGCTCAACGTGGCGCTGCGACAGGAACTCGACCTCTACGTCTGCCTGCGCCCGGTGCGCTACTTCCAGGGTGTGCCGTCGCCGGTGAAGCACCCGGAGAAGACCGACATGGTGATCTTCCGCGAGAACTCTGAAGACATTTACGCCGGCATCGAATGGGCCGCCGAGTCGGACGGGGCGAAGAAGGTCATCAACTTCCTGGTGGGCGAGATGGGCGTGAAGAAGATCCGCTTCCCCGCCACCTCGGGCATCGGCATCAAGCCGGTGTCGCGCGAGGGTACCGAGCGCCTGGTGCGCAAGGCCATGCAGTACGCCATCGACAACGACCGCAAGTCGGTGACCCTGGTGCACAAGGGCAACATCATGAAGTTCACCGAGGGGGCCTTCCGCGACTGGGGCTATGGCCTGGCGGCCAAGGGGTTCGGCGCCCAGCTGCTCGACGGCGGGCCGTGGATGACCTTCAAGAACCCGAAAACCGGGCACGACATTGTGGTCAAGGACATGATCGCCGACGCCTTCCTGCAGCAAATCCTGCTGCGTCCGGACGAGTACGACGTGATTGCCACCCTCAACCTCAACGGCGACTACATCTCCGATGCGCTGGCGGCGCAGGTTGGCGGCATCGGCATCGCGCCGGGCGCCAATCTGTCGGACAGCGTGGCGATGTTCGAGGCCACCCACGGCACCGCCCCCAAGTACGCTGGCAAGGACTACGTCAACCCCGGTTCCGAAATCCTCTCGGCCGAGATGATGCTGCGTCACCTAGGCTGGGTGGAGGCGGCAGACCGCATCATCTCCAGCATGGAAAAGGCCATTCTCTCCAAGCAGGTGACGTACGACTTCGCGCGCCTGCTTCCCGGCGCCACGCAGGTGAGCTGCTCCGGCTTCGGGCAGGTGATGATCGACCACATGTAAGCTCTGCCCACGTTGCCCCAAGGCCGCCTCGTGCGGCCTTTTTTTGCGCAGCGAGGCCCGACAAGTTCGGGACACCCCTTGTGATTCGGCAAGCCCCCCGCAAATGCATGGCCTGATTCCTGCATGCACGACCCTGCGGGATTACCCCCGGCAGCACACAGACGCAAGCAGACCTCCCTACAATTTTGCGCATGGCTTCAACCTCGCATTCCCCCCCTCCCGCAGACGGCGGCGCCGTCGTTGTGGAACGCCAGACGCTGCGGCTCAAGCCGCCGGCGATGTACCAGGTCATCCTGCTCAACGACAACTTCACGCCCATGGAATTCGTGGTTGTCGTGATTCAGCACTATTTCAATAAAGACCGCGAAACAGCGACCCAAATCATGTTAAAAGTGCACCAAGACGGACGCGGCGTCTGCGGGGTTTACACCCGCGACATCGCGGCCACCAAGGTGGAACAGGTGATCGGCGCGGCCCGTCAGGCCGGTCATCCTTTGCAGTGTGTGATGGAAGCCATTTAGGAGACTTGTGATGATTGCGCAAGAACTGGAAGTCAGCCTGCACATGGCTTTCGTCGAGGCGCGCCAACAGCGCCACGAATTCATTACCGTCGAGCATCTGCTGCTGGCTCTGCTCGACAACCCCTCCGCCGCCGAGGTGCTGCGCGCGTGCTCGGCCAACCTGGACGACCTGCGCAAGAGCCTGACTGCGTTCATCAAGGAAAACACCCCCATCGTGCCGGGCAACGACGATGTGGACACCCAGCCCACGCTGGGCTTCCAGCGGGTGATCCAGCGCGCCATCATGCATGTGCAATCCACCTCCAACGGCAAGAAGGAAGTCACCGGCGCCAATGTGCTGGTGGCCATCTTCAGCGAGAAAGATTCGCACGCCGTCTATTACCTGCACCAGCAAGGCGTCACCCGGCTCGACGTGGTGAACTTCCTGTCGCACGGCATCCGCAAGTCCGAGCCGGTGGAGCCGGCGAAGTCGGCGTCGTCCGCCAGCGAAGAGGGGGGCGAAGACAAGGAAGGCAAGGAATCGCCGCTCGATCAGTTCACCCTCAACCTCAACGCGCTGGCGCAGCAGGGCAAGATCGACCCGCTCATCGGCCGCGAGCATGAGGTCGAGCGCGTCATCCAGGTGCTGTGCCGTCGCCGCAAGAACAACCCGCTGCTGGTGGGCGAGGCCGGTGTGGGCAAGACCGCCATCGCCGAGGGGCTGGCCTGGCGCATCACCGAAGGGCAGGTGCCCGCCATCCTCGAAGACGCGGTGGTCTATTCGCTTGACATGGGCGCGCTGCTGGCCGGCACCAAGTATCGCGGCGACTTCGAACAGCGTCTCAAGGCCGTGCTCAAGCAACTCAAGGACAAGCCGCACGCCGTGCTGTTCATCGACGAAATCCACACCCTCATCGGCGCCGGTTCGGCCTCGGGCGGCACGCTCGACGCCAGCAATCTGCTCAAGCCCGCGCTGTCGTCGGGTCAGTTGCGCTGCATCGGCGCCACCACTTTCACCGAGTACCGCGGCATTTTCGAAAAAGATGCTGCGCTGTCGCGCCGTTTCCAGAAAATCGACGTGGTCGAGCCCAGCGTGCAGCAGACCGTGGAAATTCTGCGTGGCCTGAAGTCGCGGTTTGAAGAGCATCACGGCGTGAAGTATTCGCCTGGGGCGCTGTCGGCCGCGGCCGAACTCTCGGCCAAGTACATCAACGACCGCCACCTGCCCGACAAAGCCATCGACGTCATCGACGAAGCTGGTGCGGCGCAGCGCATTCTGCCCAAGAGCAAGCAGAAGAAGACCATCGGCAAGATCGAGATCGAGGAGATCATCTCCAAGATCGCCCGTGTGCCGGTGCACAGCGTGACGACCGACGACCGCTCCAAGCTCAAGAACCTCGACCGCGACCTGAAAAACGTGGTATTCGGGCAAGAAGCCGCCATCGACGCGCTGGCCGCCGCCATCAAAATGGCGCGCTCTGGCCTGGGCAAGCCCGACAAGCCGATTGGCGCCTTCCTGTTCAGCGGCCCCACGGGCGTAGGCAAGACCGAAGTGGCGAAGCAACTGGCGTTCACCCTGGGGGTCGAGCTCATCCGCTTCGACATGTCGGAATACATGGAGCGCCACACCGTCTCGCGTCTCATCGGTGCGCCACCCGGCTATGTCGGCTTCGACCAAGGTGGCCTACTCACCGAGGCCGTGACCAAGAAGCCGCATGCCGTGCTGCTGCTCGACGAAATCGAGAAGGCCCATCCCGACGTGTTCAACGTGCTGCTGCAGGTCATGGACAACGGCACGCTGACCGACAACAACGGGCGCAAGGCCGACTTCCGCAACATCATTCTCATCATGACCACGAATGCTGGCGCGGAAGCTATGCAGAAATCGACCATCGGCTTCACCACCAAGCGCGAGCAGGGCGATGAAATGGCCGACATCAAGCGCCTGTTCACCCCCGAGTTCCGCAACCGGCTCGACGCCACCATCAGCTTCAAGCCGCTGGACGAGGCCATCATCCTGCGCGTGGTTGACAAGTTCCTGCTCCAGCTCGAGGCCCAGCTGGCGGAGAAGAAGGTGGAGATCACCTTCTCCGACGCCCTGCGCAAGCACCTGGCCAAGGCGGGTTTCGACCCCCTGATGGGCGCCCGTCCGATGCAGCGCCTCATCCAGGACACCCTACGCCGCGCCCTCGCCGACGAACTGCTGTTCGGCCGTCTGGTCGATGGTGGGCGGGTGTCGGTGGATATCGACGAGGCTGCAGCCGAGAAGGACAAGATCAAACTCGACATCACCCCGCCCGAGCCACGACCGAAGAAAAAAGAGGCTGAGGACGCTGCGGCTTGACGTTCTCAAGCATCTGCTCAATAAAACGCCCCGTTATTCGGGGCGTTTTACTTTTTGATGCGGGTGTTTCAAATGCGATCAGGGTGTTGGATGAGTTGGGGGGCTAGACTAACTCAAATGAGTGGGCCCAATTACTAAAAGATAGACCTGCCCTCAATTTGCAGACAAACGAAATTTTCAGACGGCGCTCTGACCGAGTTGTGGTGCGGACAAAATTAATTTTATAAATTCAGTGAAACATGCAACAAGCCGAAGCAAAACTAGCAACGATTGTGGACAGTTTAAAAAAGGGGATTGCTCCGCAAAATGAATCTGTACGTTCATTCTTACTTTGGTTTAATGCCAAACGAAGGGGTTACAGAGTTGTACGCCAAATTAGGCAGGCGCTTCATAAATATGGATTAACAACAAGGCCAGATTTTGAGCGTGCATATATCGATGGATTGATTGAGTTCATAAAATCCCCGCCAGGCGCGGTGGGAGATACAATTTGTGACGACTCTGTGTTAGATCCAACATATCGAGTCGGTTTGCTCCCCTCAGCGAACAGGAGACCATTATCTGTAAGCCCGAGCGCGTCATTGCAAGAAATAGTGACGCAAATGATGGCTAATAGTTTTTCTCAGCTTCCAGTGGCAAATAACCCGCAACACCTTCGAGATGTAAAAGGCGTGGTTAGTTGGAAAACTATAGGTAGGAGGTTGGCACTGAATGGAAATTGTTCCACGGCTCAGGATTGCATGGAAGGGGCAAAGATCGTAAAGTTAGAAGACCCCTTATTCAATACAATATCGATTATTGCTGCAGATGATTATGTTCTCGTGCAGGCACAAGACAAAACTATTTGTGGAATTGTCACGGCTAGCGATCTCAATGATCAATTTCTCGCGCTCGCTGAACCCTTTCTATTGGTGGGTGAAATTGAAAATAGAATCCGACAATTATTGCATGGTAAGTTTACGATCCAAGAACTAGAAAAAGCTAAGGTTCCAGGTGATGAAAGAAAAATTGAAACTCCTGCAGACCTCACTTTTGGTGAATATATTAGATTAATTCAATCAAATGACAACTGGAATAGGTTGAAGGTTTCGTTGGACAGAGCGATATTTCTCTCTTATTTAAAGAAGGTCAAAGATATCAGAAATGATGTAATGCATTTCGATCCAGATGGACTTGATGAAGATGATCTCAAGTCTCTCAGGGAATTTGCTGGATTTTTAAAAAATCTCAAAGACGTGGGTGGATTTTAGAGGGTGGATAAATCTCGGGGGGTATGTAAAAATAAAAAGCGAGGTGATTCCAAACTTTGTAAAAGGAAAATCATGGGGTCAGGACTAGCTTGACAGCACGACAAGTCCTACGTCTTGGCCAGTCGTTTTGCCGATTCTTTTAAGACCTGAACGAAGTTGTCCCGCAGCGGGTTGGACGTCTGCGCGGGCTGGAGAATGCCGAGTTCGATGCTGGCCGGTTGGCCGAGCAGGGGACGATATTGCACCCCGGCGCGTTCGACGTGGCGCAGCGAGGCAGGGACTAATGCCACGCCCATGCCGCAGGAAACCAAGCCGATGATGGTCTGCATTTGGCGGGCGTGCTGGGTGATGCGGGGGGCGAAGCCCGCGGCCTGACACAGGCTGAGGGTGAGGTCGTATAGCCCGGGGCCGATAGCACGCGGTGGCACGATAAAAGGCTCCTTGGCCAAGACGCGGAGGTCGACGGCGTTGCTACCCTCTTGCAGTGCCGCGTGCGGAATGGGGGCGGCGAGCATCAGCGGCTCGCGTAATAGGCCGGTGAAGGTCAGACCGGGCTCGTTCACGGGGGCCAGGCCGATGCTCAGGTCGAGTTCGCCGGCGCGCAGTTCGCGGATCTGGGCATCGGTGGTGAGTTCATGCAGTTGCACGTCCACCTGCGGAAACCGGGCGCGAAAACTCTTGAGAGTGGGCGGCAGGATGCTGAAGTCGGCAATTGAAACAAAGCCGATGGACAGGGTGCCCAGGTCGCCGCGCCCACTCTGCCGCACGCGCTCGACGGCATGGTCGAGCTGCGCCAAGATGGCGCGGACGTCGTCATAGAAGGCTGAGCCCGCTGCGGTGAGGGTCACGCCGCGGTTGCTGCGCTCCAGCAGGCGGGCGCCGAGTTCGTCTTCCAGAGCCTTGATCTGCGTGGATAAGGGCGGCTGCGAAATGTGCAGCCGCTCGGCTGCGCGCGAGAAGCTGCCGAGTTCGGCAATGGTGGCGAAAGATCGGAGTTGCCGCAGTTCCATGACGGGTCTGGCTGTTTCGGTGGGGATATACGTTTCGCATATGGTGAACCCTACAAAAATGTATTGTTCAATATAGCCGGGGTTTTAGACAATCCTTTCCCATCACTCAATCCGACTCAGGAGTACCGCCCCATGCCCGCCTACCGTTCCCGTACCAGCACCTCCGGCCGCAACATGGCCGGTGCCCGCGCGCTGTGGCGCGCCACCGGCATGCAGGACGACGATTTCGGCAAGCCCATCATCGCGGTGGCCAATTCGTTCACGCAGTTCGTGCCCGGCCACGTGCATCTGCAGAACCTGGGGCAACTGGTGATCGAGGAAATCGAGCGTGCCGGCGGCGTGGGCAAGGAGTTCAACACCATCGCGGTGGATGACGGCATTGCCATGGGCCACGATGGCATGCTCTACAGCCTGCCGTCGCGCGACATCATTGCCGACAGCGTGGAATACATGTGCAACGCGCACACCGCCGACGCGCTGGTGTGCATTTCCAACTGCGACAAGATCACCCCGGGCATGCTGATGGCCGCGCTGCGGCTGAACATCCCGGTGATTTTTGTCTCGGGCGGGCCGATGGAGGCCGGCAAGACGCGACTGGCGGGCAAGGTGATTGCGCTCGACCTGATCGACGCCATGGTGGCCGCGGCCGACGACAAGGTGTCCGATGCCGACGTGCAGGCCATCGAGCGTTCGGCCTGCCCGACTTGCGGTTCGTGCTCGGGCATGTTCACGGCCAATTCGATGAACTGTCTCACCGAGGCGCTGGGCCTGGCGTTGCCCGGCAACGGCTCGCTGGTGGCCACGCATGCCGACCGCGAACAACTGTTCCGCCGTGCCGGGCGCACCATCGTCGATCTGGCCCGCCGCTACTACGAGGGCAACGACGACAGCGTGCTGCCGCGCAGCATCGCCTGCAAGGCCGCCTTTGAAAACGCCATGTCGCTGGACATCGCCATGGGCGGCTCGACCAACACCGTGCTGCATCTGCTGGCCGCAGCGCAGGAGGGCGGCGTTGATTTCGGCATGAGCGACATCGACCGCCTGTCGCGCCGGGTGCCCACGTTGTGCAAGGTGGCGCCGTCGAGCCACTACCACCTCGAAGACGTGCACCGCGCCGGGGGGGTGATGGCAATTCTGGGCGAACTCGACCGCGCCAAGCTGCTCGACACCAGCGTGCCCACCGTGCACGCGCCAACGCTGGCCGCCGCGCTCGACATCTGGGACGTGGCGCGCCAGCCCAGCGAGGAGGTGCAGAGCTTCTACCGCGCCGGCCCCGCCGGGGTGCGCAGCACCAAGGCGTTTTCGCAAAGCTGCCGCTACGACACACTCGACACCGACCGCGCCGCGGGTTGCATCCGCAGCAAGGAAGGCGCCTACAGCGCCGATGGCGGGCTGGCGATTCTGTTCGGCAACCTCGCCGAGCGCGGCTGCATCGTCAAGACGGCCGGGGTGGACAAGAGCGTTCTCACCTTCTCCGGCCCCGCCGTGGTGCTGGAAAGCCAGGATGCTGCCGTCGAGGCGATTCTCGGCGACCAGATCAAGCCCGGCGACGTCGTCGTCATTCGCTACGAGGGCCCGCGCGGCGGTCCCGGCATGCAGGAAATGCTCTATCCCACGAGCTATCTCAAGTCCAAGGGCCTGGGCAAGGCCTGCGCCCTCATCACCGACGGCCGTTTCTCCGGCGGCACCGCTGGGCTGTCGCTCGGCCACGTCTCGCCCGAGGCTGCAGAGGGCGGCGCGATTGGTTTGGTGCAGACGGGCGACCGTATCGTCATCGACATTCCTAACCGCGTGGTGCGGGTGGATGTCAGTGACGACGAACTGGCCCGCCGCCGCGCCGAACAAGACGCCCGCGGCTGGAAACCCGCGGCTCCGCGTGCCCGCAAGGTGAGCCAGGCGCTCAAGGCCTACGCCAAGCTGGTGACCAGCGCCGACAAGGGCGCGGTGCGCAACGCCGAGTTGCTCAAAGACTGAGCCGGCGCCAGGCCGGGCGATCAGTCCGAGTTGCACACGCTGCGCGGACTGGCCACCCGCAGCAACTGCGCCGCCACCGAGGCGGCGATGACTTCCGGCGCCTTGCCGACGATGCCCGGGATGCCCACGGGGCAGACGAGGCGCTGCAGCGCCTGGTCAGACACGCCGCGTTCGTGCCAGCGGCGCACGAAGCGGGCGCGTTTGGTGGCCGAGCCGATGAGGCCGAACCAGCCGATGTCGTCGCGGCGCAAGATGGCTTCGCCGAGGCGAAAGTCGAGGTCGTGGCTATGGGTCATGACCAGGTAGAAGGCGCCGGGCGGGGCGGTGGTGATCTCGGCTTCCGGGGCATCCACCGCCAGCACGCGCAGCGATGCGGACCCTGCCGCAGTGTCGTGGTTGGAAAAGGCGTCCGGCGGAAATTCCTGCTCGCGCTCGTCGATCCAGTCGACCAAACAGGGCAGGGGGCGCAAGGCGCACACCAGCGCCCGGCCGACATGGCCTGCGCCGAACAACTGCAGATGAAACAGCGGCTCGGGCCTGGGCAGCGTGCCGCTGGCCGCCAGCGTGTAGCGAAGCGCGACATGGCCGCCGCAGCATTGCCCGAGGGCGGGCCCGAGGGCATGGTGCTCCAAGTGGGGCTCGGCCGCCGCGCCCGTGGTCCAGTTGGCACGCAAGCGTCGAGCCGTGGCGATGGCCTGGTATTCCAGATGGCCGCCGCCGATGCTGCCACGCGTTTGCGTGGCGCCGACCAGCATGCAGGCGCCTTGCTCGCGCGGGGCGGAGCCGCGCACCCGATCGAGGGTGACGCAGACCCACGGCGCCTGGGCGGCGTCGGCGTCAAGCAGTTGCGGGGTGGGTTCACGTTGCATCGGGCGGGCTCCAGGGTTCCAGAGATGGCGGCGTCAGGGATACGCGGCGGCGCGCACGGCCTCGATGGCGTCGAGAATGGCCTCGGCCGTGGCCGGCGCGCGCAGCGGCGGGTCGACGCGATGCGCGCCGACAGCCGAGATGGCATCGCGCAGGGCCAGCAGCACCGAGAAGGGCAGGAGCAAGGGCGGTTCGCCGACGGCCTTGGACCGATGGATGGTGGGCTGGGCGTTGGCGTTGTCGAACAGCGCGGTGCGCAGCGTTGCCGGGCAGTCGTTGGCGGTGGGAATTTTGTAGGTGCTGGGGGCGTGGGTCAGCAGCAGGCCGGTCTTGGGGTGCCAGACCAGCTCTTCCATGGTGAGCCAGCCCATGCCCTGGATGAAGGCGCCCTCGACCTGGCCGATGTCCAGGGCCGGGTTGAGCGACTTGCCTGCGTCGTGCAGCAGATCGGCGCGCAGCAGGCGCCATTCGCCGGTCAGGGTGTCGACCAGTACCTCGCTGACCGCCGCGCCGTAGGCGAAGTAGTAGAACGGGTGGCCGGTGAGGGTCTTGGCGTCCCAATGCAGGTCGGGGGTGGTGTAGAAGCCGTCGCTCCACAACTGCACGCGGGCGAGATAGGCCTGCTGCACCAGAGTGGCAAAGGGCAGGGTGACGTCGTCCGTGTGCACCTGGCCACCGCTGAAGCGCACCGCATCGGTGTGGCCGCCGTGGCGCTCGGCGGCGAAGGCGGCCAGGCGCAGGCGCAGGGTGCGGGCGGCGCCCTGGGCGGCCATGCCGTTGAGGTCGGCGCCGGTGGAGGCAGCGGTGGCCGAGGTATTTGCCACCTTGTGGGTGTCGGTGGCGGTGCAGCGCACGGCGGCGAAGTCCAGCCCCAGCTCCTGGGCCACGACCTGCGCCACTTTGGTGTTCAGCCCCTGCCCCATTTCGGTGCCGCCATGGTTCACTAGCACGCTGCCATCGGTGTAGATGTGCACCAGTGCGCCGGCCTGGTTGAGGTGCACGACGTTGAACGAGATGCCGAACTTCACCGGGGTCAGCGCCAGGCCCTTCTTGAGCACCGGGCTGCCGGCATTGAAACGGGCGATGGCCTCGCGCCGCGCGGCGTAGTCGGCGCTCTGTGCGAGCTGGTCCACCAGCGGGGTGATGACGTTGTCGGTCACGCCCTGACCGTAGGGCGTGTGGTTGTTCTGGCCGATGCCGTAGAAGTTGGCGCGGCGCACCGCCAGCGGGTCGCGGCCCAGGGTCCGGGCGATGGAGTCGAGCACGAACTCGGTGATCAGCGCCCCTTGCGGTCCGCCGAAGCCGCGAAACGCCGTGTTGCTCTGGGTGTTGGTCTTGGCGACGAAACCGTGGATGGCGACATTGGGCAGCCAGTAGGCGTTGTCCACATGGCAGATGGCGCGGGTGAGCACCGCGCCGGAGAGGTCGGCGGAATGCCCGGCATTGGCGATCAGCGTCACCTCGTAGGCGAGGATGCGGCCCTCGGCGTCGAAGCCCACGGCGTAGTCGTACTCGAAGCCGTGGCGCCGACCGGTGATGAGAAAGTCGTCGTCGCGGTCGAGCCGCAGCTTCACCGGCCGTTGCAGCAGGTGGGCGGCCAGCGCGGCGCAGCAGGCGAACTGCGCCGACTGCGATTCCTTGCCGCCGAAGCCGCCGCCCATGCGCCGACATTCCACCTGCACCTGATGCTGCCGCCACCCCAGCATGTGGGCCACGACATGCTGCATCTCGCTGGGGTGTTGGGTGGAGCAGAGCACGCGCAGCCCGGCGTTCTCGGTGGGCATGGCGTAGGCCACCTGGCCTTCGAGGTAGAACTGCTCTTGTCCGCCCACGCTCAGGCTGCCTTGCAGGCGATGCGCCGCGCTGGCCATGGCTTGCGCCAGCGCGCCGGGCGCGGTCTCGCGCGTCAGGTGCATGGGGGGCAGCACATACTGGCCCTGGGCATGGGCGTCGCGGGCGGTGCGCACCGCGGGTAGGGCGTCGGCCTGGATGACCTCGCGCGCCAGCGCTGCCGCGCGTCGCGCCAGCTCGTGCGTGGTGGCGACGACCAGAAACACCGGCTGACCCAGGTAGCGCAAGCTACCGCTGGCGAGAATGGGGTCGTCGTGGATCACGGGGCCGCAGTCGTTGGTTGCCGGGATGTCGGCGGCAGTGAACACCGCGATCACGCCGGGTTGGGCGCGCAGACGTTCGACATCGACGCCGCGCAAGCTGCCGTGCGCCAGGGGCGACAGACCCAGCGCCGCATGCAGCGTGCCCTGGAGCTCGGGCACGTCATCGGTGTAGGCCGCCTGACCGCTGACGTGCAGGTGCGCCGATTCGTGCGGCGGGGGTGGCAGGCCTGGGGATGCGGCCATGGTGGGCCCGGCGCCAGACGAGGCAGGGGCAAGGTCCAGAGGATGGAGCGGCTTGTTCATGGGCATCACCTCAGACATCCTGCTGCACAGTCGTGGAGCCGGGCCAGACGCGGGTTTGGCTCATCGGCAGTGGGGCGTCGAGCCGGGTCTCCAGCCAGAAACGCCACAGCAGGTTGCGCGCCACCCGCTGCCGATGGGCGCTGCTGGCGCGCAGGTCGGTCAAGGGCTGGAAGTCGGCGTCGAGCGCCCGCATGGCCGCGCGTACGCTGGGCTCGGTCCAGGGCTGCCCCAGCAGCGCGGCTTCGGCCTGTGCAGCGCGCTTGACCACGGCGGCCATGCCGCCGAACGCCAGGCGGGCGTGGCTGACACGGCCTTGCGCATCCAGCCGCAGCGCCAGGCCGCAGCTCACCGCCGAAATGTCGCAGTCGTAGCGCTTGGACAGCTTGTAAGCGCGCAGCCGCAGGGCTTGCGCTTCGGGCGCATCGGCTGCGGGTAAGGGCACCGCGATGGCGCGCAGGAACTCGCCGGGCTGCAGCGCATTTTTCATGTAATCGAGATAGAACGCAGCCAGCGGCAGGCGGCGCAGCGTGTCGCCGCGTTGCAGCAGCAGCTCGGCATCGAGCGCCAGCAGCACAGGCGCGCTGTCGCCGATGGGCGAGCCGTTGGCCACGTTACCGCCCAGGGTGCCAGTGTGGCGCACGGGCGGACCGGCGAAACGCAGCGCCATCTCGCGCAACTCGGGCCAGACGCGCACCAGCGCCGCCCAGGCGTCTTCCAACGGCACGGCCGCACCGAGGCGCAGTTGCGTGCCGTCGTGCTCGATGGTCTGCAACTCGCGCACGGCGCCGACATGGAGCAGATCGCCGACGTCACGAAACTGCTTGTTGGTCCACAGGCCGATGTCGGTCGCCCCCGCAAGCAGCGTGAGTCTGGTGGGCCCCCGCTCGCCTTCGGCGTGCGCCCCCCGGGGGGGCTGCGGCGTCGCCTTGAGGCGGCTCGGCGCCGACGCCGCTTCGTCGGTCTGGGTCCATTGCTGCGCAAGTACGGCAACCGAACGCGGGGCGATGAAGTGATCGATGCGGGGCTGGCCCTGCGCATCGGGGTAGGCCGGGTTGGGTGCGGCGTAGATGAACGGCTCGGGTGTGCTCTGCGCGATCTGGCGCAGCAGCGCGGCGATGGGCTCGGGGTCGAGCCGTGCCGGGGGCGCCTGAAACATGGCCTGGCCCGCATCGAGAATCGGGCGGTAGCCGGTGCAGCGGCACAGGTTACCCGCCAGGTCGTCGGCCAGCTCCTGGCGGCTGGGCCGGGTGCCCGCGCCCATGTGGCGCTCGTAGCTGGCGTACAGCGACATGGCGAAGCCCGGCGTGCAGAAGCCGCACTGCGAGCCGTGGCAATCGACCAGGGCCTGCTGCACCGGGTGCAGCGCCCGCGCTGGCGCCAGGCGTTGCAGGTCTTCGATCGTCAGCAGCGCCTGGCCGTGCAGCGTGGGCAGGTAGCGGATGCAGGCGTTCACCGGGCGCAGTCGCAACGGGCCGATGGGGACGGCGGCACTGTCCTTGGGGCTGCCATCGGCCAACTCGGCCACCACCACGGTGCAGGCGCCGCAGTCGCCCTCGGCGCAGCCTTCCTTGGTGCCGCACTGGTGGGCGTGCTCGCGCAGCCACTGCAGTACGGTGGTAGTGATGGGCAGGTCGGCGACCTCGGTGATCTGGCCGCAGTGGACGAAGCGGATGGGTTGGCTGTTCATGGGACTCGGACGGGCTCGGGCAGCAGGAGAACGCAGCAAGGATTGGGCCACGATCCGGCGCGATTGACATATGCTGAACTGTATACAAAACATGCGAGACGGCTGATGCCGCAAGGAGCTGCACCATGAACAATGCGCTGGACTCCATCGACCTGCACCTCATCCGTGTCCTGCATACCGTGCTGACCGAATCCAATGTGTCCCGCGCTGCCATGCGCCTGGGCTCGACGCAGCCCGCCGTGAGCGCGGCCTTGCGCCGCCTGCGCGGCCTCACCGGCGATGAGCTGCTGGTACGCAGCGGCAATGCCATGGTGCCCACGGCCTTCGGCGCCAGTCTGATCGAGCCGTGCGCCTGCATCCTGCGCGAGGCGCAGCGCCTCGTCGATGGCGCCGTCGCATTCGATGCCCGGCACAGCACGCGGCAGTTCCGGCTGGCGGCGGCCGACTACATGGATCCGGCCTTTCTGCCGCAGCTCATCGCCTCGCTCAAACGTGAGGCGCCGCAGTGCGGGGTGGACGTGCTGCCGCTGTCGGCCACGCTGGACTACCGCCAGGCGCTGGCCGCCGGGGAGGTGGACGCCG
>JAKAFC010000216.1 GCA_021818065.1 Pseudomonadota bacterium
ATCGTTGACGAAAATCTGATTCGTGCGCGGATCGGCGATCACCGTGCCGCGCGGCGAGAGGATGCGCGAGGTGGGCGCACCGGCCGTGGGCAGGCCGGGAAGGATGGGGGCCACGCCCGCCCCGCTGCCACCAGGCTGCGCGCCGCCCGCGGCGCCGGTGAGCAGTTGCACCACCGTGGCAGCCTTCTGGTAGTTGAGCTGGAAGGTTTCGGATTTCAAGGGCTCGAGGTCCCGGATGGATTTCGAGGCTTCGAGTTCAGATTTTTCGCGGGCAAGAATTTCATCGCGCGGCGCGATCCACAGCACATTGCCCTCCTTGCGTTCGCCCAGCCCCTTGGCCTGGAGGATGATGTGCAGGGCCTGGTCCCAGGGCACGTCCTTCAGGCGCAGGGTGAGGTTTCCGGTCACCGAATCGCTCACCACGACGTTGAGGCCCGTGAAATCGGCGAACACCTGCAGCAGCGAACGGACGTCGATGTTCTGGAAGTTGAGCGACAGCTTCTGGCCGTGATAGCCGGGGCCGTTCCCCGGCACCAGCTGATTGGGATTGGGCACCTCGGGGCGCACTTCCAGCACGAATTTATTGTCGGCCTGGTAGGCGCTTTGCTGGTAGTTGCCCGTGGGCTGGACCACCATGCGCACGTTGTTGCCCATCTGGAAGGTGGTGATGGTCTTCACCGGCGTGGCGAAATCGGCCACGTCCAGACGGCGGCGCAGGTCGGCGGGCAGCGTGGCCTTGAGGAAATCGACCACGATGTTCTGACCCTGCTGGTGGATGTCGACGCCGACCTGGTTGTTGGGCAGGTTGACGACGACTTGGCCCGCGCCGCCCGCGCCGCGGTGAAAATCGATACTCTGCAGCGGCAGCTGCTGGGTATTGAGGCTGTCGGCGAAGTGCACCGGCTGCGACAGCGCAGAACCCGCCGTGGTCGACGCATTCAGCGGCGCCGAGGCCGTGGGGTTGATGAGCACGAGCAGTCGTTTGCCCTGGATTTCGGTCTTGTAGGTGGTCGAGCTGCGCAGATTGAGGACCACGCGCGAACGGCCCTCGGCCTGCACCACATTGGCCGAGCGCAGATTGCCTTGATCGAAATTCACCGCGCTGCGGCTCAGCCCGGACGTCACCCCCGGGAAATCGAGCACGATGCGGGCAGGCTGATCGATGGTGAAGCCCGCTGGCGGAGCGGCCAGAGGTTGGGCGAAATTAAGCTGGACGACGATTTCGCCGCCCTGGCTGCTGGCCCCCACGCTTTGCAGCACATTGGAACCCTGCGCCGCAGCCACGACCGTCAGGCCCAGCATCAGCGCCAGACCTGCCGCGGCGCGCGCCAGCCATGTCGTTGCACGGGTAAGCGATAGGGACATCATTTGCTGCTCTCCTGCAATTGAAGGGTTGCGGTGCGTTCCACCCAGTCGCCAACGGCGTCCTGCACCAGCTCCCGCAAAACAACCTGGCTTTCATCGATTTGTGTAATGCGCCCGTAATGCTGCCCCGCGTACTCGCCGACATGTGCGCGGTACAGCAGATTGCCAGCCTTGAGCAGGGCGTACTCCTGGCCCTTGATCTTGTAGCTGCCCACCATCTGGATCTGGTCCAGTGAATACTGCTCCAAGGGCTGTTTGGGCCGATTCATCTGCGCCAGCACCTCGGGGCTCAGCTTGTTCATTTCCTGCCGAACGCCCGTTTCAAGCTTGGCCGGGGAGAAGGGGTCGGTCCGGTCGGACAGGTCGTAGGTCGCCGGCAAGAAGGGCTTCGGCGCCTCGATGGGCTGCACATGCGGATGCAGCTTGGCGCGTTCCTGTGCCATCCACGCGCGCAGATCTTCGTGCGGTTGCCCTCCGCAACCCGCCAAGACAAGCGCGATCGGCAACAGCGGCAGGAAAGCCGGGATGCGGCGGATCATTTCTTACCTCCCGGTCGTTTGGCTTTTTGCTGTGCGGCGACCTCGTCGGCATCGAGATAGCGGAAGGTCTTGGCCGTGGCGTCCATGGTCAGCTTGCCCGAAGGGTTGCCGGCCGGCGGGCTGGAAATGGCGATGTTGTTGATCGTGACGATGCGCGAAAGCTTGGCAACGTCGGCCGTAAACGCGGCGAGGTCGTTGTAGCTGCCCTTGACCTTGATGGTGATGGGGAGTTCGGCGTAATAGTTCTTGACCTCGACCTGGCCCGGGCGGAAGAGCTCGAACTGCAAGCCGCGGCCAATGCCCGCCTGGTTGATGTCGGACAGCAGCGCATCCATCTCGGCCTTGCTCGGAAGTTGCTTTTCCAGCAACAGCACGTATTGCTGCACCTGGGCCTTTTGCGCCTTGAGCAGATCCAGGCTCACGGCCTGGGCCAGCTTGCTCTTGTACTCGTCGCGCAACTGCACTTCCTGCTGCTGCGCCTGGTTGAGCTGGTCCTTCACACCGGACAGCCACGCATACCAACCCACGGCCAGCGCCACGATGAGCGTCACGGCGTACGCCGTGGCGCGCGGCAACGGCGGCCACGTGCCGGGATCGTTCTGGTTGAGCCCGCGGAATTGACTGCCGATGCGCTCTTTCAGGGACGCGAAATCAATCTGCATATTGAGGGATTTGGCCATGCTGTCCTCAGCCCGCAACGTTGGTCTTGCCTGCTGGGGCCGCGCCGGAGGCGGCTTGGGCAGGGGTGGCGCGCTTGAGCGTGGCGCGCAGCTGGAAGGCCGACACCGTCTGCGTGTTGCCCTTGGAGATCTGGGTCGTGACGGACCGGATTTCGATGAGTTCCGGCTTCTCGAGCCAGCCCTTGCCATCGGCCAGATTGCGCAACAGATCGGCGACCCGCTCCTGACTCAGGGCCGTACCCTGCAGCAGCACCGACTGGCCTTCCTGCTTGATCGAGGTGATTTGCACGCCCGTGGGGGTGTCTTGCGTGAGATCGTCGAACAGATAGACCGGCAGATTCCGGTCGGACTGCAGGTTTTCGACCGCCTGCTGCCGCGCGCGCAGGCTTTCAATCTCCTGGCGCAGCGTGGCGATGTCCTTGATCTGCACGTCGAGCTGGGCGATTTGCGCATGGAGGAAATCGTTGCGCGACTGTTGACGGTCGATCATCGCGCTCAACACGGTAAAGCCGAGGCCGAGCAGCAGCAGGCCCACCAGCATGGACATGACGATGCCGACATAAAACGCCTCGCGGCGCTTCTTGCGCTTGGCCTCGCGGTGAGGCAACAGGTTGATCAGGACGATGTTCATTGCAAGAACCTGCGCATGGCCAGACCGCAACTGGTGAGATAGCTCGGCGCCTGCAGGCGCAACTTCTTCTCGCGGACCTGATCGCCGATGGCCATCCCCTCGAAGGGGTTGAGCACCACGCAGGCCGTGGAGGTGAGCTGTGTGATTTTTTCCACCAGGCCGGGCAATGCCGCCGTGCCGCCCGCCAGCAGGATGTAGTCGACCTTGCTATTCGGCGTGGCCCGAAAAAAGAACTGCAGCGCGCGCGCCAGTTCCTGCGCCATGCCCTCGATGAAAGGCTCCAAGACCTGGGCGGTATAGTCGTCAGGCAGGTCGGCATTGCGCTTCTTGGCCTCGGCCTCTTCTTGCGAGAAGCCGTAATGCCGCGCAATGGCCTGGGTCAGCTGCTGGCCGCCGAAGGTCTGGT
>JAKAFC010000217.1 GCA_021818065.1 Pseudomonadota bacterium
AGCATCCACGCGAACAAGCGCTCATGCAAACTGCGTGCCATGTCTTGGCGCCGCTGCTGCACCGCGCCTTCGGCCCAGCGCCACACCACCACGTCGGCCGCCGTGCCGGGGGCGAAGTGGCCAATCTCGTGCTCCAGATCCAGCGCCCTTGCCGCGCCGCGGGTGGCGGCATACAACCCCTGCCAGGCGGTGAGGCGCTGGCCTTGCAGCGCCAGCACCTTGTAGCCATCGGCCAGGGTGCGCAACTGGCACAGGCTGGTGCCGCCGCCCACGTCGCTGGCGGGTGCCACGCCCACACCGGCGGCCTCGGCGCGGGCCCAGTCGAACAGGCCGCTGCCTAGAAACAGGTTGGACGAAGGCGAGAAGGCGATGCTGCTGCCGGCCTGCGCCATGCGCGCGCGGTCGGTGTCGTCGAGCCAGATGCCGTGCGCCAGCAGGCTGCGGCGGGTGAGCAGGCCGTGGCGGTCGTAGACGTCGAGGTAGCTGCGACTGTCGGGAAACAGCTCGGCGATCCAGCGCACCTCCTCGCGGTTTTCGGCCACATGCGTCTGCATGTACAGCCCACCGGCATGTGCGGCGTAGCGCTGCAGCAGCCGCCCGGCCATGGCCAGTTGCGCGTCGCTGCTGGTGGCGGCAAAGCGTGGCGTCACGGCATAGGCCAAGCGCTCCACGCCGTGCCAGCGCTCGATCAGGTCGATGCAGTCGGCTTGCGCCTGCACCACATCGTCACGCAGATCGGGCGGACAGTTGCTGTCCATCAGCACCTTGCCGGTGATCAGCCGCATGCCCAGCCGCTGCCCGGCGGCGAACAGGGCCTCGCTGCTGGTCTTGTGCACCGTGGCGAACACCAGCGCCGAAGTGGTGCCATGCGCCAGCAGGGCGTGCAGGAAGCGCTCGGCGCCCTGGCGGCTTTGCTCCGGGTCGGCGTAGCGCGCTTCGGCCGGGAAGGTGTAGCGCTCCAGCCAGTCGAGCAGCGCCGCACCAAACGAGGCGATGACGTCGAGCTGTGGCGCATGCACATGCGGATCGATGAATCCCGGCAGTAGCAGGTGGCCACGCCAGTCCTGCCGCACCCAGCTGGCGTCGGGCGGCTCATCGGCGGCGCGCACCGCATGCACCCGCCCGTGCTCGATGAGCAGCCAGCCGTCGGGCTCGAAGCGCACGGCGCCGGTGGCGTCTTCACCCCAGCCGGGGTCGCGCAGGAAGTAGAGGATGTCGCCGCGCAGCGCCGTGCGCTCCATCGGCGTTGGCAACGCCTGGGGCGGCGGCTCGGTGGCGCGGGGTGTCGGTGAAGCGGGCACGGCAGTCATGGCGAATCGTTCGGTGGAAGGTCAGTCGGCAGGGAACAAGGCATAGCGCAACAGGAACAGCGCCGCCACCACCCACAGCGCCGGATGCACTTCGCGTGCCCGTCCGGTCAGCAGTTTGAGCGCGGCATAGGCGATGAAGCCGAAGGCCAGGCCGTTGGCGATGGAATAGGTGAAGGGCATGATGAGCGCCGCCAGTGCCGAGGGGACCGCCTCGGTGACGTCGCCCCAGTCGATCTCCAGCAACTCGCGCATCATCAGGGCGGCCACATAGAGCAGCGCCGGCGCCGTGGCATAGGCGGGGACGACGGCGGCAAGCGGCGCGATGAACAGCGCAGCGAGGAACAGCAGGCCCACGGTGAGCGCCGTTAGCCCGGTGCGCCCACCCGCCTGCACGCCCGAGGCGCTTTCGATGTACGCCGTGGTGCTGCTGGTGCCCAGCAGCGAGCCGGAGAAGATGGCCAGGCTGTCGGCGAACAGCGCGCGGCCCAGGCCGCTTTGGCCGTCCTGCGTGCCCTCCTTGAGCAGACCGGCCTTGCGCGCCACGCCGGTCAAGGTGCCGGTGGCGTCGAAGATCTCCACCAGCACGAACACCAGGATGATGTGGAAAAACCCGGCATGCAGCGCGCCGAGAATGTCCAGCTTGAGAAAGGTCGGCGCGATGCTCGGCGGCATGGAGATGAAGCCCTGATAGTGCGTCATCCCCAGCGCCATGCTCGCCAGCGTCACCGCGACGATGCCGATCAGAATGGCACCGCGCACCCGCCAGTAGTCCAGCAGCGCGATGAGCAGAAAACCCGCCGCAGCCAGCACCACGGGCAGCGAGGCCAGATTGCCCAATCCCACCTTGGTCGCCGGATTCGCCACCACCACGCCCGCGTTGGAGAGCGCGATGATGGCCAGGAACATGCCGATGCCCGCCGCGATGGCGCTGCGCAGCGACTTGGGGATGCCCGCCACCAGCCACGATCGCACCCCGGTGATGGTCAGCACGATGAAGATGCAGCCCGAGATGAACACCGCGCCCAGCGCCTGCTCCCAGGTGAAGCCCATGCCCTTGACCACGGTGAAGGCGAAGAAGGCGTTCAGCCCCATGCCCGGCGCCAGGCCGATCGGCCAGTTGGCGACAAAGGCCATGATGAAGGTGCCCAGCGCCGCCGCCAGGCAGGTGGCGACGAACACCGCGTTCTTGTCCATGCCGGTGGTGGACAGGATGTCGGGGTTGACGAAGATGATGTACGACATGGTGAGAAACGTCGTCACTCCCGCCAGAATTTCGGTGCGCACATCGGTGCCGTGCGCCTTGAGCTTGAACAGGGATTGCAGCGTCATGGACAGTCTCCTCGGGTCGGAACGCCCCGCTCATGCTGGCGGAGTCGGTGGTCCCGCGCCGCATCCGGCGCGGAAGGCAAAGTGGTCAGCCGGGCGCCTGCGCCGCCGCGCCGCGCACCTGGTCGCGCAGCCAGCGGTGCGCGCCGTCGTGGTGCGTGCGGGCATGCCACAGCAGGTAATAGATGAGTGGCGGAAACGGCACGGGACAGGGCAGGATGCGCACCGCCAGCCCCGCGTCCACATAGCGCTGGCAGAAACGGCGTCCGGTGGTCAGCACCAGCAGGCTGCGCGCCACCAGGCTGGGAATGAGGTTGAAGAAGGCGCAATGCACCGCGACCTTGCGCTGCAGTCCAAGATGGTGCAGATGCTGGTCGATCACGCCCTCGCCCGCGGCCCGCAATGGCGAAGGCGCCACATGCTCGGCCTGCAGGTACTGCGCCAGATCGAGGCCGCGCCGCAGTGCCGGGTGGTCTGCCGCCACCAGGCAGACGATGTCGTCTTCGAGCAGCGGCGCCAGGTGCAGATCCTGCGGCGGCTCCAGCCAGTTGCCCAGCACGGCGTCCACCTCGCCGGCGGCCAGCGCCTGGCGGTAGTCCAGCGTGGCCGACAGCGGCAGCACGTCCACCCCGCACTGCGGCGCCTCCCGTTTGAGCGAGGCGATGAGCTGCGGCAGAAAGGCCGGATCCATGTAGTCGGCCGCCGCCAGCCGGAACTGCCGCGTGCTGTGCCGGGCATCGAACGCGCCCGCGCCGTCGACGAGGCGCTGCGCCTCGCGCAGGATGCAGGCGCACGGCTCGATCAGACTGGCGCCGAAGGCCGTGGGCACCATGGCATTGCCGCTGCGCACCAGCAGCTCATCGCCAGTGAGGCCGCGCAGGCGGCGCAAGGCCGCGCTCACGGCGGGCTGCGTCGAGCCCAGGCGCATGGCAGCGCGGGACACATTGGATTCGGTCAGCACGGTATGCAGGACACGGAT
>JAKAFC010000046.1 GCA_021818065.1 Pseudomonadota bacterium
CCAGAAACTGGTTGCCCAGGCCCTCGCCCTGGCTGGCTCCGGCCACAAGCCCGGCGATGTCGACAAATTCCACCACTGCGGGCACCACTCGCTGCGGCTTGACAATGGCTGCGAGCTGATCGAGCCGCGGGTCGGGCAACTCGACGATGCCGGTGTTCGGCTCGATGGTGCAGAAGGGGTAGTTTTCCGCGGGAATCGCGCTCTGGGTCAGCGCGTTGAAAAGGGTGGACTTGCCCACGTTGGGCAGGCCCACGATGCCGCATTTCAGGCTCATGGTGAACGGGGTGGTGGACGTGCGCAGGGCTTGCGCGACCCGCCATTCTACGGTGACGGCCTCACGGCTCCAGGTGCAGGCGCAGGCCCGCCACCCACTGCTGCCCGGGCAGGCCGCCGGGGTTGCGCACACGTTGCAGGTCGGGTTGCAGGTAGATGTGGCGCGCCAACTGCAGCGAATACACCGTCTCGATCACGGTCTCGGCTTGCAGGCCCAGCGGCGCGGCCCGGGCCACGCCTACGGTGAGGGTGTCGGCGGGACGCTGCGGCAGCACACCCTGCACCCGCACCCCGGCGCCGACATAGCTGCGAATCTGGTTGGGCGCCGACGGCGAATAGCCCAGTTGCACGAAGCCGCCCCAGTGCCGCTTGTCCGCGCCCAGCCAGGTCCACTGGCCGATGCCGTAGACCCCGCTGCCGTCGGCGCCGCGACCGGCATCGGTATTGTGCTGGTGCCAGGTGCCGAACTTCAGCGTGGTGTCGATACCGTCCTTGCCGCCGTCCCAGGTCTGATCGATTTCGGCGATGGCCAATGCGCCACGCCGGGTTGCGCCTTGCAGACCGGGCGGGTCGGCCTGCCACAGGCCAGCCTGCACGCTGGTGCCGCCACCCAGGTCGACACCGCCGAACGCGCCCAGGCCGGGGTTGGGAAAGGTGGCGATGTTGGCGTTGCCCGTAAGCGTCGGTGAGATGCCGAACGACGCGTTATGCAAGTGCCCGGCGACATCGGTGACGTCGAAGGTGTTGTTCATGTCCTGGATGCCCACCTGCACGAAGGCAGGGCCGAAGTCCTGCTTGTAGGTCGCCTGATAGACACGCAGGAAGTTGGGCGCCCAAAGGTTGCTGGGCAGCTGCACGTCGCCGCTGCGCGTCTGCAGGTTGCCGTTGGCGCGCAACCCCATCAGCACCAGGTCGAAGCGCCCGCCCTGCCACCAGCCAGCCTGCGTCGTATCGAGCCCGAGCGCGGCTTGCACGGCGGCCAACGACACCGCGCCGCGCTGGCCGTCGCCGCCGACAACGCCCAGCGTCTCGGCGTCCAGGTGCAGGGTGGTGCTCAAGCCATTGGTCACCGCGCTGGGGGGCGGCAGCACGGGGGCGGCGAAGGGGGCGAGTTGTTGCGTGGTTGTGGGGTCTTGCTGCGCCAGCGCGGGGGTGGCACAGGCGCCCACAGCGCAGAGCAGCGCAGCCGTCAGCCTGAGGTGGACGGCAGGGTGCAGGAAGCGTCGTTGCATCGGAGTGCGTCTATATGAGAGTCGTTATCAACGGATACTTTATAACGCACTCGATGACGCCGTCTATCCTTGGGTGTCGCGCACCAACCGGCCGTCGAGCATTTCCAGCACGCGATCGCAGCGTGCGGCGATGCGCGGGTCGTGCGTCACCAGCAGCACGGCGCAGCCGAAGGTCTGGTTGAAGCGACGGAACAGGGCGAACACATCGTCGGCGGAACGCGAGTCGAGGTTGCCGGTGGGCTCGTCGGCCAGCAATAACGGCGGGCGGATCATCAGCGCGCGGGCGATGGCCACCCGCTGCTGCTGGCCGCCAGAGAGCGCATTCGGCCGCTTGTGGGCGTGCGCCGCCAGGCCCACCGCGTCGAGCAGTTCCAGGGCGTGATCGCGCAGGGCGATGGAGCGCCCCGCGCCGCCGAGCAGCGCGGGCATCATCACGTTGTCGAGCACGCTGAAGGCGTTGATCAGGTGGTGAAACTGGAACACGAAGCCCAGGGTACGCCCGCGCAGCGCGGTGCGCTCGGCGTCGCCCAGCGCCACGGTGGGACGGCCCTGCACCTGGATTTCGCCGGCGGTGGGGGTGTCGAGCAGGCCGATGAGGTTGAGCAAGGTGCTCTTGCCCGAGCCCGAAGGGCCGATGAGCGCGGCAAACTCGCCGCTGTGCAGGCTGAGGTCGATGCCGTGCAGCACCTCGACTTCTAGCGGCGTGCCCACGCCGTAGGCCTTGCGCAGGGCGCTGAGTTGCAGCACGGGTGCGGTCTGCGGGTCGGCGGCTGGCACGGCGGAGGTCATGGCGGGAAGGCAGGGCCGTGTCAGACCGTGCGGATGGCTTCCACCGGGTCGAGGTGAGAGGCGCGCCGCGCCGGGGCGTAGGCGGCGACGATGCCCGCCAGCGTGGCGATGAGCATGGCCTGCGGCGCCAGCCACGGGCTGGCCGTCACCGGGAACAGCCGCGGTCCGGCGTGGTTGAACACATAGACCAGCGAGATGCCCAGCGCCGCGCCCACCCCAGACCCGAGCAGGCCCAGCACCCCGCCCTGAATGAGGAACACCGTCATCATGCGCAGCCGGGTGGCGCCCATGGCACGCAGGATGCCGATTTCGCGCGTGCGCTGCACCACGCTGACCGCCAGCACGCTGGCAATGCCCAGCGCCACCGACAGAGCGATGGACAGGCGGATGATGTTGGTGGACAGCGACTGCGAACGCAGGGCATTGAGCAACTGGCTGTTGGTGGTCATCCAGCTCTCGGCCTTGACGTCGAAGGTGCGGGCGATGCGTGCGGCGATGCTCTGGGCGCTGAACAGTTCGTGCACGCTGAGGTCGATTTCGGTGACGGCGCCGGGCAGGCCGAGCAGGGTCTGCGCCTGCTGCAGGCCCAGATAGACCTGGCGCTCGTCAACGTCGCGCACGCCCAGGGTGAAAATACCGGCCACACGGTAGGCCTGCGCCTGGCCCGCGGGGCCGGTAAGCCGCAGGGTGTCGCCCACCGCCAGGCCGAGATCGGTGGCCAGGCGCGAGCCGATGAGGATTTTCTCCGCCCCCACTGCGAACTGCCCGGCGACGATGTCGGTGTTCACCGGGATGATGCGCACATAGCTGGTGGGCTCGATGCCGATGATGGCCACCGCCCGCACCGCGTTGCCGCGCTGCGCGAAGGCCGGGCCGGACACCACCGGCGTGGCCGCCTTGACGTCGGGCATGCCGCGGATGGCGTGCAGCACCGCGGCGGCGTTGTCGATGCCCCGCAGCCGCTGTGGCCGCGGGTCGATCTGGCTCAGATGGGCGGTGTTGGGCGCGGGCGGCACGGTCAGCGGTATGAGGTCGGGCGCCTTGACCACGATCTGCGGCTGGCTGCCCAGGGTGCGGCTGACGATATTGCCCTGCAGCCCGGTGACCAGCGCGGTGATGAACACAATGACCGCCGAGCCCACCGCAATGCCCACCAGGATGAGCAGCGACTGCACGCGGCCATCGCGCAGAAACTGCAGGGCGATCGTCCAGGACAGGCGCATGCGCGGTATGGCCTTCAGTGGCTCTTCAGCGCCCCGGCATGGGCAGATCGTTGCTGCTGGGCGCAGCGCTGGCCGCCGCCGTGGGCAGGGGTTGCAGTTGCACCCGCACCCGCGCGCCCGGGGCCACGCCGCTGCCCGCCGCCAGCACCGTCTGCCCCGACTGCAGGCCCGACAGCACCTGGGTCAGCGTCAGCCCCTGCAGGCCCAGGGTGACGGCCTGGGTCTGCGCCCGGCCGTCGCGCGGCAGCAGCACGCTGGCGTGGCTGCCGTCGATGTTGCGCAGCGCGTCGTTGGGCACGACCAAGGCGTCGCGTTGCTGCGCGGTGACGATGTTGGCCGAGACCGTCATGTCCTGCTTGAGCCAGGGCGGTGGCGCGGGCACCCGCAGTCGCACCTCCAGCGTGCCGGTGGTGCGATCGACCTGCGGCGCCAGAAAGCTGACCTGCGCGGCAAAACTGCGATTGGGGTAGGCGTCGGCCACGCAACTGGCCTGCTGGCCAAGCTGCAGGTTGCCGATGCTCTGCTCGTTCACCGGCAGCAGAATTTCGGTGGCGCCATCCATGGCCAGGGTGAACAGCGCCTGCCCCGGCGTGACCGTGTCCCCAACTTCGACATTGCGCGCGAGCACCACGCCCGACACCCCGGCCCGTACCACGTTGCGGGCGTTGACCGCGCTGGCGGCGTTGACCGCGGCCTGGAGCGCGCGCTCCTGCGCGCCGCCGGGGGCGACGGCGGCGTAGGCGGCCTGTGCGCTGTCGCGCTGCTGCCGGGCGTTGCGCACGGCGGTCTGCGCCTGTTCAAGCTGCTGGGCCGAGCCGCCGCCAGCGTCGAACACGCCTTGCGCCCGCTGCAGGTCGCGTTCGGCCTGGTCGAGTTGCACCTTGGCCTGCGCCAGCGCGGCAGCGGCCTGCGGCCGGGTTTGTTCCACCAACTGGCGCAACGCCGCGCTGGCTTGGTCGAGTTGCGCGGTAGTCTGGTCGGCGCGCAGTTCCAGCAGCACTTGTCCGGCCTTGACATGGGCGCCGCGATCGACTAGCCGCTTGACCACGGTGCCGGTGATCTCGCTCGCCACCTGCACCCGCGAGGGCGTGATGACATAGCCGGTGGCCACCACGTTCTGCACCAGGTTGCTGGTCTCGATCTTGTAGCCCGGAACCACAGGCGGGCGGCTGCGCCACCACAACACCGCTGCGACGATGGCCAGGGCCAGCACTGCCCACAGCACGCGGGGCAGCAGAGAGCGGGACGAGTTCTGTGGGGCGGACATCGGATCAGCAGGCTTTCTAGGCATCCGGCGTGGCAGGAGTCGCTGCCGGGTGCGAAGCCTCGCATCATAAGCAGGCGATACGACATCTGCCGGGAGGAATGGGAGGAGAAATCGCCGTCGTTGCGCTGCGACAATCTGCGCCGCGTTCGTGGGGGAAACGGGCGCGTGCTTGCCAGTCTGCGGGCGTTCTGCTTCAATCGAGCCACTCACGCAATCAGCCATGACCGCAAACCGCTTTTATTTTTTTGGTTTTTGGTTCTTCTCGCACCGCACCGGCGGAGGGAGAGGCTGAAGCGCAGCCCCGACAAACCTCAAAAAACCGCCGGCCCAGCCCGGCGGTTTTTTTTCGGGCGGGCAGCGGCCCAAGCCACCATGTTCGAGACCCCTTTCGCCGACACCGGCAGCCCGCTTGCAGGAGAGCAACCGATGCAGTCCAAGACCGCCGCAGAGCCATTGCACAAGCCGCAGGAAGACAAAACCTCCCGCACCGACAACGCGCGCATCAAACAAATCGTGCCGCTGCCGCCGCCGGAACATCTGATTCGTTTCTTCCCCATTGCCGATACCCCGGTGGAAACGCTGGTGGCCGACACCCGCCACGCCCTGCACCGCATCATCCACGGCGACGACGACCGCCTGCTGCTGGTCATCGGTCCCTGCTCCATCCACGATCCGAAGGCTGCGCTTGAGTATGCGCAGCGCCTGGCGGTGTTGCGCAAGCAGCACGCCGGCGAACTGGAAATCGTCATGCGGGTGTACTTCGAGAAGCCGCGCACCACCGTGGGCTGGAAGGGACTGATCAACGACCCGTACCTGGACGAGAGCTTTCGCATCGACGAGGGGCTGCGCATCGCCCGCGAGGTGCTCATCGACATCAACCGGCTGGGGGTCCCCGCGGGCAGCGAGTTCCTCGACGTGATTTCGCCGCAATACATCGCCGATCTCATCTCCTGGGGAGCGATCGGCGCGCGCACCACCGAAAGCCAGGTGCACCGCGAACTGGCCTCGGGACTGTCGGCGCCCATCGGCTTCAAGAACGGCACCGACGGCAGCCTGCGCATCGCCATCGACGCCATCCACGCCGCGCGCCGTCCGCACTCCTTCCTGTCGGTGCACAAGAACGGGCAGGTGTCCATCGTGCAGACCCGTGGCAACAAGGACACGCACGTCATCCTGCGCGGCGGCAAGATGCCGAATTACGACGCCGCCAGCGTGCGCGCCGCCTGCGCCGCGCTGGAGGAGGCCAAGCTCGACTGCCGCCTGATGATCGACTGCTCGCACGCCAACAGCGAGAAGCAGCACATGCGCCAGCTCGACGTGGCACGCAATGTGGCGGCGCAGCTGGCCGCGGGCGAGCGCTGCATTTTTGGCGTGATGGCCGAAAGCCATCTGCACGGCGGGGCGCAGAAATTCACCCCGGGCAAGGACGACCCGGCCAAGCTGACCTACGGCCAGAGCATCACCGACGCCTGCCTGCCGTGGGACGATTCGGTCGAACTCATGCAGGTGCTGGCCGACGGCGTGAAGGCACGGCGCAAGCACAAGGCGGCAAAATAGGGCGGCAAAATCAGGCGCAGTCGTCACCCCGCAGTCTGTACCCCTTTCCAGGAGCCCCCATGCCCGCCATTCGTATCGACCTGTTCGAGGGCCGCAGCCCCGAGGTCAAGAAACAGCTTGTGCAGACCATCACCCAGGCCGTGGTCGACACGCTGAAGTGTTCGCCCGAGGCGGTGGACATCATTCTCAACGAGGTGCCCAAGTCGCATTGGGCCACTGGCGGCAAGCTGTGGAGCGAACCGCGCGATTAACCCCATAAAAGGATGCAATCATTCTCTCCTGAGTGGCATTCACACAAGGAGATGGCGCCAATAAACTGTTTCCCTTAGTTGCACGCGCGCGCTGCGCGGGCATCCACGAGGAGATGAGGTCATGGCGAAAATGCGCGCGGTCGATGCCGCAGTTCTGGTGCTGGAGAAAGAGGGCGTGCATCAGGCCTTCGGCGTGCCCGGTGCGGCGATCAACCCGCTGTACTCCGCGCTGCGCAAGAACGGCCATATCGCCCATGTGCTGGCGCGCCACGTCGAGGCGGCGTCGCACATGGCCGAGGGTTACACCCGCGCCGCGCCAGGCCATATCGGCGTGTGCATCGGCACCTCCGGCCCGGCGGGTACCGACATGATCACCGGGTTGTATTCGGCGATCGCTGATTCCATTCCCATTCTGTGCATCACCGGCCAGGCGCCGCGTGCGCGGCTGTACAAGGAAGACTTCCAGGCGGTGGACATCGAATCCATCGCCAAGCCGGTGTGCAAGTGGGCGGTGACGGTGCGCGAGCCCGCGCTGGTCCCGCGCGTGTTCCAACAAGCCTTCCACATCATGCGCTCGGGCCGTCCCGGGCCGGTGCTGATCGACCTGCCGCTGGACGTGCAGCTCGCCGAGATCGAGTTCGACGCCGACACCTATGCGCCGCTGGCGGTGTACAAGCCCACGGCAACCCGGCCGCAGATCGAGAAGGCGCTGGACATGCTCGACGCTGTCGAACACCCGCTGATCGTCGCCGGGGGCGGGGTCATCAACGCCGACGCCTCGGCCTTGCTGGTGCAGTTCGCCGAGCTCACCGGCGTGCCGGTCATTCCCACGCTCATGGGCTGGGGCGCCATCGGCGACAGCCACCCGCTGATGGCGGGCATGGTCGGGCTGCAGACCAGCCATCGCGGCGGCAACGCCAATCTGCTGGCATCCGACTTCGTGCTGGGCATCGGCAACCGCTGGGCCAATCGCCACACCGGCTCGCCCGAGGTTTACACCAAGGGCCGCAAGATCGTGCACGTCGACATCGAGCCCACGCAGATCGGCCGCGTCTTCATGCCCGATTACGGCATCGCCTCCGATGCCCGGGCCGCGCTGGAGCTGTTCATCGAGGTGGCGGGCGAGCGCAAGGCGGCGGGCAAGCTCAAGGACCGCAGCGCGTGGGCCCGAGCCTGCCGCGAGCGCGTGCAGACCATGCTGCGCAAGTGGGACTACGAGCAGATCCCCATCAAGCCGCACCGCGTGTACAAGGAGATGGTGGAGTTCTTCGACGCCAACACCCGTTACGTCACCACCATCGGCCTGTCGCAAATTGCCGCGGCGCAGCTGCTCAAGGTGGAAAAGCCGCGGCACTGGATCAACGCCGGGCAGGCCGGACCGCTGGGTTGGACCATGCCCGCCGCTTTAGGCGTGCGCGTGGCCGATCCCACCGCCGACGTGGTGGCGATTTCGGGCGACTATGACTTCCAGTTTCTCATCGAGGAGCTGGCGGTGGGTGCGCAGTTCAAGCTGCCCTACATCCACATCGTGGTCAACAACTCGTACCTGGGCCTCATTCGCCAGGGCCAGCGGCAGTTCGACATGGACTACTGCGTGCAACTGTCGTTCGACAACGTCAACTCGCCCGAGGTCAACGGCTACGGCATCGACTTCGTCAAGGTCACCGAGGGCCTGGGCTGCAAGGCCATCCGCGTGTTCGACCCCAACCAGATCCAGCCCGCGCTGGCGCAGGCGCGGCAGCTGATGAAGGAGTTCGCCGTGCCCGTGGTGGTGGAGATCATTCTGGAGCGCGTGACCAACATCGCCATGGGTGGTGAAATCGACGCCATCAACGAATTCGACCCGGTCGTCGACCTGGTCCCTGCCGAGGCCTGAACCATGCCCAAGTTTGCCGCCAACCTCACCATGCTCTTCACCGAAGAGCCCTTCATCGACCGCTTCGATGCCGCCGCCAAGGCGGGCTTCAAGGCGGTGGAGTTTCTCTTTCCCTACGCCTACACGGCGCAGCAGGTGCGCAACGCCGCGCTGGAGGCGGGGGTGCAGATCGTGCTGCACAACCTGCCCGCCGGCGACTGGGACGCGGGCGAGCGCGGCATCGCCTGCCTGCCGGATCGCGTGGCCGAATTCCGCGACGGCGTGGCCAAAGCCATCGACTACGCCCGGGCGCTGGGCGTGACCCAGCTCAACTGCCTGGCGGGCAAGGTGCCCGCAGGGGCCGACCCCGCCGCGCTGCGCGCCACCTTCATCGACAACCTGCGTTATGCCGCGGCGCAGCTCGGGGCGCACGGCATCCGGCTGCTGATCGAGCCGATCAACACCTTCGACATCCCCGGCTTCTACCTGCACGGCACGCAGTAGGCGATGGACATCATGGACGCCGTGGGCAGCCCCAACCTGTTCCTGCAGTACGACATCTACCACATGCAGCGCATGGAAGGCGAGCTGGCGGCGACCATGCAAAAGCACCTGGCGCGCATCGCCCACATCCAGCTGGCCGACAACCCCGGCCGCTTTGAACCCGGCACCGGCGAGATTCACTACCCCTTCCTGTTCCAGCATCTCGACCGCATCGGTTACACCGGCTTCATCGGTTGCGAATACAAGCCCAAGACCACCACCACGGCCGGTCTGGGCTGGCTGGCCGGGCTGCAATAACACCCACGTTCACAACATCACGGAGATTCGCATGGCAACTGTTGGATTCATCGGGCTGGGCATCATGGGCGCGCCGATGGCGGGGCATCTGCTCGCGGGCGGGCATACGCTGTTCGTGCACAGCCGCAGCAAGCTGCCGCAGGCCCTGCTCGATGCCGGCGCCAAGGCCTGCGCCAGCAACACCGAAGTGGCGCAGAAGGCCGACATCATCTTCACCATGGTGCCCGACACGCCCGACGTGCAAAAGGTGCTGTTCGCCGACGACGGCGTGGCCAAGGGGCTGACCCCCGGCAAGATCGTGGTGGACATGAGCTCCATCGGGCCGATGGAGACCAAGGCCTTCGCCCAGCAGATCAACGCCCTGGGCTGCGATTACCTCGACGCCCCGGTCTCGGGTGGTGAAGTCGGCGCCAAGGCGGCCAGCCTGACCATCATGGTCGGCGGCAAGCAGGAGGTGTTCGACAAGGTGCTGCCGCTGTTCCAACTGATGGGCAAGAACATCACCCTGGTCGGTGGCAACGGCGACGGTCAGACCTGCAAGGTGGCCAACCAGATCATCGTCGCCCTCAACATCCAGGCCGTGGCCGAGGCACTGCTGTTCGCCAGCAAGGCAGGGGCCGACCCAGCCAAGGTGCGCCAGGCGCTGATGGGCGGCTTCGCCGCCTCGCGCATTCTCGAAGTGCACGGCGAGCGCATGGTCAAGCGCACCTTCCAGCCGGGCTTCCGCATCAACCTGCACCAGAAGGACCTGAACCTGGCGCTGTCCGGCGCCAAGCAGCTCGGCGTGGCGCTGCCCAACACCGCCGTGGCGCAGCAACTCATGTCGGCCTGCGCCGCTAACGGCATGGAGGCGCTGGATCACTCCGCGCTGTGCCGCGCGGTGGAGCTGATGAGCAACCACACCATCGCGCCCGACGCCTGACACGCTCGGTCGATTGTCCCATGGCCCTGCCTGACCCCGCCACCCAACCCATCGCCTTTTTGCGCGCGCTGTTCGACGTGGCGGTGGCGCGCGCCCAGCCCATGCAGGTGCTGCCGGCGCACCTGCCGCCGCCGCCCAAAGGGCGCACGCTGGTGATCGGCGCGGGCAAGGCCAGCGGAGCCATGGTGCAGGCGCTCGATGCGGCCTGGCCGGCTGATGCGCCGCTGTCCGGCCTGGTGGTCACGCGCTACGGCTACGTGCCGCCCGCGCTGCGCAGCCAGCCCGGGCGCATCGAACTGGTGGAGGCCGCCCACCCCGTGCCCGACGCCGCGGGCGAAGCCGCAGCGCGGCGCATGCTCGACCTGGTGCGCGGCCTGAGCGCCGACGATCTGGTCATCTGCCTGATCTCCGGCGGCGGCTCGGCACTGCTGCCGCTGCCTGCACCCGGCCTGACCCTGGCCGACAAGCAGCGCATCAACCGCGAACTGCTGCTGAGCGGCGCCACCATTGCCGAGATGAACTGCGTGCGCAAGCACCTGTCGGCCATCAAGGGCGGGCGGCTGGCCGCGGCCTGCGCTCCGGCGCCGGTGCTCACCCTGCTGATTTCTGACGTGCCCGGCGACAACCCGGCGGTGATCGCCAGCGGCCCCACCGTGCCCGACCCCACCACCTGCGCCGACGCGCTGGCCATCATCACGCGTTACGGCATCGGCATTCCGGAGGCCATCCGCGCCGGGCTGCAAAGCGGCGCGCTCGAACCCCCCAAACCCGGCGACCCGGCGTTCGACGGCAACCGGGTGGACATGATCGCCACCCCCCGCCACATGCTGCAGGCCGTGGCCGAAGCCAGCGCGCAGGCCGGCGTGCCCGCGCACATCCTGGCCGACGACATGGAAGGCGAATCGCGCGACATCGCGCTGGCGCACACCGCGCTGGCGCGCAGCGTCGCGCGCCACGGCACGCCGTTCGCGCGGCCCTGCTTGCTGCTGTCTGGCGGCGAAACCACGGTCAGCGTGCGCCCCGGCCAGACGCACGGCAAGGGCGGCCGCGGCACCGAATTTCTGCTCGCGCTGGCGCTGGCGCTGGACGGCGAGCCGGGCATCCACGCCTTGGCTGGCGACACCGACGGCATCGACGGCAGCGAAGACAACGCCGGCGCCTGGATCACCCCCGACACCCTGACCCGCGCCCGCGCCGCCGGGATCAACCCCCGCGCGATGCTCGACGGCCACGACGCCCACACCCTGTTCGCCACCACCGGCGACCTGCTCGTCACCGGCCCGACCTACACCAACGTCAACGACTTTCGCGCGGTGTTGGTGCTGTAGGGCGGGGCGTTCCGGGGAGCGCACGATGGGGCAGCCGTCAGCGATCCGCCGCCGCGTCCTGCTGCATCAACCGCCCGAGTTCCTGTTCACCCGTACAGGCTGAACGATGTAGTCCCGCGACTGCGCCCAATCGATCGGGCAGCTCCTCATCTTGGCCGAGCTTGTTTTTTCCCTCCAGTCGGTCGATGGGAATCTCGATGCCGACGATGGCGCGCAGCAGTCGGTCGATGTAGTCCGGCGGCGCATCGGCCGGCCGCCACGGGCTAGGCTGGCCCGCTTCCTGCTGAGCCGTGAGTCGCTCCAGCATGTCGCGCAGCCAGACTGGATCTTCCACCGCCCGCGCCGTGCCATGTGCGTGCGCGACGACGTAGTTCCAGGTCGGCACCACCTTGCCGTGCGCGGCCTTGCCCGGGTACCAGCCCGGCGTGATGTAGGCCTGTGGGCCCTGGATCATCACCACCGATGGTGCGCCGCCGCGCAGTTCGCGCCACACCGGGTTGGCGCGTGAGACATGGCCGATCAGTGTGCCGCAAGGCCCACGGCTGCGGTCGTGTACGAACGGAATGTGGTTGGCGACCAGGCCGTCCGGCGTCTGGCACACCCAGGCGCCGAGGGGAAACGCCTGCAGCAGCGCATAGGCCGCTTCGAGGTCGGGCATCCGGTGGTAGGTTGGCAGATACATGGCAAGATCCGGGAGGGCAGAAAAGCTCAGTGTCCCACGATAAACCGGTGCGCAAGCAGCGCGGCGAGCGTCAGCATGGTGATGCCGACGAGGCCATCGAGCACCTGCCAGGCGCTTGGCCGGGCGAACCACGGCGCCAGCCAGCGTGCGCCATAACCCAGCAGGGAGAACCAGCCCAGGCTAGCCAGACTGGCGCCAGCGATGAACCAGCCACGCTGTCCCGCTGGTTGCTGCGCGCCGATGCTGCCCACCAGCAGCACCGTGTCCAGATAGACATGCGGGTTGAGCAGGGTGAAGGCAGCCGCCTGTGACAGCGCGGCCCACAGCCGCAAGCGGGCGCCGCCGTTCGCCGCCCGCAGGCCGTGATGCCGCGTGGCCCGGTGCAGGGCCCGCACGCCGTAGGCGGCGAGGAAACCCGCCCCCAGCAGCGCCATCCCCCGCACCAGCCCGGGGTGCGCCTGTACGGCCTGGGCCATGCCCAGCACCCCGGCGGACATCAGCACGGCGTCCGCCACCGCGCAGAACAGCACGAGGGCGCCCACATGCTCGCGCCGCAAACCTTGGCGCAGCACAAAGGCGTTCTGCGCGCCGATGGCCACGATCAGGCCAAAGCTCAGGGCCAGACCCTGGACGAATGCTGCGGGGCCGGGGGAGACGAGGGCGAGGTGCAGTGTCATGCCGACATCTTGCCCGCAGCGCAGAACGTAGGCAAACTATCTTTCCTTCATTTGCATTAGAAAAATTCACGCTCATGCACGCTCCCATGCTCGATTACGCAGCCCTCTCGGCCCTGGCCGCCGTGGTGCAGGAAGGCAGCTTCGAGCGCGCGGCGCGCACGCTGCACGTCACGCCCTCGGCGGTGTCGCAGCGCATCCGCCTGCTGGAGGAGCGGCTGGGTTGCGCCCTGGTGGTGCGCGACCATCCCTGCCGCGCCACCGAGGCTGGCCAACGGCTGTGCCGCCACGTCGATCAGGTGCGACTGCTGGAGCATGCGCTGCATGGCGCGCTGCCCGCACTGGCGCCAGCACCAGAGGCCCGAGTGCGGCTGCCGGTGGCAGTGAATGCCGACAGTCTGGCCACCTGGTTCATGCCCGCCGTGGCCGCGTTTGCTGCCCAGGCGCCGGTGCTGCTCGACGTGCAGGTGGACGACCAGGAGCACACCGCCGAGCGCCTGCGCAGCGGCGCCGTGCTCGCCGCCGTGACCGCCCGCGCCCAGCCGGTGGTGGGCTGCAACACTCGGCCGCTTGGGGAGATGCGCTATCTCGCGGTGGCCACGCCGACGTTCGTGGCGCGGCATTTCGCGGGCGGCGTCGGGGCGGCCAGTCTGGCGCGGGCGCCCAGCCTGATGTTCAGTCTCAAGGATGATTTGCAGACGCAGTGGGTGCGCCGCCTGTGTCGTCGCGAGGTGGAGCTGCCGCGCCACATGCTGCCGTCCACCCAGGCCTTCGTCGATGCCGCGCTGGGCGACATGGGCTGGGGGCTGCATCCGCAGGCCTTGATCGCGCCGCTGCTCGCCGCGGGCCGACTGGTCGAACTGGTGCCAGACAGTCCGCTCGACGTCCCGCTGCACTGGCAGCACGCCCGTGCTGCCTCAGCGCTGATCGATGGCTTGAGCGGTGCCGTGCTGGCCGCGGCCAGCACGGCGTTGCTGCCGCCGTCCTAAGTGTGGTGACGAACGAAGAATTGGGGTCTAGCTCCATAGCATCTAGTGCAATCGAGGTCGATAAGACCCCCAGCCTTTTCCCAGCCGGTTGCATGCTGAAACCCGGCGCGCCCGGGGCGCTGGCATACTGCCTGTCGCCCCGCGCGACTTGCCAGGAGAACCTCCATGCCGCCCCCTTCCGCGCCCGACGATCCTTTGCGGCCGCCTCCGCCCCGCCGCATCGGGTGGATGATCGCCGTGCTGCTGCTGGTGGCGCTGGCGGCGCTGGGCTGGGCCAACCGCGCGCGCCTGCAACATCTCACCCAGGCTTGGTTCGGCCATTCCGCGGCAGTGCCTGCGGCGGCTTCCGCGCCAGTTGCGACTGCCGCGTCGCCGCCCGAAGCGGCGAGCCGCGCGCCGTCTGCCTTGGCCTCTGCCGCGTTGGCGCCCTTGCAACTGCCCGCTTCCACTGCGTCCTTGCCCGCGCTACATGACAGCGACGCCTTGGTGCTGCGCGAGCTCGCCACGCTGCTGTCCAAGCCGGGGATGGACTGGCTGGTGCCGCACCGGCTCATCCTGCACTTCGTCGCCACGGTGGACAACCTCGGGCGGCAGACCGTTCCGCTGCAGGTCTGGCCGGTGCGGCCGCTGCCGGGCGCGCTGCGCACCATGCGGCAGGGCGACACGCTGGCGATTGCGCCGGCCAACGCGCAGCGGTATTTGCCTTACGTGAAGTTGCTCACTGCGATAGACCCGCAGCGGGCGGCGCAGGTGTATGTGCGGCTGTATCCGCTGTGCGAGCAGGCGTGGCGCGAGCTGGGGCATCCGAAGAGCGCGTTCAACGACCGGCTGCTGGCCGTGCTCGGCAGTCTGCTGCAGGCGCCCGAGCCGCAGGGGCCGGTGCTGCTGCGCCAGCCCAAGGTGGCCTACACCTTTGCCGACCCGGCGCTGGAGGCGGCGCCGGCCGGGCAGAAAATCCTCCTGCGCATGGGGCTGGACAACGAGCGCGCGGTCAAGGACTGGCTGCGGCGTTTCCGCCAGGCGTTGCTGGCGCAGCTGCGTCCGGCAGCGAGCGCGCCAGCGCGATGAAGTTGCGCAGCGGCGGCTGCGGGTCGTCGCGCCGCCACGCCAGCAGCACGTCGGTGTGGGCGTTCACACCGCGCAGCGGGCGGTAGGCGACGAAGGGCAGCTGCGCGCGCTGCATCGACGCGGCGACGATGCCCACCCCCAACCCGGCGGAAATTAGGCCGATGAGGGTGGGCATTTCGTGCACTTCCTGCACGATGCGCGGGCTGAACCCGGCCTGCGCGCACAGCGCCAGCGTCTGCTCGCGCAGCCCCGAGCCCAGGCTGGCGCTGTAGAGCACGAAGGGCTGGTCGCGCAGGTCGGCGAGTGGTACCGCGCTGCGTGCGGCCAGCGGATGGTCGGCGTGGACGGCGGCCAGCAGCGGCTCGCGCTGCACCACCAGCGAGGCCAGCGCGGCATGGCGCAGCGACGGGGTGTCGCGCAAAAACCCGAGATCGAGGCGGTGCGACAGCAGATCGTCCACCTGCGCCTGCGACGGTTGTTCGCGCAGGTCGAGCGTGACCTGCGGCCAGGCGGCGCGGTAGTCGCGCAGCAGCCGCGGCATGACGTCGGTGAACGGCATCGACCCGGCAAAGCCGATGGCCAGCCGCCCGGCCTCGCCGCGGCCGACGTGCCGGGTCTGCGCCACGGCGTGATCGACCGCGTCGAGGATGCTGCGCGCCAGCGGCAACAGGGTGTCGCCCGCCGCGGTGCGCTGCACCCCGCCACGGCCGCGGGTGAACAGCGCCACCCCCAGCTCGGCCTCGAGCGCCTGGATCTGCTGGCTCAGCGGCGGCTGCGACACATGCAACCGCTGCGCCGCGCGGGAGAAATGCCGCTCCTCGGCAACGGCAACGAAGTAGCGCAGATGGCGCAGTTCCATATCGAATCCGAATCAGGCGTTCAGAAAATGATATTTCACATATCAAATCAGCCCATCTAAGCTGTGGAATGTGTCGCGTTCCGCGACGGTAGCATCGCTCGGCATGTCCTCCACCACCCTCCCGCCTGCCACGGCCCCCGCGCATCCGCCGGAGTGGCTGCGCCGCGCCGCGGTCACGGCGGCGGGCATGTGCGCGTTTTTCACCATGTACGTCACGCAGGGCCTGCTGCCCAGCCTGCAGTCGGTGTTTCACGCCAGCGTGGCCGAACTCAGCCTGACCATCACCGTCACCACCCTGGCGGTGGCGCTGGCGGCGCCGTTTTCCGGCATTGCCGCAGACCGCTTCGGCCGCAAGAAGGTGCTGCTGGGGTCGCTCGCCGGGCTGGCGCTGTCCACCGCGCTGGCGGCCACGGCCGACACCCTGCACGGCCTGCTGCTGTGGCGCGCCATCGAAGGGCTGTGCATTCCCGGCGTGTTCACCGCCACGGTGGCCTACATCAGCGAGGAGTGGCAGGCGTCCGACGCGCCGGCGGTGACGGCGCTGTACATCGCTGGCTCGGTGGCCGGGGGGTTTTGCGGCCGCTTCATCGCCGGCATGGTGACGGCGCATGCGGATTGGCAGGCGGCGTTCGTCGCACTGGGCGCGGTGAACTTCGGCCTGCTGCTGCTCATCGCCCGCGGGCTGCCGCCGTCGCGCCGGTTCCACGCCAGCCGCGGCGGGCTGCGCGCGGCGCTGGCCGGGTTCGCGCCGCATCTGCGCAACCCCAAGCTGCTGGGCACCTACGCCATCGGCTTCGGCATTCTGTTCTCGCAGGTCTGCACCTTCACCTATGTGAGCTTTCATCTCGCCGCCGCGCCTTACCACTTCGACCTCAAAGACCTGAGCCTGCTGTTCACCGTCTATCTGGTGGGCATGGTGGCCACGCCGCTGGCCGGCAAGCTGGCTGCGACCTTTGGTAAACGCCCGGTGTTCGTTTGCGCCGTGATCCTGGGCAGCGGCGGCATGCTGCTGACCCTGCTCGCCCCGGTGTGGGCGATCGTGCTCGGGCTGACGCTGAGTTCGGGCGGAGTGTTCATCGCCCAGTCGATGGCCACGTCGCAGGTACCTAGCTTCGCCCGGCAGGCGCGCTCGTCGGCCGTCGGGCTGTACGTGCTGTGCTACTACCTGGGCGGCAGCGTCGGCGCCTTCGGCCCGGCCTGGGTCTGGGCGCATGCGGGCTGGGCGGGATGTGTGGCGCTGGTGCTGGCGGCGCAGCTGGCCATCGGCACGGCGGCGTGGCGGCTGTGGGCGCCCGTCAAATCAGCCGCGCAATGACGTAAGCCAGCAGCGACAGCAGCACGCTGGAGCCGAAGGGGAACAGCCACACTCGGCCGAACAGGCGGACGCGCAGGTCCAGTGGCATTTTGCCGATGCCGAAGCGTTCCAGGTGCGGCAGCAGCGCGGAAAACACGATCGAGGCGAGGATGAAGACGATGAGCCAGCGCATCGACCGGGCCTACAGGGTGTGGGTGCGGTCGCCG
>JAKAFC010000218.1 GCA_021818065.1 Pseudomonadota bacterium
GGTGCGGCGTGGCGACAGGCTGGAGAACGGGTCCTGGAACACGATCTGCACCTGCCCCCGCAAGGCCCGCAGCGCGGTGGCCGGCAGCGCCGCCGGGTCTTGCCCCAGCACCTCCACCGTCCCGCCCTGGCGCCGCAGCAAACCCAGAAGCGCCAGCGCCAAGGTGGATTTGCCGCTGCCGGACTCGCCCACCACGCCCAGAGTCTGGCCGGGCGCGACATCGAGATCGATGTCACGCAGTACCGGCTGCCAGTGTTTGCGCCACAGACCACGACTCTGCGCGAAGCGCACATCGAGCCCGCGTGCGCGCAGCACGGGCGCGGCGTCCGGAGGTGCGGCCGCGACGTCGACCAGTCGGCGCGGGCGGCTTTGCAGCAGCATCTGGGTGTAAGGGTGCTGCGGCGCGGCGAACACGCTTTGCACGCTGCCGCTTTCCACCACCCTGCCCCGCTGCATGACGCTGACCCGGTGGGCGTAGCGCCGCACCAGGTTAAGGTCGTGGGTGATGAACAGCAGTGCCAGGCCGTATTCGCTCTGCAGGGCGTCGAGCAGGTCGAGAATCTGGCGGCGCACGGTGACGTCGAGCGCGGTGGTGGGCTCGTCCGCCAGCAGCAGACGGGGACGGCAGGCCAGCGCCATGGCGATCATCACCCGCTGGCGTTGGCCGCCGGAGAGCTGGTGCGGGTAATCGAGCGCGCGGCGGGGTGCCTCGGCAATCCCCATCTGCGCCAGCAGTTCCACCGCACGCTCCCAGGCGGCACGGCGTGGCAGCGTTTCATGCAGTTCCAGCACCTCGGCAATCTGCCGCCCCACCGGGTGCAGCGGATTGAGCGCCGTCATCGGCTCCTGGAAGATCATGGCGATGTCCTTGCCGCGGATACCGCGCATCGCGCGCTCGCTCAAGTCCATCAGATCGCGGCCGTCGAAGCGGATGCTGCCGCTTTGCTGCGCATCGCCCAGCAGCCGCAGGATGGCCAACGCCGACACCGTCTTGCCCGAGCCGGATTCGCCCACCAGGGCCACCTTTTCGCCTGCGGCGATGTCGAGATCGACGTCGTGCACTACGGTCTGCGCGCCGAAACGCACTTGCAGACCACGCACGCTCAACAAGGATTGGCTGGGCGACTGGCTCATGGCGCGTCGGATCGCGTCTGCCGGGGGTCGAGCGCGTCGCGCAAGGCCTCGCCGATGAAGGTCAGCAGCAGCAGAATGGTCACCAGCGCCCCAAAGGCAGCGGCCGAGATCCACCAGGCGTCGAGGTTGGCCTTGCCCTGCGCCAGCAGTTCGCCCAGGCTGGGCGTCGGTGGCGGCACGCCCAGGCCGAGAAAATCCAGGCTGGTGAGCGCGAGCAAGGCCCCGCTCATGCGAAACGGCAGAAAGGTGACCACCGGTGTCAGGCTGTTGGGCAGGATGTGCCGCCACATGATGCGGGTGTGCGACAAGCCCAGCGCCTGCGCCGCCCGCACATAGTCCATCTGCCGGTTGCGCAGAAATTCGGCCCGCACATAGTCGGCCAGGCCCATCCAGCCGAACAGCGACAGCAGAATGAGCAGCAGCGCCAGTCCCGGGGCGAACACGGCGGAAAAAATGATCAGCAAGTACAACTCCGGCATGGAACCCCAGACCTCCATCAGCCGCTGCACCGACAGGTCGATGCGGCCGCCGAAGTAGCCCTGCACCGCGCCGATCAGCAAGCCGAGCAGCGTGCCCGTCACCGTCAGCGCCAGGGCGAACAGCACCGAGAGCCGAAAACCGTAGATCAGCCGCGCCAGCACGTCGCGGCCACGGTCATCGGTGCCCAACCAGTGGCGCGCCGACGGCGAGGACGGGAACGGGCGCTGGGCGAAATAGTCGATGCTGTCGGCGCTGTACGGGATGGGGGGATAGAGCGCGAAGTTGCCCGGTGCCGACAGCCGGGCGCGGATGTACGGATCGAGGTAGTCGGTGGGAGTGTGAAAGTCGCCGCCGAAGGTGGTTTCGGGATAGCTGTGCAGCAACGGCAGATAGAAGCGGCCGTCGTACCGCACCAGCAGCGGTCTGTTGTTACTGAGTATCGGCGCGAGCAGGCTCAGGCCGAACAGCAGCACGAACAGCCCCAGACTCCAGCGCCCGAGGCGGTGCGCCCGAAACCGCCGCCAGCCCTGCGCCATGAAGGGATGGCGCGCCACGCCTCCGACGCCCGCCACCGCGCTCACCGCAGCGCTCCGAACTGGATGCGCGGATCGACCCAGACGTAGCTCAGATCGGCGATCAGCTTGGTGAACAAGCCGATGAGCGTGAACAGGTAGAGCGAGCCCATGACCACCGGATAGTCGCGCCGCATCACCGCCTCGTACGACAGCAGACCGAGACCGGGCAGCGAGAACAGGGTTTCAATCAGCAACGAACTGGCGAAAAACGCGCCGATGAACGCCGCCGGAAACCCGGTGACCAGCGGCACCAGGGCGTTGCGCAGCACATGGCGCCACAGCACGGTGCGCTCGCTCAGACCCTTGGCCCGCGCGGTGAGCACATACTGCTTGCGGATTTCTTCGAGGAAGGCGTTTTTGGTCAGCATGGTGATGACGGCAAAACTGCCCGCCGTGGAGGCCAGCACCGGCAAGGTGATGTGCCACAGGTAGTCGGTGATCTTGTGCCCGAGACTGAATTGCGACCAGCCGTCGGACACCAGCCCGCGCAGCGGAAACCACTGCAGCCAGGTTCCTCCGGCGAACAACACCAGCAGCAACACCCCAAGAACGAAGCCCGGAATGGCATAGCCCACCAGCACGGCGATGCTGGAGGCCACGTCGAAGCGGCTGCCGTGGCGCACCGCCTTGGCGATGCCCAGTGGAATGGAAATCAGGTAGGTCAGCAGAAAATTCCACAGCCCGAGCGAAATAGACACCGGCAGGCGCTCTTTGATCAGCGTCCACACGGCCTCGTGGTGGTAGTAACTGCGACCGAGGTCGAAGTGCGCGAACTGCCACAGCATCTGGCCATAGCGCTCGAGCGGTGGTTTGTCGAAGCCGTAGAGCTGGCGCAGTTCGGCCAGTTGTTTGGGCGAGATGCCCTGCGCGCCGCGGTAGATGCCCTGCGCCGCGGCGGCCTCGCCGGCGCTGCCACCGTCCTTGCCGCGCAGTTGCGACACCATTTGCTCCACCGGGCCGCCCGGCACGAACTGCACCACGACGAAGGTGATGGTCAGTACCCCCAGCAGCGTGGGAATCATCAGCAGCACGCGCTTGAGGATGTAGGCCCAGAGGTTCATGCAGCCTCCCGTGTCGCGATGTCCAGGCCAAGCCAACCCGCCGCAGCATCGCCCCAAGGCGAGGTGCGCCCCCACGGACCGCAGCGCAAGCGAAGCTGGAGCATGGGTGCTGTCATACCGCCCACCAGCATTGCGCCGCCCAGCCCTCGGGCTGGTAATACAGCGGCAGGGTCTTGGCCCAGGCGAACTTGTGCGCGGCAATCGCCACGCGAAAGGTGTTGCTGTACCACTGCGGCACCGAGTACCAGCCGCACACCAGCACGCGGTCGAGCGCGCGGCAGGCGGCCTGCAGCGCCTGCATCGTGTCGGCCTTGACCACATGCTCGATC
>JAKAFC010000219.1 GCA_021818065.1 Pseudomonadota bacterium
GCGAATCAGCCAGGCCGACGCCAGCCGATCCACCCAGGGGCGGGCGCGTGTCGCCCAGACGCGCCCCTGGTAATCCGCCGGGTTGAGACGGACGATAGGGCCGGCAGACGCCGCATGGGGCTCGTCAGGAGTGAAATGGCGACTCAGCATCGTGCGCAAATCCTCCAGTCGTGCGCCGATTTGGCGCCGTGTTTCTCCAGCGAAATAGTCGACTGCGCAAATCTGGGCAAAGCGGCGCTCCAGCGTTTGCAGCCGGCGCTGCGCGGTGGCAACGTCCAAGGCACCCAGGCCGCTTTGCAGGTCGCGCAAGGCCGTTGCCAACGCGGCGTAATCGGAGCGACGGTCGAACAAGGCGCGTAAGGCAACGTCCTGCGCCGGATCACGGCCACTGAGATGGAAGATTTCCGCCGTACCCTTGGCGGCCAACACTGCGGCGGCGACTGTCTCCAGCGCCTGTGCATGTTCCGGTCCGTCCGGCAGCAGGTAAACACCATCGCGCAAAGTGGCGCAACCCAGCGCTTTGAGTTCGCGCCACACCCGCATGCGACCGGTGCCCGCCTTGGCGGGCAGGCTGAGGAAAAGGGCGAGCCAGGTCATGGTGTGCGCGGAATGGGGAAGCGAAAGCGACAAGCAGAAGGCGACAAACGCGACGTTTGTAATAGTTAATACTATAACGCTATAGTTAAAACAAACATCGGATCTCCTGGCTCCTCGTCGTTGATCGGAACACTCATGCAGCCCATCACCCGCTTTCTGCTTTTGCTGGTCGCGCTGCTATTGCCGAACCTTGCTAGCGGCCGCGGCAGCCTGCCCGACACCATGCAGCGCATGGCCGAAATCGTGCTGCCGGGCGCGGCGGGCCGCTTCGACTACATGGGGCTGGATGCGGCCAAGGACCGCCTGTTCATCAACCAAATGGGCGCTGGACGCACCCTGGTGTTCGACCTGCGACAGCAGCGCCTGATAGGTCAGATTGTCGGCCTGGCTGCGCCCACCGGCATCACTCTCGCTCCGGCGCTGCACCTGGCGTTCATCAGCGATCCCGGCGCTGGACTGGATCGGGTCTGGGGCGACGGCCGCGTAGTGGCGGTCAGCCTGCGCACCTTGGCAGTGGTGCAACGGTTTGCTGCGGGCGGCTTTCCCGACGGCAGCGCCTGGGTGCCGGCCTTGGGTCGATTGTTCGTTTCGAATGAGCGCGGCGGCGTGGAAACCGTCATCGGCGGTGATGCGCCCCTGCGGGTGGAACAAACCCTCAAACTTGGCGGCGAGGCAGGCAACAGCGCGTTCGACGCGGCCTCAAACCGGGTGCTGGTGAATGTGCAGTCCCGCGGCCAAATCGTCGCCATCGACCCCGAAACGATGGAGATTGAGGGCCGAGTCACCCTGCCCGCGACCTGCCAGCACAACCACGGCCTGCTGGTGGACGACGCCGACCATCTGGCCTTCGTCGCCTGCGATGGCAACGCCCGCTTGTTGACCCTCGGCTTGCCCAGCCTGCGCCCGGTACAACTCAACCGCCTCGGCCGCGACCCCGACGTGCTGGCGCTTGATGCGCGGCGTCAGCGTCTGTGGGTTGCCAGCGAAAGCGGGGTGGTGAGCGTGTTCAGCATCGCTGCCGGCAAGCTGCGGACGCTGTGGCGCGGTTTCGTTGGGCCTGATGCGCATAGCGTGGCCATCGACCCGACCACTGGTTGGGCCTGGTTCCCGCTGGCGAACGTGGGCGGCAAGCCAGTGCTACGCGCCATGAGCTTGACCATGGGTTGATCCTGCGAACGCCCTTTGCACGCAAAACTCACAACACCACGGCGACCATCGGATGGGAGGTCAGCGCCCTGTAGAGCGCGTCAAGCTGGGCGCGGCTGGTGGCGCGGATGGTGCAGGTGCAGCTGAGGTAGTTGCGTCCGCTGGACGGGCGCAGCTCCACGCTGGCGGGGTTGAAGTCGGGCGCGTGCTGCAGGACCACGGCGATCACCGCATCGGCAAAACCATCGGCATTGCGGCCCATGATCTTGATGGGGAAGTCGCTGGGATATTCGATCAAGCTGGCTTCCGGCTTGGAGGTCAGTTGGCTCGCGGACTTGAGGGTGTTCATGATGGCAGTGGCCCGGCGCCGCATCTTCAGTGGGCAGGGCGCGGAAAGACTCGAATGCGTCGATTGTCCCCCAGATCACGCGCCACCACCGGCATGGGGATTCCTGACGGTCGGCGGTGTTGTCCCGGGACAACGGCCAGGTCCTGCAAGCAAACCGGCCTGGGCCGCCTCGCAAGAAAACGCCGGGCGGCTCCCAAGCGTTCTTGAGCCCCAACGGGCGGGGTGGGGTGCCGAACCTGGTGACTCAGACGGTCTGTTTCGCCGCCTGATAAGCGGCGTGCAGCGCGGCATAGACCGGGCCGGGGCGCCCCGTGGCCACAGCGCGTCCGTCGAGCGTGGTGACCGCGAGAACCTCCTTGGTCGCCGAGCTGAGAAGAATCTCGTCGGCACAGCGCAGCTCCCACTCCGCCACCGGGCGACGCTCCAGGGGCACGCCGGCGACTTGCGCCAGTTCGTCCATCAGCCCCACGCGCACGCCCTCGAGCTTGAGGTTGTCCATCGGCGGACACACCAGGCGGCCATGGCGCACCAGCCACACATTCGAGGCCGAAGCCTCGGTGAGCCAGCCATCCCGGATCAGAATGGTTTCCTGCGCGCCGAGTTCGGCCGAAGCCTGCCGCGCCAGCACATTGCCGAGCAGCGCGATGCTCTTGATGTGCGCGCGCAGCCAGCGCGTGTCGGGCAGGGTGATGCAGGCTGCGCCCTGCTCGCGCAAGGCCTGCGGCACGTGCGGAAAAGGAAAGCTGTAGGCGAACACCGTCGGCGCGGTCGCATCCTTGGGGAAGGCGTGGTCACGCCGGGCCACGCCGCGCGTGATCTGGATGTAGATGCATTGATCGGCGGGATCGTTATCCGCCAGCAGGCGCGTCACCAGGGCCCGCCAGGCCTCGCGCCCGAGCGGGTCCGCCATGCCGATCTCGCGCAGCGAGCGGCCAAGGCGGGCGATGTGCTGCTCGAACCGGAAGGGGCGGCGGGCATAAGCCGGCACCACCTCGTACACGCCGTCGCCGAAGATAAAGCCGCGATCGAGCACGGACACGCGGGCCTGGTCCAGCGGCAGGTAGTCGCCATTGAGGTGGCAGATGGATTCGCGCATCTTGTGCCGTTGTCAGCGCACCAGGCCGCGGCGCGCCGCCTCCAGCGCGGCCTCGGCGCGCGAGGAGATGTCGAGCTTGCGGTAGATCTGCTTCACGTAGTCGGCCACGGTGTGACGCGACAAGCCCAGTTGCAGCGCGATCTCGGGCAGGGTGTAGCCCTTGCCCACACGCTGCAACACCTCGGTTTCGCGCTCGGTCAGCACCACCTCGGGCTCCTCCACCATGCCGGGCCGGGCGTTGGCCTGGGGGCTGAGGTAACGCGCCAAGTCCTGTGGATCGGTCGGCGGGTTGCCGCCCACGTCGGTCACGCGGCGGCCCCATTTCACGGGATTGCCCTGGCCATCGGTCTGGCTGACAGCCTGCTTGA
>JAKAFC010000047.1 GCA_021818065.1 Pseudomonadota bacterium
CTTGCTGCACAGCATGTGCATCAGACCGCCAAACCCACCCAAGTGCTTGGCGTCCACGCCCTGCGCCTGGTCCATCACGGCGCTGATCCGGTCGGGCAGCTTGAGCATCTGCGCCATGGTGTTGTTCAGATCGGTGTCGCGCAGGCCTTCGGCTGCCAGGATGGCGTTGTCGCGCAACTGGCGCAGCGCGCCCACCTCGTGCAGGGTCAAGAGGGTGGCGAGCAACTCGCGCAGCGCGGGCAGCAGCTTGGGGTCTTGTACCAACTCGGTGAGGGTGAGCACCGCCTCGGTCATCTCGCCACCGAGGTGGTTCACGGCAAAGCTGCCCAATTCTTCCGCCTGGGCGTAGCGGTCGGCCATGCGGCCCAGCGCCGCCCATTGCGTGGCGCTGAGTTGCGGCGCGGCCGGCGCAAGTGCCGTGCCTGGGGTATCGGTCATGTTCATTGGGGTCTCCCGTGTGCGCGGCTCAGGCGGCGATTTTTTCGGCCATGATGCGCGCGGCATCCAGCCCCCAGGGCGGCATCTTGCCCTTGGAACGGAAGAACAGGTTTTTGTATTGCATCTTCAGCAGATACGGAATGTGGCCGAGCTTGAGCACCTGGGTGTCGCCGCCGAACCAGGAGTTCGAGCGGATGTAGAACGCCTGGTTGTTGCCGATGTCGCCAATGCAGTACACCACCGGCTCCAGCTTGCCATCGGCCTGCTCCGGCGTCAGGCGCTTCATGTCCTTGGCGATTTGCTTGCCAACAATTTCGGCCTGCTGATGGCCGATGGCCCCGAGTTTGGGCACGGTGACTGCGGCACTGTCCCCCGCGGCGAACACCGTGGGGTACTTGGGGTTGCGCATCAGCAGGTCGGTGATGATGAAGCCCTCGCTGTCGCTGATGGGCAGCCCCTTGAGAAAAGCGTGCGGCACCCAGTCGGGGAAAACGATCTTCAATTCCGCCTCAACCGACTGGCCGTTGGCGAACTCGATGCCCTCGGCGGTGATGCGCTTGATGTCGTGCGTCTTGTTCAGGTAGTGAAAGCCCATGCCGCCGGCAATCTCGAGCAACTGGCCCACCACCTTCTCCCCTGCATCCTCGGCGATCAGCGCCGCCGGGGTGAAGACGGTGATTTTGTTCGGCCCGCCCTTGCCGTGCTGCCCCAGCCAGGTGGCACAGGCCAGCATGGTCTCCACCGGCGGGCCCTCGCAGGCGGCTTCGGCCGCCGGGATGCTGCCGCCCGGATACGGCGCCAGGCCCTTGGCGCCGTCGCCCTGGGTGAAGCGCGCCGAGCCGATGGCGATGGGGCCGCCCTTGTAGTCGTGCATCAAGTACTGGCGCAGCGCCTCGCCGTAGGTGTTGTCGGTGACGGTGTGGCCGAACTGGGCGAAGCCCTCGATCTTGTCGAAGGCCAGCCGGTTGCCCAGCGCCACCACCAGGTAGTCGTAGGTGGTGGACGTGGGCGCCGCGCCCGGCCGTTCGCTCGGTACATAGTCCACCCGCTTGGCGTCGACGTCGAGCGCGGTGACCTCGCCCTGGATGAAGCGCGCGCCGATGTCATGCAGCGGCTCCAGGATGTCCATGGTCATGGTGAGCTGCGGGTTGCGATCTTCGAACACCTCGGCTGGAATGTTGGGCACATACAGCAGATAAGGCTTGCGGTCGATGACCGTGATGTCGACGCTGTCACCGGCGTACTTGCGGATTTCCTGCGCACTGCCCAAGCCGGCGAAGTTGCCGCCCAGAATCAGGACCTTCGGTTTTGCTGCGCTCATGAAACGATCTCCTGCATGGAATGGGTGAAACCGACATTGGCACAGGCCGAGTCGGGCTTCCGGAGACGTTTTTGCGAAGGTTGCGCGCCGCCGGATTTGTTTTCAACATAGTCCGGCGGGTATGACAATTCAAACGAAACATTCGGTTTTTTGCATCCTTTTACAGCGGGCACGCTCGCACACAGTTTGGATGCAAAAAGCTGTATGTCTTCAGCAAAACTTCAGATTGCGCGAGACGTTGCCGCCTACACCATGGCCTGGGCCACCATTTCGTCGGCGCACGCCGGCCAGATGTGCAGGGCGTCGCGCACCGCCACGCGCGGGTTCTCGGCCTGGGTCACGGCGCTGACCACCGCCGCGCCTGAGACGCCGGTGGCGCGCACCCCCGGCATGTGCTCCAGACTGATGCCGCCAATGGCCACCACCGGGTAGCGCGGCGTCAGCCACTGCCGCCACATCGCCAGCCGCTCCAGGCCCAGGGGACGGTAGGGCATGGCCTTGAGCGTGGTGGGGAACACCGGCCCGAGCGCGACGTACGAGGGGCGCAGGGCATGGGCGCGCACCATCTCGGCCGGCGTGTGGGTGCTCAAGCCCAGGCGCAGGCCCGCGGCCTGCAGCGCCGCAAGGTCGGCGGTATGCACGTCGTCCTGCCCCAGATGCACGCCGTAAGCGCCAGCTTCCAGCGCCTCGCGCCAGTGGTCGTTGATGAACAACTGCGTGCCCGGAACCTCGCGTGCAGCCTGCACGGCCTCGCGAATCTGCATGCGCAGCACCGCACCTTCGATATTCTTGATACGCAACTGGATGGTGCACACGCCCCATTCGAGCAGGCGCAGGACCCAATCCACGTCGGGCACCACGGGGTAGAAGCCGATCTGCCCGCTGAGCCGGGCGAATTCGGGCGGTGCTTCCTCGCCCTGGCCGGGCAAGGGCATCCAGGGCAGATCGTCGCTGTCAGGCTGGGCGTCGGTGCGGGTGTTGGGGCGACCGGGGCCGATACCCAGCGCCTGGTCGATGCCGGCATGCACGCGCAACTGCGCTTCGGCCGCGGCGTCGAGCACGTTCCAACCCTCCGCCAGCCGGGCGGCGCAGACGCTGGCATGGACGCAGCCCGAGCCATGCGCGCTGCGCGGCAGACGGCGGCTGACCAGCGGCAGCACCGTGCTGCGGGTGATGATCCAGTCGGTGCTGTGCGCACCCCAGGCGTGGCCGCCCTTGATGACCACGGCACGGTTGGGCGCGCCAGCCTCCAGCCAGCGGTTGCGGATCGCGCTCACCCAACTGGCAGGCGGCTGACCCAACTCCCATGTCGGCAGGTCGAGCAGGGCCGCGGCCTCCAGGCGGTTTGGGGTGATGAGGTCGGCGCGATGCGCCAGGCGCATGGCCAGGCCACCGCCGTGCGCCTGTGCCCACAACGGCGTGCCATCGCTGGCCGCGAGCACCGGGTCCCACACCACCGGGCACTGTCGCGCCTCGATGAACTGCGCCACCTCCTCGGCCAGCACAGCGCTGCCCAGCATGCCGATCTTGATGGCCGCGGGCTCGCCGTCGGCCAGCAGCGTCGCCAGACTGCTGCGCAGCATGGCCGGGTCGGTCGCCAGCACTCTTTGCACGCCGTAGGAGTTCTGCGCTGTCAGCGCGGTGGTCACGCTGGCGCCACGCCAGCCCAGCGTGCGCCACACCGACAGGTCGGCGGTGAGCCCGGCGCCTCCCGTGGGATCGTGGCCGGCGATGGATAAGAGGTAAGGTACGGCTGTGCTCATGCGCGGTTCTCCCGGAATGCACGCAGTTTAGGGGGACGGACGCAAAATTCCGCGGGCGGTTCGCCTGCTCGTTTGAGCCTGCCATGGACCACGGGGCCGTCCCGTCAACTTTTCCAGCGCTACGGCGTTTGTTCTCCCATGAAACCGACCCTTGTTCTCTCCACGCTCGTCCTCGGCGCCAGTGCGCTGGCCCTGCCCGCCCACGCCGAAGGCCCGCCGGTGAGCATTCAGCTCAACATCGGCACGCCGCCTCCGCCACCGCCGCCCGTGTATGTCGCCCCGGCGCCGGTCTATGGCCCGTCGCCCGTGGTGGTGTCCGCGCCGCCGACCATGATCTGGCTGCCCGAATTCGACGGCTACGTCGCCCTGGGCATCGCCCAGCCCTTGTTCTTCTTGGGCGGCGTGTACTACCTCAACAGCGGCGGACGCTGGTACACCGGCCCGCATTACGGCGGTCCCTGGGAGCCTGCGTACCGCCTGCCGCCGGGGTTGCGCAAGTTTCACGACCGCGACTGGCGGCGCGCCCAAGACCGCGCCTACCGCTACGACCGCGACCCGCATTGGAAGCGGTTCCGTGCCGAGGGCCCTGGCCCTGCCGGTCGTCCCCAAGGCGGCCCGCCGGGCGGCCCACCCGGGCATCGGGACGACCACGGCCGGGGCCATGGTCACGGCCCTGACAAGGGCTGGGGGCCGGGCCCCGGGCGCGACGATCATTGAGCGTCTGGTGAGCCCCGCTGCGCGGCGGGGCTCAGCGCGAGGGCCAGTCCAGGGTCATGCAGGTGCCTGAGCCGAGTTGGCTCTGCACCCGGATGTCGCCGCCGTGCAGGCGCACGATGTTGCGCACCAGAGCCAATCCCAGCCCCAGGCCACCGCGGGTGCGGCTGCGGGCCGGATCGGCACGATAAAAACGCTCGAACAAATGCGGCAGATGCTCCGGGGCGATGCCGCAGCCGGTGTCGGCCACGCTGATGCGCACCCCGGCGCCGTGGATGTGCGCGGCGATGCGCACGCTGCCGCCGCGCGGGGTGTGCGCCAGGGCATTGCCGATGAGGTTGGCGATGGCGCGTTGCAGCAGCATGCGGTCGGCCCGCAGCGCGAGGTGTTGCGGCGCGTCGATCTGCAACTGCACCCCGGCTTCGGCAGCGCTGGCCTCGTAGAACTCGGCCAGCGCCTGCAATTCGTGCGGCAGGTCCAGCGTTTCCAGCCGCAGGGCGGCATCGGGCTGCTCGGTCTGCGCCAGAAACAGCAGCGCCTGGATCATGTGCGACAAGCGCGCGCACTCCTCGACGGCTGATTCCAGCGCTTCGCGGTATTGCGCGGCGTCGCGCGGGCGACCCAGCGCCACGTCCAGACCGCCCCAGAGGTTGGACAGCGGGGTGCGCAACTCGTGGGCGATGTCGGCGGAGAACTGCGAAACGCGGCCGAACGACTCCTCCAGACGCTGTAGCGTGGCGTTGAAGGCCAGCGCCAGCACCTGCAACTCGTCGGGCAGCTTGCGCGTCTCCAGCCTGCGATGCAGATCTTGCGCGCCGATGTCGCGGGCGGCATCGGCCATGTGCCGCAGCGGGCGCAGGCCACGCCAGGCAATGGCGTAAGCCGCGGCGGCGGCAGTGGCCATGGCCGCCAGCATCACCCCCAGGAGCCGCAGCCGGTAATCGGCCAGGATGCGCGATTCGGCCGAGCGGTCGAGCGCCACGTTCAGCCGCATGCGTTGCAGCGGGGCACCAGGCGATTCGCGCGTCGTCACCGGCAGCGTGGCGGTGAGGAAGTGCCGGTCGTGCGGCAGATGCACCTTGCGCAGCCGCGGCAGACCATCCGCCGCGGGTGTATCGAAATCGGCCTGGCGCAGCGCCGGGTCGAAGCCGGGCGTCTGCAGCAGCACGCGGCCGTCGGCATTGCGCAACTGCACGAACAGATCACGCGGTGCATCGGGCGGCAGCTTAAGATCGACCTCCTGCCGCAGCGCGCCGCTGTCGGCGCTGTGGCGCTGCAGCACGGCCACGGCGATATCGAGCTTGCGCAGCACCGATTCACGGTCCTCCTGTGTCATGCGCGCGCTCAGGCCCCAGTACATCCAACTGCTGGCGGCAAGCAGGATGAGCGCCAGGGTGAGCGCAAAAGTCCCGGCCATGCGTGCCGCCAGCGATCGCGGCGGCAGGCCGTACTGGCGCAGACGCCGCAAGGCAAAGCCGATCCACGACACGCGCGCAGCCGGGTTTGGCCGGGGCGTGGCCAGCCATTCAACCGCCATCGCGCGCCTCCAATACATAGCCCACGCCGCGCACGGTGTGCAGCAGCGGCGCGGGGAAAGGTTCGTCGAGCTTGCTGCGCAGACGGCGCACATGCACGTCCACCACGTTGGTGTCGCTGTCGAAGTTCATGTCCCAGACCTGCTCGGCGATGAGGGTGCGCGACAGCACCTCGCCGGCACGACGTGCCAGCAGCGCCAGCAAGGCGAATTCCTTGGGGGTGAGCGCCAGCCGCTGGCCCGCGCGCTCGGCCCGCTGCCGCGGCAGGTCGATGCGCAGGTCGGCCACTTCCACCACGTCCGGCAGGCGCGCCGGGCCGCGACGCAGCACGCTGCGCACCCGCGCCAGCAGCTCGGAAAAGGCGAAGGGCTTGATCAGATAGTCGTCGGCACCCAGCTCCAGCCCGCGCACCCGGTCGGCCACGCCGTCGCGCGCGGTGAGCATGAGCACCGGCGTGGCCTGGCGGGCGCGCAGCGCCTGCAGCACGCTCCAGCCATCCCGGCCGGGCAGCATGGCGTCGAGGATGATGAGGTCGAACGGCTGCGACAACGCCAGGTGCAGGCCGTCGGTGCCGTCGGCGGCAACGTCGGCGATGAATCCGTTCTCGCCCAGCCCGCGCTTGAGGTAGGCCGCGGTCTTGGCCTCGTCTTCCACGATCAGAATGCGCATGGCGGCATTGTGGGGCGCGCACGCGGTGCGCGGCGTATCGGTCTGCAACATGACGAAACCGTCATCGGGCCGTCATGCTCGCGCACGCGGCTGACAGGCAGCATAGCGAGCATGGTTCATGGCGCTGTTTCCCAATCCGCCTGGCGCGGGCTGTTGCCCGCGACGCTGCTCGCAGCCTTGCTCGGCGGCTGCGCCAGCACACCGCCGCCACCAGCCGTGGCGTCGCCGCATGTTGAGGCGCAACACCTGGTGCAGCGCAGCCTGAACGATCCGGGACTGCACCAATTTCTGGCGCTGCAGACCGGCGCCCCCCGCGCCGCGGATCGCCCCTGGAACGCCACCGATCTGGGTCTGGCCGCACTCTACTTTCGACCAACGCTGCGGTTGCACCGGGCCGAAGTGGCGCTGGCCGAGGCCGATCTGCAGACGGCGCGGCAACTGCCGAATCCCAGCCTGGATCTGGGTCTGAAGTACGGTGCGGCCGATGTGCTGGCTGCGCCCAGCCCGTGGACGGTGGGTGCGGCCATCGGCTTGCTGCTTGTGTCGCACGCCCAGCGCCACACGCAGACGGCGCAAGCCGAGGCCGGGGTGCGCGCCGCACGACTGCTGCTGCGAAACGCCGGCTGGACGGTGTGCTCCGCCGTGCGGCGGGCCTTTGTGCAGCGCTGGGCCGCGCGCCGACAGGCCCAACTGCAAACGCAGGTGCTCGACACCGCGCTGGCGCTGCAAGGCCGTATCGCCGCCCGGGCACAAGCGGGGTGGGATGCGCCTCTGGCTGCAGCCCAGGCACAAGAAGCCGCGCAGCGGGCCGCGCTGCAACTCGCCGCCGACCGCGGCGCGGTGCAGCAGGCGCAGACAGCGCTAGCTGCCGCCGTCGGTCTGCCCGTGGCGGCACTGCAAACCGTGGCGCTGGACGACACGCGCCTGGATACGCCCGCCCCGCAGCTCGGTGCGGCGCGGCTGGCACACCTGCGTCAGGCCGCGTTGACGCATCGTTTCGACGTGCGTGCCGCCTGGCAACGGGTGCAGGTAGCCCGCGCCGGCCTGCAACTGGCGCAGACGCAACGTGATGGCGGCCCGCCCCGGCTCGCTCCAGGAGGCGAACGCGATCAGGGGGTGAACCGCCTGACCCTGGCCGCGCGCGTGCCCCTGCCGCTGTTCAATCAGCACCAGGGCCAGATCGCTGCTGCGCAGGCCCGTCTGGCTCGTGCGCAGGCCACGTTAGAGCAGGTGCAGGCCCGTGCTCTGGCCACCATCGACCAGGCCGAGGCCGCCCTGCGCAGCGCGCAGCAACGGCATGCCGAGGCCGTGCAATTGCGCGACGCCGACGCCGCACTGCTGCAAGCTGACCGCTTGGCGCAGCACCGCGGCCTGCTCGGCTCGGTCACCGTGTTACGCGCCCGCCTGCGCGCCCTGGCCAGTGCGCAGGTGGCGCAGCAGACCGCCGCGGCGCAATGGCTGGCCCTCGACAGCCTGCAGACGGCGCTGCAGCATGCGCTGGCGCGGCCCACGCGGAGCGACACAACCGCCCCCGCTGCGCCGCAACCGTCGCCGCTATCCCCTCGCCCAGACCGCCGCTCGCGGCTTGCCAGCGTGGCATGGCAGGTGCCGCTCGACGCCCGGCCAGCCACCCTGTCCCAACGCAGACCAACGCCGTGAACGCTCTCCATCCCCCCGCACCCAACACCTTGGCAGCGCGGCCCGGCCGCATCGGCCTGGCACCATCCCCAGCCCTGGCGGTACTGGCGCTCACCCTCGGGCTGCTGCTGCCGCATGCAGCGGCGCGCGCGGCATCAGCGCCCGCCGTGCGCTGGAGCGCAGCACAAATCCAGGCATCGGACCTGGGCGTCAGCCGACTGACCCCGGCGCTCTACCGCCAGACGTTCGCGGCCAGCGCCACCGTCGAGAACCCTGCGTCTTTGGTGCAGGGGCTGGGTGCCCTGGCCGTGGCACAGGCCCAGTTGGCCGCAGCCCAGAGCGCGCAGCATCTGGCGCAAGGCCAGGCCCAGCGCGCCCTGGGTTTGTTTCAGGCCGGGCAGGACGTGGCGCTGGCCACGGTGCAGCAAGCGCAGGCGCAGACCGAGCAGGCACAGGCCCAGGTGACCGCGGCCCAGGCGGCCGAACAGACGGCGCAAGCCACCCTGCAGATCCACCTGGGCGCAGCCGTTGCCGCCCGGCTGCTGCACGACGCCAGCCTGCGGCAAGCCGTGACCCAGGGCCGCGACGTGTTGGTCGCCCTCACCCTGCCACCCGGTGTGCTCCTGCCCACGGCGCCGCACATCGCGCTGCAGCCGCCGGGCGGCGCCGATGCTCCGGGCGATGGCTGGATTGCCGCGCAGCTCCTCGGCCCGGCGGCCACGGCCTCGGCGCAGATGCAGGGGCTGCGCGAGATGCTGGTGGTCCCGGCGCGCGCCGGGCTGATGCCGGGGCTGCACCTCGCGGCCCGGGTGGACGCAAGCCGAGGCGTGACCGGCGTGCTGCTGCCTGCCGCCAGTGTGGTGTGGGCGCAGGGCCAGGCCGTGGTGTTCACCGCCGAACCCAGCGCCGACGGTGGGCAGATCTTCACGCCGCGCCCGGTGTCCACCGCCTGGCCGCTGCACGGCGGCTATGTGCAGCCGGGGTGGGGCCCGCTGGCAGCCATCACCCGCGGTGCTGGCTTGGTCCTCACCCCGCCACCCTTACCCCATGCGCAGCCCGCCCCGGGTGGGGATGACGACTGATGCGCCCCCCTGCCCCGTCGCGCGGCATTCAGGCCGCCCTGCTGCGCCTCAGCATCCGCCGCCGCGGTGTGGTGCTGACCCTGGCCGTGCTGCTGGCGCTGCTGGCGGCCAATGTGGCGCGCACCGCACGCACCGATGTGTTCCCGGAATTCGCCGCCAAGATGGTGAAGGTGCAGACCGAAGCCCCCGGGCTGTCGCCGGAGCAGGTGGAGTTGCTGGTCACCGACCCGCTGGAAGCCGCCGCCAGCGGCCTGCTCGGGGTGCGGCAGGTGGCCTCGAAAAGCCTGCCGGGCATCTCCATCCTGAAGCTGTATTTCGAGGCCGACACCCGCCTACAAGATGACCGCTGGCGCGTCGCCCAACACCTCGCCAGCGTCCAACTGCCCGCGGGTGCGGGGCCGCCCCGGCTGATTCCATTGACGTCGAGCACGGGCACGGTGCTGATGGCTGGGCTGACCTCGCCGCAGCACGGCCTGATGGCGCTGCAGTCGATTGCGCAGTGGACCCTGCGCCCGCAACTCATGGCCGTGCCCGGGGTGGCCAATGTGCTGGTCTTCAGCCAGCAGGTCCGCGCGCTGCAGGTGCGGGTGCGGCCGCAGGCGTTGCTGCAGTATCACCTCGACTTGCAGCAGGTGCTGACGGCGGCGCGTCACGCCACCGGCGTGCTGGGCGCGGGCTTTCTGCCCACGCCCGAGCAGCGGGTGCTGCTGGTCAGCCGTGGCACGGCCACCACGCCGCAAGCGCTGGCCGCGACGGTGCTGCGCGCCACCCCCGACGGCGTGGTAACGCTGGGCGACGTCGCGCGTGTGGCCTACGCGCCGCTGCCGGCCATCGGCGGCGCCAGCGTCGGCGGACAGCCTGCGGTGATTCTCAAGATTCAGGAGTCTTACGGCGCCAACACCCTCGACGTCACCCGCGGCGTGCAGGCGGTGCTGCAACGGCATCGCGCCAGCCTGGCGGCACAAGGCATCGTGTTGCACGCCAATCTGTTCCGCCCTGCCGATTTCATCACCCTGGCGATGCGCAACGTGCGCAATGCCCTGCTGCTGGGCGCTGTCCTGGTGGTGCTGGTCATCGCCTTCACCCTGCTGGACTGGCGCGCCGCGCTCATCTCCTCGCTCGCCATCCCGCTGTCGTTGCTTGCCGCAGTCGCTGTGCTGGTGAGCATGGGGGTGACGCTCAACGTCATGACCCTGGGCGGCCTGGCCATCGCCATCGGCGTGGTGGTGGACGACGCGGTGATCGACGTCGAGAACATTCTGCGGCGGCTGCGCGAGCAACAAGCGGCGAGCGCCGCAGCCGGAATCACGCAGATCGGCCATGCCGCCCGCCTTCGCGTCATCCTCGCCGCCTGTCTGGAGGTGCGCGGCGCGGTCGTCTACGCCACCGCGGCGGTGCTGCTGGTCATCGTGCCGGTGCTGTTGCTGCCCGGCCTGTCGGGGCGGTTGTTTGCACCGTTGGCGCAGGGCTACGCCCTGGCGGTGCTGGCCTCGCTGCTGGTGGCGCTGACCGTCACGCCGGCGCTGTCGGCGCTGTTGCTGGCTGGCGGCGACCACCGGCTGCACACTCCAGCGCCGGTGCGCGTGGCGCAGCGCGGCTATGGTGCGTTGCTGCAACGACTGCTGCCGCACTGGCTGCCGGCGGCGCTGGTCACCCTGGCGCTGATCGCCGCGGCCGGGTGGCTGGCGCGCGGCATGGGCGGGAGCTTTCTGCCGCCGCTGCAAGAGGGGCAGTACATCGTGCACATGCGGTTGGCACCGGGGGCATCGATCACCGCCTCGTTGGACGAAGGCGCACGGGTGGTGCGCGCGCTCGAACGCCTGCCTGAGGTGCGCCTGGTGGCGCAGCACACCGGTCGCGCCACGTTGTCGCCCGATGCATCGGGCACGCAGAGCAGCTCGCTCGACGTCAACCTCAAGCCCGGAGCCGACGCCGACCAGGCGCTGGCCGACATCGAGCGCGTGCTCAGCGGCTTTGCCGGGGCGCGCTTTCGTGTCAACAGCTTTCTCACCGAACGCATGGACAACACCGTGGCGCGCGGCGCGGCCGCGCCGTTGGTGGTGAACGTCTTTGGCAATCATCTGCACGCCATCGACGCCGTCGCCGCGCAGGTGGCCGCCACGCTGCGGCGCCTGCCCACCGCCACCGGGGTGCAGGTGCAGGCCCCCGCAGGCGTGCCGCAACTCGATATCGCCTTGAACGCCCAGGCCCTGCAACGCTGGGGCTTGCAGCCGCTGCCCGTGCTGCAAGCCGTCCACAGCGCGTTTGCCGGCAGCACGGTCGGGACGGTCTTTCACGGCGCCGTCCCGGTGCCGGTGCGGGTGGTGCTGCAGCGCGAGGCGCGCAACAACCCCAAGGCGCTGGGCGACCTGCTGATTTCTACCCCAGCGCTGGGCGTGGTGCCACTGGCGCAGTTGGCGCGCATCGCGGCGACCAGCGGGCCGTCCGATATCCGCCATCTCGGCGGACAACGGGTGCAGGCGGTGCTAGCGGACACCACATCGGCCGATCTCACCGGCTTCGTACGGCAGGCGCAGACCGCTCTGGCCCGACAGGTGACGCTGCCGCCGGGGGTGACGCTGCAGCTCGAGGGCGAGGCGGCGCAGCGCAGCGCCACCCTGCAGCGCCTGGGGGTGGATGTGCTCGGCGTGCTCGCCGCCCTGGTGCTGCTGTTGACCATGGCGCTGCAGCAGCCAGCCGCGCTAGCCACGAGCGCGCGGCAGGCGGCCTCGACCACCGCGCGGCAGGTGGTGCTGGTGTTGCTCTCGGCGCCTGCAGCCTGGGCGGGTGGCGTGTTCGCCGCCTGGCTGGTGGGCGGTGTGCTGTCACTGGGGGCGGTGATCGGGCTGCTGGCGCTGATGGGCATCAGCCTGCGCAATGCCATTCTGATCTTCAGTCACGCCGCGCAACTGCGGCGCGAAAGCGGTCTGACATGGAACGCCGACACCCTGCGCCACGCGGTGGCTGACCGCCTGGCCGCCATCGTCATGACCAGCCTGGTGACGGCGCTGGGCGTGTTGCCTCTGGCGCTTGGTCTGCACGCCCCCGGGCGGGAGATCGAAGGGCCCATGGCAGTGGCCCTGCTGGGCGGTCTGATCACCAGTTTGCTGTACAACCTCTTCGCCCTGCCCGCGCTGGCGCTGCGTTTCGGCGTGGCGCGGGCCCGGCCCTGAACGCGCGCGGCGATGGACGCGCCCGGCTCGTCAATCAACCATCGACCAGGAGACCTTCATGCACCCACTCCCTCGCTTACGCCCACACACCGCCCTGGCGGCCGCCGTCACGACGGCAACCGCGTTGCTGTTCGCCCCTGCAAGCCTGGCCGCACCCGCCGCGCCGCCGGTGTATGTGCACATGAACGGCGCCAACATGTTTCTGGAGAATGTGGTGGCGGTACGCCCCGGGCAGAAGGTGGTGTTCGTCAACGAAGACACCGGCGACCACACCATCATCGGTTACGATCCACTCGACGGCAAGACCAGCAAACGCTTTGACGGCGACGTGACCGGCACACCCGGCGCGGGCCATGCCGTGAGCACCTACACCATCGCCTTCGCGCATACCGGTCTGCAGTTCTACTACTGCTCCGTGCATGCAGAACTGATGAAAGAGCCAGGCGGCCGGACCATGCCGAAGAAGCGTCCCACGGTGCACGGCTTCGGCGACCCGATGGCGGGGCTCATCATCGTCACCAACGACAAGCGCCTGCTGCGCGACAACCCGCCGACCTCGCGCGAAAAAATCCTGCCGGACTACTTCGGCGGCTGAAGCCGGCGGCGCGGCGCCTCACGCCACGGTGAACTGCCCCATCATGCCGTTGTCCTCGTGTTCGAGGATGTGGCAGTGGAACATGAAGGGGTGGTCGTCGCCCGCGGGCTGATCGAAGCGGGCGATGAGGCGCACCGTCTCGCCGTGACGCACCAGCGCCGTGTCCTTCCACCCAGCCTCGTGCGCAGGCGGGGCGCTGCCGTTGCGGCTGAGGATCTGGAACGAGGTGCTGTGGTAGTGGAAGGGATGGGCCATGTGGCCCTGATTCACCACCTCCCAGATCTCGGTGGAGCCCAGCCGCAACCGCTGGTCGATGCGGGCCATGTCCATGTGGTGATGGTTGATGGAAAACAGCTTCTGCCCACCCACTCCAAGGCTCATGCCGCCGGGCCCGGAGTTTGGCGCAGCACCACCGCCCATGCCCTGCATGCCGCCCATTCCGCCCGCGCCACCGCCCATCATGTTGTCGGCCATGCCTTGCAGGGTGAAACGGCGCACCGGCGCATCGGCACGCAACGTCGGCAGCGGCACCAACTGGGCCGGCAAGCCCGCCGTCGTCCCGGCGGGCGGACCCACACGCAGCTCCAGCAGATCGAAGCCATGGTGGTCGAAGGCATCGGCATCCATGGGCATGCTGCTCAGACCAGGCACGACCGCGCCCGAGTCGCTGCGCAGCACCAGCCGCTTGCCTTGTTCGCGGCGCAGGTCAACCAGAATTTCAGCGCGCTCGCTCGGCGCCAGCAAGAGGCTGTGCACCGGCACGGGCCGCGGCAACAGGCCGGCATCGGTGGCGATGACATGGAAGGCCCGGCCATCGGCAAAGGCCAGGTTGAACAGCCGGGCATTAGCGGCATTGAGCAGGCGCAGCCGCACCCATTGCGCCGGGGCGTTCCAGTAGGGCTGCTCGCGGCCGTTGACCAGAAAACGATCGCCCTTCATGCCCATGCGGTCCATCATACTGGTCATGTAGAGCAGGCGGCCATCGTCGGCCAGGCGTCGGTCCTGCAGGATCAAGGGCAGGTCGTCCACGCCGTAGCGTTGCGGCAGACCCAGGTGGGCGTTGTCGGCGTCGTCCACCAACAGCATGCCGCCCAATCCGGCATAGACATGCGCGCCGGTGCGCGTGTCCGGATGCGGGTGGTACCACAGCGAACCGGCAGGCTGGCGCAGGGTGAACTGCACGCTGCGGCTGTCGCCCGGAGCAATCGGGCTCTGCGGCCCGCCGTCCATGGCTCCCGGCACATGCGCGCCATGCCAGTGCGTGGTGGTGGTCTGGTTCAAGGCGTTGTGCAGAGTGATGTGCACCGCTTGCTCGCGCGGCACACGCAGCGTGGGGCCGAGCAGCGCGCCGTTGTAACCCCAGGTGGCGGTCTGCAGGCCCTCGACCAACATGCTGCGGCCTTGCATCAGCCGCAGGGCATAGTGCAGCGCGCCGTCCTTGGGCTCGCCCCGCAGTTCAGGCGGGACCCACAAAGCGCGGCGGAACACCCCGGAGCGTGGCGCAGCGGCTAGCTTGGCGTTCATGTCCATGCCGGTCATCGCGCCCATGCCCTGCACTCCCATCATGCCGCCCATTCCCGCAGCACCAGCGGGTGCGGCGGCCACCATGCCGAGCGCGCCCAGCGCCCGCAGCAGGGTGCGGCGCTGCGTCGACGGCGAGGTGGGCTGTGGCGCGTTCTGGGGTAAAGGGGGTGGGCAATCCATGGTCGGCCTCCGTTCGGCATGCAACTACACCCCACTGTATGCAAAGCTGGCTCTGGTTGCCGTAAGCAAATGTCAGCGGGCATTGCTCAGTGTGTGCTCATTCATCGGTCCGACACTACCCCCATCGCAATGAGATTGCGATCGCCGCACCACAACGGCGTCTCACGCACCAACGTTTTGAAGGAGTTTGATCATGCAACCACGCAACAAAGCCGCATTCCTGTTGACCAGTGTTCTGGCATTGGGCCTAGCCGGCGCCGCCGGATCTGCCTATGCAATGGACGGCGGGCAGTACAGCAAGGACGCCAAGGTGACCCTGGAGCAGGCGCGGGCCATCGCGCTCAAGGCCCTGCCCGGTGCAACCATCACAGATCAGGAGTTAGAACAAGAAAAGGGAGGCAGCGGTCTGCGCTACTCGTTCGACATGAAGCTGGGCCAGACCGAGCATGAAATCGGCGTGGATGCACAGACCGGCGCAGTGCTGGAGAACAGCGTCGAGGGCGCCAACGCCGATTGAAACCCGATGCCGGATGCGACGCCGCCTTTGCAGACCGTGCAAGGGCGGCGTTGTCGACCAAAGCGTCACGCCGGTTGGTCAATCCAGGCTGATGTCCTGGGCCAGATTCAAGCCGCCCGATTGGGTGAAGCTGACTTCGACCTTGGCGCCGTTGGCGAGCGTCCCGCCTTTCGGCGTCACATTGTTGATCTGGATGGTTAGCGCGTTGACCTGAAAACTGGTGGCGGTGAGGTTGTAGAGCGTGCCCTTGGTCTCGAGGACGGGATTGGACGAGCCGTCGCCGCCACCATTGTTCGACGTCACATTCTGGTACGCCACGCTGTAAGCGATGAGGCCGCCGGTGGTTTGCGTGGCTTCGATCTCGACATTGGCGCCGTTGACCAACTGCGACGCGCTGCCGTTGCTGAACACGACGTTGGGTGCGAGCGTGACCTGCAAGGTCTGTGTCGCCCCATCGTCGATGGCGGTCAGGGTGAAGGCCCCACTGCCGGGACTCGCCCCGCTGACCGTTCCTTGGAAGTCAACGGTGCCGCCATCGGGTGCCTTGCCCAGCACACTGACGTTGCTGGCCGTCACCACGTTGCCGCTACCCGCTGCCGGATAGCCGACGACGTCGACGAACACCCCGTTGCGCAACGACGCCGCCGAACCACCCGAGAACACGACATGGGCTGACGAGGCATCCACGGGCACCCCACGCACCAGGAAGTTGCTGGCGCTCACATACCCGGTGATGGTGCCGCGCAACTCGACCTGCGACGGCTGAACCGCATAGGCCCGCAAAGCGGTGGCGACGAGCACGCCCGTGGTCGGATCGGCGTTGCCCTGCACCACCACATAGGCACCGTTCGACAGGGTTTGCACCGCGCTTGTCAGTGCCGACGCACTGGCATCGACCGGGATGCCCGACACGCTGAAACGGCTCCCTGAAAGCTGCGCCACCAAGCCACCGAGCTGGACGGGCCCGGTGTTGCCCAGCAACGTGCGCACCGTGATGGCGCCCGCCTGCAGGGCTCCGTTCGACGCCAGTGGCAGGTTGCTCCAGACATTCACCAGTTCGCCATTGGCCAGCGCCTGCCCGCTCGGGGTGATCGGCGTGGTGGGACCGTACTGCACCGTGGTCGTGCCAATCTGGAACGTGCGGCCAACAGGATCGAGGTTACTGACCAAGCCAGACAGCCGCGTCACCGGATTGCTCGCTGGCAACTGTTCGATGCGCGTGGCTTGCACATAGCCCTGCCCCGCCGCATCCAGACCAAACGCCCCATGCACCTCCACCTGCATGCCGTTGGCCAGGCTGGTAAAGCCATTCAACCCGGCGTAATACGTCACCGGCCCAGCCGCAGGATTGGTGTTGACCTGCACCGTGACCCCGTTGACGCTGAAGCTGCTCGCGCCAAGATTGGCCACCGCCCCCATCAGTTCCGGGTCGATCACCACCTTGCTCGGCTGCCCCTGCGCGTCGAGTCGAATCTCCAGGCGATCGCCCAAGCCAACCGCGGTGGAGGCGGTTTGCGCCTCGGCGTCCTGATCGGTGCTGGCGAAGTACAGCGGGCTGGCGCTGTTGAAGGGAGTGCCATCGAGCACCACGCTGCCGAAACCGGTGACGGTGCCGCTGGAAATGCCGGTGCCACCGGTGCCGACGCCGCCGTTGGTGGCCACGGTGCTGCCACCGCCACACGAGGCCAGTGGCAGAGCGAGCGACAAGGCCAAGACGATCAGCGCCAGGGCGCCGAGGCTGGCAAAGCGTTGT
>JAKAFC010000220.1 GCA_021818065.1 Pseudomonadota bacterium
TCGCCACAGCCTTGCGCCCCAGCTCCAGGGAGGCAAAGCCGGTCTGGTGGCTGCCCATGCTGGTCCGGCGCCGGCACACCCAGCGGCCCCGCTCTTTGGCTGCGGCGCGCAGTGCCTTGGTCGCGGGTGCGCGGTCTTCATGCCGCCAGCGCATGCCGACGACCAGCTTGCGCTTGTCGCCCGGCAGTTGAATGACGCGGGCCGCGTTCACAGCAGCCTCGCGGAGATCACGACGGCCAGGATGCTGTCGCTGTTGGAGGCGTCCACGCCGCCACCCAGCAATGGCATTTCAGGCGACCCGACGCCGTTGTTCGTGACCGAGGCACCACGCTGGCGGTAGCCGGTCAGCACCAGCGTCTGGCCGGACTTGAGCGACACCATCTGCTGGAACGTGGTCTGTGCGATGCTCGGCAGCTGCAGCGAGCTGCCGCCGCTTGTGATCGTCTGGATGCCCAGCAGATCGCTCAAGGTCATATTGACGTCGAGCAGGATCTTGCCGTCGACCACTTTGGGCAGGAAGGTGGCGGTGAAACCCACGGTCACCGTGCCCGATTGCAGAGCGGTCGACGATCCGCTGGTCGATGTCAGCAGGCTGGTGCTTCCCGCCAGGTAATTGACCTGCTTGGCCGCCTGGATGGCCAGCATCTGGCCGTTGCTCGTGACGCCCGAGCGGGACACCACCTGCGACACGTCGCCCAGGGTGGAAAGCGCCTGCACCGCCAGGCTGGAGCCTGTCAGGGGGCCGGACAGAATGTTGGCACCGAACGCGAATGGTGTCTGGCCTCCGGTAACGGAAGGCACCGGCGCACCGGCCACCGAAATTCCGGTGTGGCCGGAAGCGTTTTTGTAGGCCAGGTTCAACCCCACGCCGTAGTTGTCCTCGCGACCCGTCTGCACGTTGTAGACGTGCACGTCGACAACCACCTGCTTCTGCATGTCGGCGGCGAGGCTCTTGACCCAGTCGGACACGCGTTCGAGTTGCGGCGGTGTGGCTGTCGCCGTCAGGATGCCGAGCGACTTGTCGACATTGACAACGGCGCCGGTGCCGGCGACCGAGGCAGCGGCCTTTTGCAGGCCGGCCCAGTCATCGACGGACAACGTGCCACTCATCGAGGTGCTGCCGGAGCCGCCGCTGGACGATGCGCCCGTCGCCGTGCTTGGGGCACTCCCCGTTGACCCACCCGCCATGCCGCCTGCGGCCCCCGCCATCGTTCCGCCGGTCGAGACGCCCCCCGTCGAGGAGGTCGATTTGGGCAGCTCGGGCAGCGTCCAGGTCCTGGTCTCCGTGTGGAAAATGTGCACGCCATCCAGCCCGTAGCGCCACCACACGCCATAGCGAGCGGCGATGACATCCAGGAAGCCATGGAGGCTGCCCGTGTAGGACAACCGCATGGGCCGGGCGATGGCCGCGGTGCGGTCGCCAGAAGCGCCGGCTGCGCCGACCGCGGGCACGCCAAGCGCGGAGGCCACCAGGGCCGCCTGGCCGCTTGTGGGCGATGGAAATGCACCGGGCATGCCAACAGGCTCTCCCATAGGCCCGGGCGCCGTGGAGCCACCAGCCGGTGCCGCCAACGGCTGCGCCGGCGCGCCGGTCTTGGCGCCTGGCTGCGCGGACGCGTCCACCGTGACGGCAACACCGGTGTGTTGCACGATCCAAGCCGCGAAGTCCTGCAGCGTCATTCCGGACACGTCGGCGCGCTCGAACGTGACGGATTGCATTAAGGCCGGTGGCGGCGCTTTCGTCGGTCGCACGACCGCTCCCATCAGCCAGGCGCCCCGATGGACAGCGACGACCGGGCGCGATGGGGGCGGATTGAGATTCGTCACCGCCTTGGCGCGAATGACGGATGCCGTGGCGCGGGTCTGGCTGACCGAGGCGCAGCCAGACAAAAGCGTGCTGGCCACAGTGATGGCCAGCAGGGACATGGGAATCGCGGTGCGTTTCATGGGGATGGATCCTTCTGCAGTGCGGCGTTCAGGCGCCGGACCATGCGAGTGCGGTATTGATGAGCCAGCAAGGGGGTGTGGCTGTGATACCAACCGAGGGCCGTCCAGAGGTCGCCCCCCGCCTGCTGGCGGTACAGCGCCAGAATTCCGGCCGCGACCGTGACATTGAGGCAGCCGTCGTTGGCGACCATGGCCGCAGTGATGCCGTGCGCGCGCAGCTTCCTGAGCCACAGCGTGTTGATCTGAGCCGGCCCGAGGTCGTAGCTGCCGTTGGCGTTGCGGCTCCACAGGCCCGGCTTGCCGCCCTCATTGATGAGGATGCCCGCCAGCGCACCCGGCGGCAGGCCAAAGCGCTGCGCGGCCTGCACCGTGCACTGCACGGTGGGTGCCGTTGGCGGAACAAAAGGCGTCGCGACGGCCGGCATGTCAGGCCCCCTGCCCTGCGGCATGCACCACCAGGGTCTTGTTCGCGTTGTAGACATCGGCGCGGATGTCGGCGCCGTTGGCGGCCAGGGCCTGAATCACCTGCGTCGCCGCGACCCTGAAATCGCCCTGGAACTGCACGGTGTTGGGCACCAGCCAGTCCTGGGGAACATTCCAGACAACCTTCCAGCCCGAGGCATGTGCCCAGGCATCCAGGCCGACGCTGATGGCCTGATTCGCCTTGAGCGTCCACAGCGGGATCGGTTTGAACACGGGGATGCTTCTGACTGCGGCAGGCGCCGCGGCTGGCACCATGGGCCGCTGGGGCGCAGCGGTTGGTTGGGCTGCAGCCGCTTTGGGATCCGCTTCCGTCGCGGGCGCAATGCGCAGCGTTTTGCCATCCTGGCGTGCCTGCAGACCCATCCCGCGCAGCATCGACTGCAGCGCATCCCACCGCGTACCGGGCGCCCAATGCGCGGGCGCGTTCAGATTGGCAGCCAGAACTTCCAGTTCCAGGCTCGACGCAAGGGATGGCGGCATGAGCATCTGAATCGCATCGATCAGGTGCACGTCCCGCGTCGGCATCGCGGGTGCGGGCATTGACCAACCCTCGCCGCCCGCCGCCTTGCTGCGGGCGGGCGGCATCGTCGGTTCCTGCGCGATCTCCCGGGGTTCACGCGGGGTCAGCGTTGCGGGCGCTGCTGCGGCTGGCATCCCCGGCGAGCTCGTTTGCGCCGGCGCGGCGGGCAGCCCGACCGCGACGCGATGAATGCGCGGCAGGCGAAAGATCAGCAGCGCGTGCGCGGGCGCGTTGAAGCGCACGCCCAGACCAGCAGAGTCGGCGGCCTGACGCAGTTGCTGTTCCCAATTGCCCTGCTCTCCCCACGAGAGCCGCGTGTCCGTGGGAATGCTGTTGTCGACGTTGATCTCATACGGCTGCGGCACGATGAGCGCCAACGCCGTGAGGAGCCGTGCAGACTGGGGCTGTCCGGGCAGGACATCTGCCATCGCAGCCGGCAGACTGCAGACGATTGCGGTCGCCACCGCCAGTTTGAGCAAAGGTCGTTGCATGAAAGCGTCCTTGGTAAGGGGTCTCGTGACCCTTACTGGCTTTCGGCTGGGCGTTGCACGGGGTTCGCGCGACACGGCAGCGAACCT
>JAKAFC010000221.1 GCA_021818065.1 Pseudomonadota bacterium
CGGTGCAGGCTCAGGCGCAAACCGCGCTGGCGCTGCCGAGCAGCGCGGTGCTGCGCACGCAAGATGGCGATTACGCCATGCTGGCGCAGGCGGGCGGCCACTTCCTGCCGGTGCAAGTTGCGCTTGGGCCCGAGGCGAACGGCTGGGTGGTCATCGTCCGAGGGCTCAAGCCGGGTGACCAGGTGGTGGAAAGCGCCCAGTTCCTGCTGTACTCCGAATCGCAGTTCCAGTCGGTCAAGGCGCGCATGCTCGGTGGTCATGCCGGCACGAGCGGCGCGAGTGGCATACCCGCCACGGGAGCGATGCCAGGCATGCCGCCTGCGAGCGACCCGCAAGCCGGCGCTGCGGGGCCAACGACCCCACCGACGGTCACACCATCCGCCATGCCGGCAGCCGCGCCCCCACCCGCCGCCGGGTCGATGGCCGGGATGAACATGGCCCCTGGCCGGAGCGCCCCATGATCCGGCGGCTCATGGAGTGGTGCTTCGAGAACCGCAGCCTGACGGTGATCGGCGCGCTGATGCTGCTGGCCGCGGGCATCCTGGCGGTGCGCAACACGCCGCTGGAGGCTATCCCCGACATCTCCCCCACCCAAGTCATCATCAAGACCTCCTACCCCGGGCAGGCGCCGCAGGTGGTACAGGACCAGGTGACCTATCCGCTGGAGACCACCCTGCAGTCGGTGCCCGGCGCGCGCGCGGTGCGCGGCTATTCGATGTTCGGCGACTCCTTCGTCTACGTCATCTTCAAGGATGGCACCAACATCTACCAGGCGCGCAACCTGGTGCTGCAGTATCTCAGCCAGGTGCAATCCAGGCTGCCGCCGGGGGTGACGCCGGCGCTGGGACCTGACAGTTCGGGGGTGGACTGGGTTTACATGTACGCCCTGACCGATACCGGCGGCACGCAGGACCTGAGCCAGCTCACCACCCTGCAGAATTGGTTCCTCAAGTACCAATTGCAGGGCATTCCGGGGGTGGCCGAGGTCGCCACGGTCGGCGGCATGGTGAAGGAATACCAGGTGGTGGTGAACCCGCAGGCCCTGCTGGCCTACAACCTCACCCTGCCGCAGGTGGAAGATGCCATCCGCGCCGCCAACGGCGAGACCAGCGGCTCGGTGGTCGATCTCGGCGAAGCCAGCTATATGGTGCGCACCACCGGCTATATCCGCTCCTTGCGGGATCTGGAGAACGCGCCGCTGGCGGCGCGCGGCGGGGTGCCGCTGACGCTCAAGGATGTCGCCCGCGTCCAATTCGGCCCGGAACTGCCCAACAGCGCCGCCGACCTCAACGGCGAGGGCGCGGTGGTGGGGGGCATCGTGATGATGAACCAGGGCTCGAACGCCGATGCCATAATCCGCCGGGTCGAGGACAAGATCCGCAGCATCCAGCCCTCGCTGCCGCCCGGGGTGAAGATCGTCACCATCTACAGCCAGGCGCCGCTGATCCAGCGTGCCATCCACACCCTGACCGAGAAACTGCTGGAGGAGTCGCTGATCGTCGCCCTGGTGTCGTTCCTGTTCCTGCTGCGCGCGCGCTCGGCGCTGGTGGCCATCGTGTCGCTGCCGCTGGGCATCCTCGCCGCCTTCCTGGTGATGTGGGCGCAGGGCATTCCGGCCAACATCATGTCCCTAGGGGGCATCGCCATTGCCATCGGCGCGATGACCGACGCCGCGATCGTGATGATCGAGAACATGCACAAGCATATGGAGCAGGATCCCGGCGCCGATCCCTGGATGAAGGCGCGGATGGCGGCATCGGAAGTCGGTCCGGCGCTGTTTTTTTCGCTGCTGATCATCGCGGTGTCGTTCCTGCCGGTGTTCGCGCTCGGCGGCGAGGAGGGCAAGTTGTTTCGGCCCCTGGCCTTCACCAAGACCTATGCCATGGCCGCAGCCGCCGTCCTGTCCATCACCCTGGTGCCGCTGCTGATGGCCTGGTTCATCCGCGGGCCTATCCGCCCCGAGGGGAAGAACCCCTTGAACCGGCTGCTCACCTGGCTCTACCGGCCGCTGATCCACGGCGTGCTGCGGGCACCATGGCTAGTCATCGTGCTGGCCCTTGCCGCCGTGGCCAGCCTGTACTTTCCCTGGAAGCATCTCGGCTCGGAGTTCATGCCGCCCCTGAACGAAGGTACCCTGCTGTACATGCCGGTGTCGCAGGATCCGTCGATCTCCATCGGTCAATCGGCCGCGATCCTGCAACTGAGCGACCGCATCATCAAGACCTTCCCCGAAGTGGAGAGCGTGTTCGGCAAGGCGGGCCGGGCGCAGACCGCGACCGACCCGACGCCGATCTCGATGTTCATGACGGTCGTGAACCTGAAGGACCGCAGCACCTGGCCGGCCGGCATGACCACCGCCAAGCTGATCGAGAAGATGAATCAGGCGCTGCAGATTCCTGGCGTATCGAACACCTGGACCCAGCCGATCAAGGGCCAGGTGGACATGCTGACCACAGGCCTGCAAACGCCGCTCGGCATCAAAGTCACCGGCAGCAATCTCGACACGCTGAACCGGCTGGGGCAGGAGATCCAGGCGGCGCTGCAAACCGTTCCGGGGACCCAGAACGCCTATGCGGCGCGGGCCACCGGCGGGCGCTACATTGTGGTCGACACCAACCGGCTGGCGGCTGCGCGCTACGGCCTTTCGGTGGCGGATGTGAACCGCCTGGTCGAGACCGCTATCGGTGGACAGATGCTGTCCACCGCCGTCAACGGCCTGGAGCGCTTCCCCATCAGCCTGCGCTACCCGCGCGAACTGCGCCAGTCGCTGTCCACGCTGATGGAAAGCCGCATCGCCACGCCCGAGGGCAGCCAGATTCCGTTAGCGCAGGTGGCCACGCTGCGCATCGAGGGCGGCCCACCCATGCTCACCAGCGACAACAGCCGCCTGAATTCCTGGGTGTACATCGACCTCAAACCCGGAACCAGCATCGGCGGGTACGTGGCTGCAGCGCAAGCGGCCCTGGCACAGAAGGTTCATCTGCAGCCCGGTTTCACGCTTGACTGGGTTGGGCAGTACCAGTCGCTGGAGCAGGCCGTGCAGCGTCTGAAGGTCGTCGTGCCGGCGGTGATCGGCCTGATCGCGCTCCTGCTGTATTTCAACTTCAAGAACATCACCGAGGTCGCCATCATCCTGCTGACCTTGCCGCTGTCGCTGGTGGGCGGATTCTGGTACGTCGACTGGCTGGGCTACAAGCTCTCGGTTGCGGTGGGCGTGGGCTTCATCGCCACCGCCGGGGTGGCCTCCGAGTTCGGCGTGGTCATGCTGCTGTATCTCGACGCGGCGCTGGAGCGGCGCAAGATTCACGACCGCCTCAACACCTGGGACGACCTCAAGCAAACGGTGGTCGAGGGCACCTTGCTGCGGCTGCGCCCCATGGCGATGACCCTCACCATGGTGGTCGGCGGCCTGCTGCCCATCATGTTCAGCGAAGGCGCTGGTGCCGACGTGATGAAGCGCATCGCCGCGCCCATGGTTGGCGGCATGCTGACGGCTGCTTTGCTGGCGCTACTGGTGATTC
>JAKAFC010000222.1 GCA_021818065.1 Pseudomonadota bacterium
CTGCCCCTATTGGAAATCAATCTGGGAGTTGCGGCCATCCGAAATCACCCCAGATGCCAGTGTTCATGCGGGTTCTGGGGGTTCTTCAGGGGCGACTACTTGGTCAGAATCAGCTTGTCCTGCCGGGTCAGACGCAGTTGATACGTCTGCCCGCCGTGGCGGATCTGCACCACCGCGCCCTGGCGGAACAGCTCGCGGGTGTGCAGCGTCAGCCCGGCGGGTTCTGCCGTCTGTGCGGCGACGCCGAGCGGCTCCGCGCCACGGGGGGACGAATTGCAAGTCAAGCCATTCATCGCGACCACTCCATCACGGCCCAGGTCAGCAGCACGGCGACCGCCAGACTGAGGCCAAGTTCTCCAATCCCCATATGCACTCCTTCGCAATACGCGCGCCCTAGCGATGGCTCGGGACCCTCGGCGTGGACAATAGCCACGCCACACCCCTATAGTATTGCGAATGGTTCTTATTTGTGAATTGCCGCACGCAGCAAAGGGCCATGCGTCACGGCATCAGAGACAGTGCACCGCGGTGCGATTGCGGCCGCCCTGCTTGGCCCGATACATGGCCTGATCCGCCATCGACAGGACCGCATCGATGCTCTGGATGGGCGCGTCGCACCCGGCGACGCCGAGGCTGAGGCTGAGCCGCACCACGCCCGCGGTGGTTTGAAACGGGTGGGCGGCAACGAACTCGCGCACGCGCTCGGCAACCTCAAGCGCCTGCTCCGCGCGGGCATGCGGCAGCAGGATGCAGAACTCCTCGCCGCCCATGCGAGCGAACACATCGCCCTCGCGCAGCAGCGACAACACGACTTGCGCGAACTGCACCAGCACCTCGTCGCCCACCGGGTGGCCGTGGCGGTCGTTGATCAGCTTGAAGTGGTCGAGGTCGATGAGGATGACGCAAGGTCCGGGCGCACCAGCCACGGCGTGCGCCATGGCCTGTTCCACCTGCGCGAAAAAGCCGCGGCGGTTCTGCAGCCCGGTAAGCGGATCGGTGTAGGCCAGCACCCGCAACTGTCGCTCCAGCGCCTTCTGCGCCGAAATTTCGGCCATGCCGGTGATCACGCATTCCTCCCCGGCAAAGCGCAGCAGGCGCATGGAAAACAGCACGTCGATCGCCGCGCCTCCCACTGTCTTCAACCGCACCTCCACCTGCCGTACCGCCCCTTCTGCGCGCAGGCGCTGCAGCAGTTGCGTGCGCTGCGCCGGGTTTTCGTAGAAATCGGTGGTGAAAATGGTGCCCTGCAGGGCATTGCCCGGGTCGATCAGCGTCTTGGCCGCCGCGTTGAACCGCAGCACCCGGGCGTCGGCCAGGCGCACCAGCACCAGCGGCATGGGCGCGGCGTCGAACAGGCGTTCGAGGTTGTCTTCGCTCTCCTCGGCGCGGTCGCGTGCCTCCTGCGCGGCCGCCGCCTCGAGTTGCAGTCGCCGCCGGTCCAGCCAGGCTTCGCGGCTGCCCCGACTCACCGCCACGGCGATCTGCCAACCGGCGACATTGGCGAAGCCGAACAGCACCACGGCGATGTTGACGTACTTGGCATCGAAGTGCAGCGCGCTGCCCACCACCAGGGCAAACAGCAGGGTGAACAGGCCGCCCACCCACAGCGCTTCGCGGCGCAGCACCGGCACATAGGCATAGCCGGCGAAGATCAGCGCCAGCGCCGTGATCGAGTGGTAGTCAGCGCTGCCGCCGTAGGCCAGGACCACGAGCAGGAACAGCAGCATGATGGCCAGTTCGAACCCCAGCAGCGCGTTGGCCACCCGGCGCACGCTGGGCACGCTGACCGCCTTTCCGGCACGCGCCAGCCACAGTCCCCAACCCAGAATGCCGAACCGCGCCGCCAGCAGACCCCAGTACGCCCAATTCGTGCCCAGCACGGTGAGATCGGTGAAGGTGGCGGCGAGAAACGCCAGCGATCCGTACAACCCGATCTGCCGCACCCGAGGGCCGATCACCCCCCACTCGTCGCGGATGAAGGCCTGCTCCTGCGCCGCATCGACAAACAAGCCGTCACGGCCGATGCGCCAGTCGGTTTGCGGCGCTGCGGGGGAGGGGGTCTGCGGCTTGGCGTCCGTCATGCGCGAGGGGCTGCTGCGCTGCCCACAAGGCAGCGAGGCATCCATCGTATTGCCGCCACAACAGGGCGCAAACCCTGGCGCACCCCGCGAAAGTGGAATAGTTCACGAATCGCGGGAGTGTTAGGGTCGGCGCCTGCGGAACCCGAACGAAAGTCGCATGCAGCGTACAGAATAGCGAGCCACATCCTCATCGCCGCACGCCGCCGCATGCCCGTTTGCCAGCCGATGCTCCACCCGCCGCCGTCGCCCGAGCCCCCCGCCGCGACGCCTTGCGCCCTGGGCCAGACGCAGCAGGCCATTCTGTTGCGCCAGGACTTGCTCGGCAGCGCCATCTACACCATCGGCCTGACGGTGCACATCGACGGCGCGGTCGACACTGCCTTGCTCGAACGCGCCACGCAGGATGTGATCGCGGCCGAGCCCATGCTGCGCGCCCACGTCGTCGACACCGCCGACGGCCCCTGCTGGCAGATCGCCCCGGCCTTGTCGTGGCGGCTGCCGGTCATCGATGACCGCGCCCCGACCGACCCCGCCGCTAGCCCGGCCCAGGATGGCGCCGCCCGCGCCCTGGCCGATCTGCAGCAACACGGCATCGACCCCCGCGGCGACACCCTGTGGCGCTTCGCCCTGTACCGCACCAGCAGCGCCCGCTGGGCCTGGCTGCTGGGGTTCAACCACCTGCTGGTCGATGGCCACGGCGTGCTGCTGGTCGTCGAAGGCATCGTGCGGCGCTACAACGCCCTGCTGCACAACCCGAGCGAACCCGCCCTGCCCCCGGGGCCAGACTATGGCCGCTTCGTCGCCCGCGAACAGGCCTACCTCCAGTCCGCGCGCCATGCCCGTGATCGAGCGTTCTGGGACAGCCGTCTGGCCCAAGGCGAAGCCGTCACGCAGAGCGCCACACCGGGCCTGGACACCCTGCCCGAGCCGGCAAAGCTGCGCTGGACGCCAGATGCCGACGCCTGGCGGCAGTACCAGCAGCAGGCCGCATCCCATGGCCTGACCCCGGCGCAGGCCGTGCTGCTCTTCCTGGGCAGCTACATCGCCCTGGTCACCGGCCAGCCCAGCGTGCGCCTGGGCATGCCGCTACACAACCGCAAGGACGCGATCGACAAGCGCACCGTCGGGGTGTTCGCCAACACCCTGCCGGTGCTGCTCGGCGCCGACGCCGCCGCGCCGGTGGCCCAGGCCATGCGCACGCTGGCCGACGACACCCGGCAGGTGCTGCGGCACCAGCAGTTCCCGCTGGATGACGTGCTCGCGCGGCTGGCACCGCGGCATGGCGTCGTCGGCATGCACTTCGACGTCATGGTGTCGGTCGAAGACTTCGGCCATCACACCACCTTGGGCGACGCGCATCTGGTGTTCGCCCCGTTCAGCGGCCACCCGGGCTTTGCCCCCATCGCGGCCTATGTGCGCCA
>JAKAFC010000223.1 GCA_021818065.1 Pseudomonadota bacterium
GCCTCGAAGACGTGGAGATGGCGGTGGAGGCCGAAGTGCGCTATGTCGGCCACCTGCGCGACACCAAGTCGCGCCAACCCCTGCGCCAGCTTGGCATTCAGTTCCTGAACATGGCTCCGGGTTTCGAGCAGCGGCTGCAAAGTTATGTGCAACGCCGCGACCGCGAACTGCTGCGTGAAGCGCGGCGATGAGTCACCCAGCGACCAGCAACAGCATGCGTGCGGTGAAGTCGGCGGGCAGCGGCGCTGCGGCCCGCGGTGTGAACTGGCCGTCGCCCTGAACCTCGGTGTCTTCGACGATGTGCTGGGCGAACTGCCCGGTTTGGGCATCGAACAGCAGCGGTGCCTGACGATGGGCCCGCAGTGGCTCGCCGGCGCGCTGTGGAAGCACCACCATCACCAGCGGCAGCGTCTCGGCGCCCAAGGCCGGGTAGTGCAAGCCGAAGCTGGCGGCGGGCACCAATAGAAAGCTCACCGCCGCCTCGTCCAGCGATTGCAGCCAGACGAAGGGCCGTTCGGCCTGCACGCTGATGAGGCCGAAGCGCTGCAGACCCTCGAACCCCGGCAACGGCTGCGCGGCACGCCACACTTGGGGCGATGCAAAACTCAGCGGGCCGAACCGCGTCGAAATCGGGGTGGCCTCAGGGCCGTTGGTGACAAGCTGCGCAGAGCTCAAGGGGTTTCTCCGTCGTGGCCTGGCGGCATCCATTGCTGCAGCGACAGGTCGTGCGGCGCGACCGCCGCCTGGTTGCCCTGCTTGACCTGCTCGTAGAGTTCTTCGCGCAGAATGCGCAGGGCGCTCGGACCTTCGATGCCCAGACGCACCTTGCCCGGGGCCGACTGCAACACCACCACGCGAATGTCGTCACCGATGCGGATGACTTCTCCGGGGCGACGCGTCAGGATGAGCATGAAGGTGGTCTGGCGTGGCAGACTGGGCTGCGCCGCAGGTCAGAACATCGGGGTTCAGGCGCTGGTCACGAGGCGCGACGTGGCGCCCTGCGTCTGGCCCAGGCCCTGGGCGCCGTAGAGCGCGGCACTGTCGTCGGTGCCGCGCAAGATGTGCAGCGCGCCCTCGGTGCTGCGCGACAGCGCCAGAATCATGGCGCCGTTGCGCTGGTTGGCCTCGGCGACCTGCCGGGCCAGGGTTTGCACCTGCTGCCATAGAGGCGACGCACTGGCAGCGGCATCTTCGGCAAAAGCGAGCACACGGCGTTGCTCCAGCGCCTCCAGCGCCGCAAGCTGGGCGGTTTTTTGCGCGGTGATGTCAGGCAGTTGGCTCACCTGTGCCTGCAGCAGGCAGGCGTGCTCGGCGAGAAGCAAGCGGTCGAAAGCCTGCAGCGCCTCGTATTGCTGGCGCAGCAGGGTTTCAGCGGACGTCAGCATCGCGCAAACCCGCCTTAGTTGGCGCCCGAGCCGGGTTTGACGCTGGCGGCGGTGGCGCCAAGCATGGCACGGCTGTCCTGCAGCAAGCCGCTGGCAATGCGCTGCGGGTCGACAAGGTACTGGCCGCTCTGGATGGCGCTTTGCAGCGCGGCGATGCGCGCGTCGCTCGCCGGGGGTGTGGCGCCCTGGGTGCTGGCGAGCTGCAGCAGTTGCCCCGCGCCCGAAATCGACACCTGCTCACCGCCAGGGGCCGCTGTCTGCGCCGCCCCGCCCTGCGGCGACGGCGCCGCTGCAGCGCGACGCGCGGCGGTGGCCACCCCGCTGGTGGCGGTGGAGGTGCTCGACAGAGGGGAATTCTGGATGGGAATCATGGTGGCATTCTCTCCTGTTGCCGGTCTCAACGGCACGCCTGCAACGAACTTTAGGGCAAGTGTGACATTTTTGGCACTTGCCGTGTTGCGCCCGGATTACGCCGATGCGTTGCCCGCCTGCAGTTCGGCGCGCACCAGCACGTCGAGCTGACGGCGCATCTCGGCCTGGGCGGCACGAAACCCGGCGGTCTCGACGCCGTCGGCGAGCGCGGCGATCAGGCGCTGGTAGGCCAGGTGCAACGCCCCGCCCTCCATCCCCTGCGCCGCGATGTAATGATGCAACGCGGTGGCGGCACGCGCGGCCAGCGGCAGCACGTCAGGCCAGGGCGTCATGTAGGCCAGACGCATCTCCCACAGCAGGTGGGCGGCATACACCCCAAGCGCCGTGCGCGGGCGGTCGCGATCGATGGGCAGATGGAAGTCGCGGGCCCAAGCCACCACGGCATCGGCTTCCATGGGCCGGGCCAGACCGTAGCCCTGTCCGGCATCGGCTTGCAGAATGACGGCGGCTTCCACCAGCCCGTCCGACTCCAGCCCCTCCACCACCACCCGGCTGCCGAGGTCGTGCGCCAGGCGCGTGAGATGCTGGATGAAATCGAGCGCGCGCCGCGGCGCCTTGCGCAGGCCCCCGAGCAGCCCCTGATCGATCTTCACCTCGTCGAACAAAAAACTGTCCAGCCGCAGCAGCGAGCTGTACCCCGAGCCCAGATCATCTTCGGCCAGGCGGACGCCAGTGGCGCGAAACCGCGCCAGCAGTGCCTCGCGCCGTTCGCTGGGGTCGAGATCGCCGCTTTCCAGCAGTTCCAGGGTAAGGCGGTGCGGGTCGGTGCCGTGGCTGCGCAGCAGTTGCTCCACCCGCTCCACATACCGCGGATCACTCAGCGCGACCGGCGGCATGTTCACCGACACCTCGGTGTGCAGCCCTTGCTGCGCCCAACGGTGGCAGGCGTGCAGGGCTTGTTCCAGACCCAGGCTGAACAGCCGCCACATGGCGTGCGCGCCCAGCACCGGCAGAAACTCGGTCGGCGACACCAATCCTTGGCCGTCGCGCCGCCGCAACCGCGCCAGCGCCTCGAACTTCACCGGCCGACCCGTGTGCAGACTCACAACCGGCTGGTACAGCATCTGCAGGCCGTCGTGGTCGAGCAGATCGACGTAGAACTGGCGCCGGGCATACGGCACCACCCCGGCAGCGCCGGGACCGTAGCGGCTGTAGGCCAGACCGAGGATCTTCTGCACATGCTCGACGAACACCTTGCGCGCAGCGTTGGTGAAAAAACCCGGATAGCTGCTGTAGAGATCCATCAGCGCCACAGGCTGGCCGAAGGCGTCGAGAATGGGGATGGAGACGGCGCTGCGGATGCCGAGCTCAGTGGCCAGCGCCTTCCATGGCTGAATGGTGGCATCGGTGGCATACGACGCCGTGTACTGCGGCTCACGGCTGCGCCAGGCCCGGCCCGAGGCGCCCAGCCCCTCGGCGGCATCGCCGCGCACCAGGGTGGGAACGACATCGCCATGTCCGAGGCGATCGAGGTACTGTGCCCTGAAGCGGCTGCCGAAGGCGTGCTCGAACTGCAGCACGCCCTCGGCGTCGGGCCGGCCCAGGGTGCCAGCGACCACGCCCTCGATGTTTTCCAGCGCGCCCAGCACGGCGCGCAACAAGTCGCTGAGGGTGTGTGAACCCAGAATGGCGGCGTCGATCCGCACCAGCGCGGCATCGAGCTGG
>JAKAFC010000224.1 GCA_021818065.1 Pseudomonadota bacterium
CCCTGCGCCTCGAATGGCTGGGCCAGCCCATGCGCGTGACCGAGATCGATCCCGGCCTGGTGGAAACCGAGTTCTCGCTGGTGCGCTTCGCGGGCGACGCCGAGCGCGCGAGCAAGGTCTACGCGGATACCCGCCCGCTGACGGCCGGCGACATCGCCGACGCCGTGGTCTGGGCCACGACCCGGCCCGCGCACGTGAACGTCGACCAGATCGTCATCCGCCCGACCGACCAGGCCCGCGCCGACAAGGTGTTCCGGCGCGGCTGAGGCCGCGAGGCGGCTGCGCACTCCCAGAGACCCGTTCCGATGCCCGATTTGCAAGCCATGTTCACCGACCTGATCCACCCGGACACCCTCGTCGGGCACGCCCTGCCGAGCCTGATCCTGCTGGTCGCGGGCATGCTGCTGATCGTCGTCGCGCGGCATTACATCCGCCGCCTCTGGAATGTCACCGACGGGCACCTGCCGCTGAATCCCGCTTCGCGCAAGACCATCGAACGCCTGCTCGTGAGCCTACTGTGGCTGTTCCTGGCCCTGGTTCTGCTGCGCTTCTGGGGCATCGACGTGTCGTCGATCTGGTCCACCATCGTCAGCCTGCTGGCCGTGGTCGGCGTCGGCCTGCTGGCGACCTGGACCATGGTCAGCAACATCACCGCCCGGCTGTTCGTGCTGATCTGGCGTCCCTATCACCTCGGCCAGCAGATCGAAATCCTGCCCGAGAACCTCAAGGGCCGGGTCATCGACACCGACCTGATGTTCACCTGCATCGAACAGGACGACGGCCAGGAAGTCATCATCCCGAACAACCTGTTTTTCCAGCGCATCATCCGCCGCGCGCCGATGCGCGGCCGCGCGGGCAAGCCCTAGGCCCGCGTCATTCGGCCAGCCCGGCGGTGATGGCCTCGATGCGTTGCACGACCTCGGTCGAAAGCTTGGGCAGCACCGCCAGCGCGCCGAGGTTCTCCTGCAATTGCGCCAGCCTGGACGCGCCCAGGATCACCGTGCTCACGCGCGGATTGCGCGCCACCCAGGCCAGGGCCAGCTGCGCCACGCTGCAGCCGAGGTCCTGGGCGACGGCGTCGAGTTCGCCCACCGCGGCGTTCTTGCGCGCGTCCAGCAGCCCCTCGCGCAGGAAGGACAGGCTCTGGATCGCGCCGCGGCTGCCGGCGGGCACCCCTGCGCGGTACTTGCCGGTGAGCAGGCCCGAGGCCAGCGGACTCCAGGTGGTCAGCCCGAGGCCGATGTCGGCATACAGCCGCGCGTACTCCTGTTCCACGCGCTTGCGGTGGAACAGGTGGTATTGCGGCTGCTCCATCACCGGCTTGTGCAGGTGGTGGCGCTCGGCCACCTCCCAGGCGGCGCGAATCTCGTCGGCGCTCCATTCGCTGGTGCCCCAATAGAGCGCCTTGCCCTGCTCGATGACGTGGTGCATGGCCCAGACGGTTTCTTCCACCGGCGTGTGCGGATCGGCGCGGTGGCAGAAGATCAGGTCGATGAAGTCGAGCTTCAGCCGCTTGAGGCTGCCGTCCACTGCCTGCAGCAGATACTTGCGGTTGAGGGTGTCGCGGCCGTTGATGCGCGGCGCGTCGGGCGTGCCGCGGTCCAGGCCCCAGAAGAACTTGCTGGACACGATGTAGTCCAGCCGGTTCCACCCCAGCTGACCCAGGGCCTGGCCCATCAGGGTCTCGCTCTCGCCGTTGGCGTACACCTCGGCGTTGTCGAAGAAGTTGACCCCGGCGTCGCGCGCCGCGGCCATCATCTCGCGCACGCCGGAAGCATCCACCTGGTTGTGGAACGTCACCCACGAGCCGAGCGACAACAGGCTGACTTGCAGGCCGCTGCGGCCGAGGCGGCGGTAGGGCATGGGCATGGTGGCGTCGTTCATCGGGAGTGTCCTCCGGGTTGTGGCAGGACCCTCAGCATAGGGCGCCGGCCCAAGGCCTTGTGCCGGCATGGATGCTGGAAATCGCCCAGCCCGTAAACTTCGCCCCCATGTCCACCTCCACGCCCTCAGGCCTGCCGTTCGAGCTGCTCATCGGCTGGCGCTACACGCGCGCCGGCCGGCGCACGCGGCGCAACGGCTTCATCTCCTTCATCTCCTTCATCTCGGTCGCCGGCATCGCGCTCGGGGTGGCCGCGCTGATCGTGGTCATCTCGGTGATGAACGGCTTCCAGAAGGACGTGCGCGACCGCATGCTCAACGTCATTCCGCACATCCAGGTGTTCAGCGTGGACGGCGGTCCGCTGACCGACTGGCGCGGCGTGGCGCGGGTGGTGCAGCGCAATCCGGCCGTCACCGGCGTGGCGCCCTTCGTCAGCGGCCAGGCGCTGCTGGCGCAGGGCAACCAGTTGTTCGGCGTGCTGGCCTGGGGCATCGAGCCGCAGGAGGAAGACAAGGTCTCGGCCATCGCCACGCACATGGTGGCGGGCTCGCTCGCGGCGCTGAAGCCGGGCAGTTTCAGCGTGGTGCTGGGCAACGAACTGGCGCAGCGCCTGGGCGTGGGCATCGGCGACCAGATCACCATGGTGGTGCCCAGCGGCAGCCTCACCCCGGCCGGCATGATCCCGCGCCTGCGCACCCTGCGCGTGGTGGGCGTGTTCAACGTCGGCCATTACGAATACGACAGCACGCTGGCGCTGCTGAACATGGACGACGCCGCCAAGCTCTTCCTCTCGGGCGGCCCCACCGGCCTGCGCGTGCAGACCCGTTCGATCGACGACGCGCCGGCCGTGGCGCAGGCACTGCAGACCACGCTCCCGGCCAATCTGGTGGCGCAGCCCTGGACCGAGCAGAACCGCACCTGGTTCGAGGCCGTGGTGATCGAGAAGCGCATGATGTTCATCATCCTGGCGATGATCGTCGCGGTGGCGGCGTTCAATCTGGTGTCCACGCTGGTGATGACCGTCACCGACAAGCAGTCGGACATCGCCATCCTGCGCACCCAGGGCGCCAGCCCGCGTTCCATCATGGGCATCTTCATCGTCCAGGGCGCCATCACCGGCGTGATCGGCGTGCTCTCGGGCGTGCTGCTGGGCTGCCTCATCGCCTTCAACATCGACCCCATCGTCAGCTTCCTGGAATGGGTGTTCCACACCCAGTTCCTGCCGCGCAGCGTCTACCTCATCCACAAGATGCCGAGCGACCCCAGGGCCTCGGACATCCTCACCATCACGGTGGTGGCGCTGGTGCTGTCGCTGCTGGCCACGCTCTATCCGAGCTGGCGCGCCTCGCGCGTGCAGCCCGCCGTGGCCCTGCGCTACGAATAGGCCCGCACGCCGCGCGGCGGCAGGCGAAAGCCTGCCACGAAAGCCGGAATGTCGTCCGCCGGCAGGGCCTGCGAAATGGCATAGCCCTGCAGGGCATCCGCCGAGGTGCGCAGCAGCAGGTCGAGATGGGCGCGCGTCTCGACACCCTCGATCACGGTGCGTATGCCCAGGGCCTGGCCCAGCGCCAGGATGGCG
>JAKAFC010000048.1 GCA_021818065.1 Pseudomonadota bacterium
GCACAACATCGACGCCAACCGCATTGCGGCGAACGCCCGCAACACCGTGCAGACCTTGCAGCAGGCCGGCTACGAGGCCTACATCGTCGGCGGCGCCGTGCGCGATCTGCTGCTGGGCCTGAAGCCTAAAGACTTCGACGTCGCCACCAACGCCACGCCGGAGCAGGTCAAGCCGCTGTTCAAGCGCGCCTTCATCATCGGTCGGCGGTTTCGTATCGTGCACGTCATGTACGGCCGCGACATCATCGAGGTGTCGACCTACCGCGCGCTGCACGATGCCCAGGCTGCCGAGGCCGTGGACGGCAACGAGCGCACCTCACGCCGCGCCCTGGCCGACAAGACCCTGGCCGTGGACAGCAGCGGCCGCGTGCTGCGCGACAACGTCTGGGGCACGCTGGACGACGACGCCGAGCGCCGCGACTTCACCGTCAACGCGCTCTATTACGACCCGATCCGCGACGTGGTGGTCGATTACCACCAGGGCATGAAAGACCTGCAGGAACGGCGCCTGCGCATGATCGGCGACCCCGCCGCGCGCTACCGCGAAGACCCGGTGCGCATGCTGCGCATCGCCCGCTTCGCCGCCAAACTGGGTTTCGACATCGATGCCGCCACCCTGGCGCCCATCGCCTCCAGCGCCGATCTGTTGGCCAACGTTCCTGCCGCCCGACTGTTCGACGAAACCATCAAACTGCTGCAGACCGGCCATGCGGTCGCCTCGCTGCAGCAACTGCGGCGGCTGGGCCTGCATCACGGCCTGCTGCCGCTGCTCGATCCGGTGCTGGAAAAGCCCGAGGGCGAGCGCTTCATCATGCACGCCCTGCAAGACACCGATGCCCGCATCGCCCAGGGCAAGACCGCCAGCCCCAGCTTCCTGTTCGCCTGCCTGCTATGGCACGACGTGGAGCAACGCTGGAACGCTCTGCTGGGCGAGGGGCTGGCCCCGCTGATGGCGCTCGATCAGGCCGCCGACGACGTGCTCGCCGCGCAGGCCGAGCGCCTGGCCATCCAGCGGCGCATCGCCACCGACATGCGCGAGATCTGGTCCTTGCAGTCGCGCTTCGAGCGGCGCACACCGCGCTACGCCAACAGCCTGGTCGAGCATCCGCGGTTTCGCGCCGCCTTCGACTTCCTCAGCCTGCGCGCTCGCAGCGGCCAGGCCGACCCAGCGTTGGTGCAGTGGTGGGAGGACTTTCAACTCGCCGATGCACAGGGCCGCGCCGACATGCTGGCTGCGGCGCCGCAATCCAGTGCCGCGGCCAAGCCCCGGCGGCGGCGCCGTCGCAAAAAACCCGCAGCCGAGGGCGGTGGCACGTCGGCCGGTGCGGGCCAGGCCGACACCGACTGAAAGCCGATGGCCTGCGCCGATGACGTCGAGGCCTTCATCGCCCTGGGCGCCAACCTGGGCGATGGTGCCGCCACGCTGCGCGCCGCCGCAGACGCCATTGGCACCCTCCCCCTGACCCGGGTGGCAGCACGCTCCAGCCTTTACCGCAGCGCGCCACAACTGGCCAGCGGTCCGGACTACTGGAACGCCGTGGTGTTGGTGCGCACCGCACAATCACCCGACGCCCTGCTCGACGCCTTGTTACGCATCGAGACCGCCATGGGCCGTGAGCGGCCCGTGGGCGAGCGCAACGCCCCACGCACCCTCGATCTCGATCTGCTGCTCTACGGCACCCTGCAACGCAAGACGGCCCGTCTGACGCTACCGCACCCGCGCCTGACACAGCGTGCGTTCGTATTGACGCCGCTGGCCGAGGTCTGGCCCGAAGGCACGCTCGACGGCATCGCCGTCGGCGCCTTGGCGGCGCAGCGCATCGCCGAGGGCCAGCGCATCGACAAGCTCGGCGGGTTGTAAGCGGCGGTCAACGCTCACTGACCGCCAAAAAACCGCTGCAGCACATACGCCAGACCGCCCGTGAGCGAACCCACGCTCATGAACAGCGCGAAAATCACCACCAGCACCGGGCCCCAGCCATTGGCGCTGCGCCGGGTCGAACCGGCATTCCAGCGCGCATCCCATTGTTCGTCCGAGGTCAGGCCGATCACCAGGGTCTGCACCACCACCGCGATCACCACGGCTACGAACAGGCCCAGCAGTGCCCAGGTCAGGGCATCGTCGCGTTGCAGCAGCACGAACCGCCAGACGCCAATCAAGCCGAGCACGAATAGCGGGCCGTGCACCCAGGCCCAGGGGTCACGCAGGCCGCGCAAATAAAAGCGGTGGCCGCCGAACACACCGGTCAGCAGGGCCAGCAACGCGGCGACGAATTTGTCTTTGAACACCAGGGAATCGGACATGGCCATGCTTTCAAGGGGTGGTCGTGGCGCCAGCACCAAGGGCGCGCTGCATCAGCACCACATCGAGCCAGCGGTCGAACTTCCAGCCCACGGCCGGCATGCGCCCGATTTCGGCAAACCCGCGCGATTGGTGCAAGCCGATGGAGCCCGCATTGGCGCTGTCGCCGATCACCGCCAGCATCTGCCGACACCCGGAGGCCGTGCAGGCGGCGATCAGGGCGTCGAGCAGCCGCGCGCCCACACCCTGCCGCAGGTCCTGCGGCGCCACATAGATGGAATCTTCCACGGTGAAGCGGTAGGCCTCACGGGCACGAAACCAGTTGGCGTAGGCATACCCCGCCAGTTCCCCCGCGGCACCGTGGCCTTCGGCCACCAGCCACGGCAGACCGCGGGACTCCACTTCTTGCAGACGGCGCTGCATCTCGGCCACATCCGGGGCCTGGGTTTCAAAGGTGCCGGTGCCGTGCAGCACATGGTGGCGATAGATCGCGGTGATCGCGGGCAAGTCGGCCGGCGTCGCCGGGCGAAGCAGAAATTCGGACATGGGGTGCTGGATTTGCCAAGGTCGTGTTTATAATGATGAGTTTATTCGAGCGCGGCGTTCGGCCTGCTTGGTCCGCCCTGTTTTCAGTTTGAGTGCCGCTGCGGCTTGCGGGTTGTGAACAGGGCGCTGCCGGCGGTTCGCCGACGGGGCCAGGGCTCATCGCCGTCGCAGGCCCCTTGGCCGATGTCATGGGTGCGCAGCAGGCCTTGCCACACGGGCCTGCCACCCCCAAACCCTTGCCTTGCGGCCTGTGCCGTGGGCTGCAGATTTTTTGACAAGGAAGCAAAATGGTTGTGATCCGTTTGACCCGCGCCGGTGCCAAGGCGCATCCCTTCTACCACATCGTCGCCACTGACTCGCGCAGCCGCCGCGATGGCCGCTACATCGAGCGTCTGGGGTACTACAACCCGGTGGCCCGTGGTGCCGAAGTGCCCCTGCACATCGCCACCGAGCGTCTGAACCACTGGACCAGTGTGGGCGCGCAAGTCTCCCCCACGGTGCAACGCCTGGTGAAGACCGCGCAGAAGTCCAGCACGGCAGCGGCCTGACTCGACATTGCCAAGCGGCGGGACGGCTGCCAGGCCGCCCCGCCGTTTTTGTCTGCGCGTCTTTGTCTGCAATCTCCCAACGCCCTGGGCCCGCCGTGACACCCCCGGACGATCTTTATCGCGTCGGTCATGTGCTCGACGCCTGGGGGGTGCGCGGCTGGGTCAAGGTGGCCCCGGATTCTCCCGAGGCGTCGGCGTTGCTCAAGGCCAAGACCTGGTGGCTCAGCCGCCCGGGGTTCGAGCACGCCCCGGAGCCGCTGTCGGTGCGACTGGTGCGGCGCCATGGCAGCGCGCTGGTGGCCTTGTTCGACGGCCTGCAAGACCGCAGCGCGGCCGAGGCCCTGCGCGGCCGCCAGGTCGCCGTGCGCCGCGCCGATTTCCCGCCCGCCGAGGCCGATACGTTCTACTGGGCCGACCTCATCGGCTGCCAAGTCCGTAACCCGGAGGGTCAGCCGCTGGGCGAGGTGGTCGGCCTGCTGGAGAGCGCGGCGCACGCCATTCTGCGCATCCGCATACCAGCCGAGGGCACTGACGCCAAGCCGCGCGAGCGGCTGATCCCCTTTGTCGATGCCTACATTGCCGCGGTCGATCTCCCGGGCAAGAGCATCGTGGCACGCTGGGACGCCAGCTACGACTGACCCTGCCTCGCGGCGACCGCAGCGCATCTGACCGCATCCACCCATGCTGCGCATCGACGTCATCACGCTGTTCCCCGCGTATTTCGAGCCGCTGCAGCGCCAGGGCGTGTCGCGGCGCGCCTTCGATTCCGGCCAGATGCAACTGCATTGCTGGAACCCGCGCGACTTCACCACCGACGCCCACCGCACCATCGACGACCGCCCCTACGGCGGCGGCCCCGGCATGGTCATGCTGGCCGAACCACTGGAGCGGACGCTGGACGCCATCGCCGCCGCGCGCAGCGCCGCCAGTCTGGCGCCTGCCCCGGTCTGGTTGTTCTCCCCCACGGGCCAGCGCATCGACCAGCGTCTGGTCGAGACCCTGGCGCAGTCGGACGGTGCCACCCTGCTTTGTGCACGCTACGAGGGCGTGGATGAGCGTCTGATCGATCGGCGCGTCGATGCCGAGGTCAGCTTGGGCGATTTCGTGCTCTCTGGGGGCGAAATCGCGGCGCTGGCCCTGCTCGACGCCGCCAGCAGACTTCTGCCCGGGGTATTGGGCAGCGCCGAGTCGGCGCAGCAGGACAGCTTCGCCAACGCCCTGCCCAGCCATCCGCATTACACCCGCCCGGAACAGCATCGCGGTCAGGCCGTGCCCGACGTCCTGCTCAGTGGCGACCATGCGCGCATCGCGCAGTGGCGGCGTGAACAATCGCTGCGCCTCACGTTGCAACGCCGCCCGGAGCTGATCGCGGCCTTGGCCGCCGCGGGGCAACTGAGCAAGGCCGACCTGCGGTTCTTGGCCGCGCTGGGTTATACTCCAACGTCTTGATCCTCTGCAGTCTTACGCACCCGAAGCTTGCGCCATGCGGCCGCTCGGGGCAACCACGAGGACGCCTGCATCATCGTCACGATGAGACCAGCGACCTCCAAATCCTTTCACCAACCGGACGGCAAGATCATCGGAGCCCCCATGAATCTGATCGCAACTCTCGAGCAGGAAGAAATCGCCCGCGTCAGCGCTGGCAAGACCTTCCCCCAGTTCAACCCCGGCGACACCGTGATCGTGTCCGTCAAAGTGGTTGAAGGCAACCGCAAGCGCAACCAGGCCTACGAAGGCGTGGTCATCGCCAAGCGCAACCGTGGGCTGAATTCCAGCTTCATCGTGCGCAAGATCTCGGCCGGTGAAGGTGTGGAGCGCACCTTCCAACTGTATTCGCCGCAGATCGCCTCGATCGAAGTCAAACGCCGCGGTGACGTGCGTCGCGCCAAGCTGTACTACCTGCGCGACCGCTCGGGCAAGTCGGCCCGCATCAAGGAAAAGCTGGTGCTCAAGTCTGCGGCATCGGCCCAGGCTGCCGCCGCCGAAGCCTGATCTCCGGATGCTTCCGGCCCCGGCCGGAACACCACGCCAAGCCGACCTGCACCGCACGTCGGCTTTTTTCATCCCCATCGTGCGCAGCCCCTCCATCGATCCCGAAGCCGCCCGCCTCATCGGGCGCGACGTCGCCCTTCCCGCGGTCGCTGCGGAGCGCTTGACCCCGACGGCGCTGCGCCAGCGTTTCACCACGCTCCCGGCGTGGACCCCGGAGCTGTTCGAGGACACACTGCGCCTCAACGCCATGCCGCTGCGCGGCGCCGCCGTGCTCATCGGCTTGGTACCGCGGCCGCAGGGCGTGCAGGTGCTGCTCACGCGCCGCACCCTGCATCTGCACGAACATGCCGGACAGATCAGCTTCCCCGGAGGCCGCTGCGATCGGCAGGACGTGCATCCGGCCACCACGGCCCTGCGCGAGGCGCACGAGGAAATCGGCCTGCACCCGCAGGGCACGGAGATTCTTGGCACCCTGCCGCTGTATTGCACCGCCTCGCGCTACGCGGTGACGCCGGTGGTGGCGCTGCTGCGCAACGCCGACGGCCTCGAGCCCCATCCGGAAGAGGTGAGCGAAGTCTTTGAAGTGCCTCTGGCATTCGTCATGAACCCCCGGCACCACGAACACCGCGAGTGGGTGGCATTGCAGACAGAGGGGGCGAACGAGGCGGTGATGCGACGGCGCTTTCTCGTCATGCCCTATGTCCAGGGTATGCGGCGCTATGTGATCTGGGGCGCAACCGCCGCCATGCTGCGCAATCTGTATCGCCTGCTGATTGCGTAGGATAGATCCATGGCCTTCCTCTCCGTTCTGATCGCCCTGCTCATTGAGCAGCTCAAACCCCTGGGCCGCGGCAGTGCCGTGTACCGTCTGCGACAGAGCATGGCCGATTTCGCTTCACGCAACTTCGATGCCGGACAGTCGCGCCACGGCGTGGCGGCCTGGTTCATCGCGGTGATCGTGCCCACCCTCATCACCCTGGCGATCTATCTGCTGGCGCTGCACACCAGCCTGCTGCTGGCGCTGGCATGGAACATCGTGGTGCTGTATTTCACCCTCGGTTTTCGGCAGTTCAGCCATTTCTTCACCGACATCCAGGACGCGCTCAACCACAACGACGACGCCACCGCGCGCAACCTGCTGCGCCAGTGGAAGGCGCTGGATACGGTGGACATGAGCGCCAGCGACATCACCCAGCAAACCATCGAGCACGCCCTGGTGTCGGTGCAGCGCTATGTGCTGGGGGTGTTCTTCTGGTTCATCCTGCCCATCGGTCCTGCCGGCGCGGTGCTGTATCGCCTCAGCGACTATGTGGCGGGCAAGTGGAACCATGCCGACAGTGAGGCCAGCCCGGCGCTGCGCAGCTTCGCGCAGCGTGCCTTCGACCTGCTGGACTGGGTTCCGGCCCGGCTGACGGCCATCGGCTACGCCATCGTCGGCAACTTTGAAGATGCGGTGGACGTGTGGCGCGGCTACGCCCAACTCTGGGCGAATCGCAACACCGGGGTGATGCTGGCCTCGGCTGCGGGTGCGGCCGGCATTCGCCTGGGCGCCACCGCGGGCTCCGCTCCATCGGCACCCACCGAGCCTGGTTGGACCCAGGAGGGCGAGGTCGCATCCAGCAACAGCGGCACCGAGATGCCCGGGGCCGTGCCGCAACCCGCCCACCTGCGCAATGTGGTCGGGCTGGTCTGGCGCTCGGTGCTGCTGTGGATGCTGCTGCTGGCGATGCTCAGTGTGGTGAGCTGGGTGAGCTGAGGGCGCGATGCCCTGCCCCGCACCAAGCCGCCTGCTTCACCCAGCCAGCAGGGCGTTGACCCGGCGCACATAGGCAGCCGGATCGTCGAGTTGTCCGCCCTCGGCCAGCAGCGCCTGATCGAACACCACCTGGGCCAGATCGTCGGCATGCGCCGCGTCGGCCAGCACACGACGAACCAAGGCGTGGTCGGGGTTGAGTTCGAGCACGGGCTTGGCTGCGGGCGCGTCGTCGCGCCCCGCCTGCTTGAGCAAACGGGCAAGGTGAGCGCTCATGCCGTCGTCGGTGGCCACCAGACACGCCGGCGAATCGACCAGACGCGCTGAAACCCGCACATCCTGCACCCGCTCACCCAGGGCCTGCTTGAAGCGCTCGATCAGTGCAGCGTGGTCGGCAGCTTCTGCCGTCTTGTCCTTGGCGTCTTCAGCCGCGCCGTCGGCGGCCTTGACCTCGCTGAGATCGACCGCGCCGCGCGCCACCGATTGCAGCGGCTTGCCCTCGAAGTCTTGCAGGAAGCCCAGCATCCACTCGTCCACGCGGTCGGTGAGCAACAGCACCTCGATGCCCTTCTTGCGGAAGATCTCGAGCTGCGGGCTGGAGCGGGCAATGCGCGCTGTCTCGGCGGTGATGTAGTAGATCGCCTTTTGCCCTTCTTTCATCCGCGCCACATAGTCGGCCAACGACACACTGGGTGCATCGTCCTCGTTGTGGGTGGAGGCGGCGCGCAGCAGCTTGGCGAGGCGCTCGCGGTTGGCGAAGTCCTCACCGAAACCCTCCTTGAGCACCGCGCCGAACTCTGCCCAGAAGGTGGCGTACTTGGCGCGTTCGGCCGAGTCGTCGCTGCCCGCCATGTCTTCGAGCATGGACAGCACGCGCTTGACCGAGCCGTCGCGGATGGCACGCACGTCGCGGCTTTCCTGCAGCATTTCGCGCGACACGTTCAGCGGCAGGTCGGCGCTGTCGATCACCCCGCGCACGAAGCGCAGGTAGGTGGGCATGAGGCTCTCGGCATCGTCAGTGATGAACACGCGCTTCACGTACAGCTTGACGCCTGCCTTTTGCTGGCGATCCCACAAATCCATCGGCGCCTTGGCTGGAATGAACAGCAACTGGGTGTATTCGCTGCGGCCTTCGACGCGGTTGTGTGTCCAGCGCAGCGGGGCCTGGGCGTCACCGCTGAGCTGCTTGTAGAACTCCAGGTACTGCTCTTCGCTGATGTCGGACTTGCTGCGCGTCCAAAGCGCGGCGGCGCTGTTGATCTGCTCCCATTCATCGGTGGCGACGTATTTGCTCTGCTCGGCGTCCCAGTATTCCTTGCGCATCTCGATGGGTAGGGAGATGTGGTCGGAGTATTTGCCGATCAGGTCTTTGAGCGTCCACACCCGCAGGTACTTGTCGATCTTGTCTTCGTGCGGCGTGTCTTCGGCATCGGCGCGCAGATGCAGGATGACATCGGTGCCGCGCTTGGCGCGGGTGATGGTCTCCACGGTGAACTCGCCGGTGCCGTCCGACACCCAGCGCACGCCCTCGCCCTCGGCCATGCCGGCCTTGCGCGACTCGACGGTGATGCGCTCGGCCACCATGAAGCCGGAGTAGAAGCCCACCCCGAACTGGCCGATGAGGGCGGCGTCGGGCTTTTGTTTGTCGCCCAGCTTTTGCATGAACTCGCGCGTGCCCGACTTGGCAATGGTGCCCAGATGCTCCACGGCATCCTCCAGGCTCAGGCCGATGCCGTTGTCGCTGATGGTGAGGGTGCGCTTGTCGGCATCGACGCTGATGCGAATGCGCAGATCGGCGTCGCCCTCCATCAGCGCGGCGTCGTCGATCGCCTGAAAGCGCAGCTTGTCGCAGGCGTCAGAGGCGTTGGAAATCAGCTCGCGCAGAAAGATGTCGCGATTGGAATACAGCGAGTGGGTGACGAGATGCAGCAGTTGGCGGACTTCGGCCTGGAAGGCATGGGTGTGTGCGGGCGAAGCCGCCGGGGTAACTTGGTCTGTGCTCATGGTGCGCGTGGTAGACAAAAGGAAAAACAGCCGGAAAAACCTGCGCAGGCACATGGTGCCGCGGCGGCCGAATTCAAGAGCCTGGATCGGCCGTCGCCACAGTCCCGGCGGTCCCGCGCGCCTCCTGGGCCTGCAGCACGGCGCCGAGCCGCGGCAGCGCGCGCAAGGCATTGGCGGTGGTTTGCGCCGCAGTGTGCTGTAGCGTCCAGCCGCGCAACGCGGCCAGCGTTTGGGCGATGCGCGGCACCTGCTGCGGCGTGTTGGCCTCGGTCGGGCCCTCGTCGGGCACCTGTGCCGCGCGGGGCCGGTACAGCCAGACCGGCGGGATGTCGGGCGCATCGGTTTCCAGCACCGGCACGGTATCCACAACGGCTGCGGCCAGGCGGCGAATGTTGCGCGCACGCTCGAAGGTCATGGCCCCGCCAAAACCCAGGGTGAAGCCCAGGTCGATGAAGCCCTGCGCCTGCTGCGCGCTGCCGTTGAAGGCGTGGGCAATGCCCGCGGGCCGTGTCGGCCCGAAACCAGCGCGGCGCAGACCGGCGAGCAGGGCATCCTGCGACTTGCGCACATGCAGGATGACGGGAAGCTCGAAGTCGCGGGCCAGACGCAACTGCGCCGCGTAGAAGTACTGCTGCCGCTGCCGATCCAGACCCGGGACAAAAAAATCCAGCCCGATTTCGCCGATGCCGACAAACCGAGGATCCGTCATGGCCTGCGCCACGGCCTGCCGCAGCGTGACCAGGTCGGCCTCCTGCGCGCGCTCGATATACAGCGGATGGATGCCCAGGGCATAGCCCCAGCCGCAGGTCTGCGCCAGCGCCTGCACCACCCCAAAGTTGGCCGCCTCGACCGCCGGGATCACCCCGCAGGCCACGCCGACCTTGCGCGCGCGCTCGGCCACCGCCGCGCCCCCGGCGCCAAATTCCGCGGCGTCGAGATGGGCGTGGGTGTCCAGCCAGACCGGGTCACGCTGGGCCATGTCATTGGGCGAAGGCGTGTGGCACATGCGCTGCAGGGTAAAAAATCACGAACCGCAAAAAAACTTGACCGGTTGACGGCACAATGCCATGAAATCTCTAGGAAAATCGCCCACATACCTCGCGCAGCTCGCGCAAGACCTACAGCGCGGGCCGCCAGCTCGCCCGCAACCATCCTGATCGCACCATGCAACGCCGCCGCTTTCTCCAATCACTCGCCCAGAGCCGCCTGCTGACCAACCCGTTGAGTCGCCGCGGGCTGATGGGCCTGGGTCTGCTGGGCGGACTGGCCGGGGCCGGAACCCGGCAGGCCAAGGCGCAAACGGCCTGCACTTGTGGTCAGTGTCCCACATGTCTGAACCCGGGCAGCGGTTCGGCGCAGGCCGCGGCGGCGCCTGTAGTGGCTTTTTACTACGGCGCGCGCATTCCGGTGGACGATTTGCGCGCCTTCGACTGGGTGGTGCTGGAGCCGCAGCATGCGTTGGCGCAGTCGGCATCCATCGTCTCGGCATTCGGCACCGACACCCTGGCCACAGCCTATGTGTCGGTGGGCGAAGTCACCCCCGAGCGCCCCTATTACGCCGACATGCCCAAGGCCTGGCTGCCCGCCGCGAACGCCGCCTGGGGCTCGCGCGTGGTCGATCAAACTGCGGCAGGCTGGCCCGCATTTCTGCGCCAGCGCATCGTCAAGCCGCTATGGGACGCGGGTTTCCGCGCCTTTTTCCTCGACACTCTCGACTCGTACCAGCTGCTGGCCAAAACTCCGGCAGCACGCCAACAACAAGCGCAAGCCCTGACCGAAACCCTGCGCGGTCTGGTCGCCGCCTTTCCGGGCATTCGGCTGCTGTTCAACCGCGGCTTCGAGTTGGTGGATGCCACCCTGGCGCCGAACATCCTGGCGGTGGCGGCCGAATCGCTGTACCGCGGTTGGAATCAGGGCGAGGCGGGCTATGTCGAAGTCAGCGCCACCGATCGGGACTGGTTGCTGGCGCGGTTTGCCGAGATGCACAGCAAGTTCAACCTGCCCGGCGTGGCCATCGACTACTGCGCCCCAGCCGACCGCGCCCTGGCACGGCAGACAGCGCAAAAGATCGCCGCGCATGGCCTCATTCCCTGGGTGGCCGATCCCTTGCTTCAAAGCCTGGGCGTGGGCAGCGTGGAACTGGTGCCGCGCCGCGTGTTGCTGCTGCACTCGTGCGAGCAGGGTGACAGCCCCGAACTGCAGGCGCAAAGCGCCCATCTGTACGGCGCCATGCCGCTGGAATACCTCGGCCTGGTGCCGGAGTACCGCTTTGTCGGCGCGCCCGCCATCACCGAGCCGCTGGCCGGGCGCTACGCCGCCGTGGTGCTCTACCCCGACGACGGCAAGGTGCCGCCCGACATCCGCGCCCTGCTGCGTCGTGCCCGGGATGAGGGCGTGCCGGTGGCCGTGCTCGGCTATGCCGACTTCGACGTGTTGCTCGAACTCGGCGCGCAGGTGGGCGAGGGGCAACTCGCCGCCCCGGTGCGGGTGCAGCGCCAGCCAGGGACGCCCAACGGCGAGGTCATTCCGCTGATCAATCCGCAGAACACCGTGCCGTTGGCCGCCGGGCCCGGCGCGACGGTGTGGCTGCGTGCCACCGGCGCCGACGGCCAAGTGATGGACGGTGCCGCCATCACACCCTGGGGCGGGTATGCGCTGGGGCCATTCGGCCTGTTCAACCTGCCGGGCAACACCGGCACGCGCTGGTCGGTGGAGCCCATCGCCTTCTTCCGCACCGCGCTGCGGGTGGGTGCCGACCCCATGCCCGACATCACCACCCGCACCGGGCGGCGGGCGTTTTTTGTTCACTTCGACGGCGACGGCTGGCCCAACGCCTGCGACCAACCGGGCTCGCCCCTGGCTTGCGACGTGCTGGTCAGCCAGTTCCTCGAAAAATACAAGGTTCCCACCTTGGCCTCGGTCATCATCGGCGAAATCAGCCACGAGGGGCTGTATCCCAAACTGGCCGACACGTCGCAACAATGGGCCAGACGGATGTACGCCCTGCCCTGGGTCGAGGTGGGAAGCCACACCTGGAGCCATCCGTTTGATTGGAGCATGGCGCAAAAGGAGCATGCCCGATTTCCGGCGCCCAAGGGCTACGAAAAAATCGGCAATTACCTGCCGCTGCCCAACTACACCTTCAGCACCAAGAGCAACGTGGTCGGGGCCGCCGATTACATCGACCAGAAGCTGGCGCCGCCGGGCAAGAAGTGCAACATGATTCTGTGGCCGGGCGACTGCAATCCGCCCAACGAGGCCGTGGCCATGGCCTATGAAACCGGGCTGGGCAACATCAATGGCGGTGGCGCGCCCATCAGCAAGAGCCGACCGACACTGTCGGACATCTGGCCCATGGGTATCCCCAAGGGCAAGTATTTTCAGGTGTATGCCGCGCAATCCAACGAGGAAGTCTTCACCCATAACTGGACAGGAACCTACTTCGGCTTCGAGCGGGTCATCGAGAGTTATCAGATGACCGACTCGCCGCGCCGCTTCAAGCCCATCGACCTCTATTACCACCCCTACATCGTCACCAAGGCCGCAGGCGCCAAGAGCCTGCACACGGTGTACCAATGGGTGTTGCAGCAGCCGACCCATGCCATTTTCGGGCATCAGTACTTTCGCAGCGTCAACGACTGGCGACAGGCGACGGTGGCGCGGCGGCTGGCCGGGGGCTGGCGGCTGCGCAGCGGCGCCGAACTACGCCAATGGTCGCAACCCCTGAGCGCTGACGCGCCGGACCTGGACCAGTGCGAGCGCATCGTCGGCTGGAACACGCATGGCGAGCGGCGCTACCTTCACGCCAGCGCCGGGCAAGCGGTGCTGCAGACCGGGCCCGGCAAGGTTGCGACCGCGCGGCTCGTCGAGGCCAACGCCGACGTCGTGCGCTGGGACGTGCAGGCCGATGGCAGCGTGCAACTGGGCTTGCAGGGGCATTTGCCGGTCGAAGCCGTGTTGCAGTTGCCATCCGGCTGGCTGGTGCAAGCCCCGGCGCAGACCCAACAAGACAAGGTGGCCGACGGCGTGCGCCTGCGCAGCAGCGCCAACGCCCTTGCCCTCACTCTGAAGCGGGCCTGACGGACACGAGGCCCGATGCCGCAACCCAGCCGCCCCACCCCGCGCGACACGCTGCACATCGCTCCTGACGATCCGCAGCGCAGCAGGCTGTTTCCGCGCGGCACCCTGCTCGGTCTGGGCCTGCTGTGCGCTGGCACACTGGCGCTGGTCTTCCCCGGCCAGCGGCTGATGCAGCTGCTGGCGACCAGCACCGACAACGCCCTGGCCATCGAGTACCTGCGCCATCTGGTCGATCTGCGCGGCGGCGATATCGACCTGCGGCTGATGCTGGCGCAACGCTACGAACGGATCGGCAAGTCGCAACAGGCGCTCACCACACTCGGCAGCCTGCAGAGCCCCGAGGCCGACGCCCTGCGGCTGCACATCTGGAAAACGCGCTGGTTCGATGCCCGGGCGCTGAGCGAGACGGCCGAGGAGGCGCAGGCGCGTCAGGCGTTGCTCGCCGTGTTGCAACGCATCACCCCCACCACATTCACGCAGTGGCGCGACACCCTGCTGTTGCTCCAGGGCCTGGATGCGCCGCAGGCGGTGCAACGCCTGGCCGTCATGGTCGAGCGCTTTCTGCCCCTGCCGCCGGGTGCAGCGTTACAGACGGGCCAGCTGCTCGTCGGCCTGGGAGCGGAGCCGCTGGCGGCCCAGGTGTTGTTCGCCACCGCCAAGACCGGCGTCACCGATGCCGAGCGCCAGACCCTGCTGCAGGCGGGTGCCCGCGCCCTGCTGGCCTCGGGTCAACCCACGCAGGCGTATCAGCGCACCGCGCAGGCGCTGCAAGGCGTCACGGCCTCACCCGCCATGGCCTGGTTCATGGTGCAACTGGCACTCGGGGCCAATCAACCCGTGGAGGCCGGACGCTGGCTGCGCCAGGCGGTGCCGCTCGATCAGCCCGCAGCCCAGCTCGGTCGTGCCCTCACCCCGGCGCAGCGCGAGTTGGCCTGGCAAGTGCTGCTGGCCGGGGGCGACCTGCAGGGTGCGGTGCACATTGCCGACGCCGCGCTGGCGCAGGCGCCAGACCGCACCTGGGCCGAGCGCCGCGCCCAGGTGCTAGAGTGGAGCGGCAAGCCCGACGCCGCCATGCAGCAGTGGATCGCCCTGTTGCGCGCCCAGTTCAGTCGCCAGGCGCTGGACCAGCTCCACCGTCTGGCGCTGGCGCTGCATTCCAGCAGCGGCATGGACGTGTATTGGCAAACGCGGGCGGCGCAAGGCGACCTCAGTGCCGACGAATGGCTGCAATATGCCCAGGCACTGGAAGTGCGCGGTCACCCCGAGCAGGCCGTGCGCATCCTGCGCCAGGCCGCCATCCAGCAGCCCAGGGTGCTCACGCCCCTGGCTTGGCTGCTGGGCAATATGGGCGAGATCGAGGCCTCGCTGGCGGCCTACGCCGAGGCGCTCGCCCGCGGCACCCTGAACCTGCGCGGCAGCATCGACTACGCCATCGCCCTGCTGCAGGCCGGGCAGTTCGATCAGGCGCAACGGGTGCTCGAAGCCACCCAGGGCATCCCCGGTTCGGACGAGCTGCGCACCGCGCATCAGGGGCTGCTGGGCGACATCGCCTGGGACATGGGCGAACTCCCCAAGGCGCAGAGCGCCTACGCCAGCATCTGGGACAGCCCGGCGCTGCGCGACAGCATCAAGCCGTATCAGCTGCAGCGCCTTGTCACGGCGGTGCAGAAATCGCAGGGCGACGCCGCCGCGCTGCGCCTGCTGCCGCAAGCCTGGGCCAAGGCGCCCTCCGAGGCGCTGGCCCTGCTGTGGCTGCAATCGCTGGTGCGCCAGCCCAGTCTGGCGGGCATCGAGGCGTGGCAGCAGGTGGTGCTCGACAGCGAGGCCGGCGCGCCCTTGCGCGAGCAACCCGAGATGTACGCCGCCCGCGCCCAGGTCTGGCGCGCGCTCGGCCGCACCGACATGGCGCTGGCCGACCTGCACACGGCGCTGCGGCTGTCGCCGGGCAACACCGACAACCAGATCGCCCTGCTGTGGATGCTGATCGACAGCAACCAGTTGGCCACCCTGCGGCGCGACATGGCGCTCTACAGCCGCAGCTTGCAGACCCTGCCCGACGGGCTGGACGTGCTCAGCGCTGCGGCGCAGACCCTGGGCGACAGCGTGGCCGCGCTGCATTACAGCCAACAGATGTATCCCCGCAAAAAGACCGACGCCCTGTGGCTGCTCAACTACGGCGACCTGCTGGCACAGGCGGGTGATGGCCGCCGCGCCCAGGCCGCGTACGACCAGGCCTGGCGGCTGCTGCAGCGTCCAAGCCCCGCCCCGCGTCCGGTCACCGCAGGCAACGCCGATGCCAGCCTCGACCCGCTGCTCGCCCGCCTGCGACTGAGCCACGAGCGTCTGGACGGCGCCGGGCAGAAAGCCTTGCTGGCACAGTTGCGCGACAAACTCCGCAGCGGCACGCTCAACGCCCAGCAGACCCTGCAGGCCAACGCCGCCATCGCCGACTGGCTGCTGCGGCTGGACACCAATTCGGCGGCGCGCTGGTGGCTGGCGCGGCGCGTGCTCACCCCGGCGGCGCGGCAGTCCATCGAACTGCAAATGGCCCTGCGCGACAATGATCGCGAGGCTGTGCGCCACCTGCTGCAACAGGGCGCAGCGCGTCACCTGCTGCCCCAGGACAAACCCGAGGCCGAGCGCATCGCCGGTCAGCCGATGCAAGCGCTGGCCAGCGCCGAGGCGGTGCTGGAAGCCGCTGCCGAGCGCGGCCAGGACAACCCGGCCCTGCAAGGCCTGGCGCGGCAGACTGCCGAGCAGCAGCTCGCCCTGGCGCATCGTGCCACGGCCACGCTGGACCATCGGCAGATCGACAACGTGGTGCGGCAGGGGCCGGTGCTGCGTCTGGGCTTGCAGCTCGACGGCCATTGGCGGCTGCAGGCGCAGGCCAGCCGCCAGGCCATGCACAGCAACAACACCGCGGCGCTGACCGGCGTGCCGTCCACCTGGAGCGATGCGCAACTCGGCCTGCAATGGCAGGGCGAACGCTCGCGTCTGGAAGGCGCGCTGACGCACAACACCGCGGTGGGCACACTGAACGGCTGGCGCCTGGGCGGCAGCATGCGCCTGCCCGGCAACGTCGGCGCGCAGCTCGAGGCCGAGCACAACGCCGTGGCCGACGAGTCCGGCCCGCTGCAGATCGCCGGGGCGCGCGACCGCCTGCAACTGCGGCTGTCACGCGATTTCGGTCGGGTCTGGGCCAACGTGAGCACGGCGGTGATGACTTATGACACCCGCCGCGGCAAC
>JAKAFC010000049.1 GCA_021818065.1 Pseudomonadota bacterium
CGGCCAGCGCTTGCCGTCGTTGTCTTCCTGCCAGGGGGCAGGCGTGTGGTGCAGGACGGCGCTCATGAGCCGCTGCCGGTGGCGGCTTGCGCCGCCAGACCGATCTTGGTGACCCCGGCCACGCGGCAAGCGTCCATGACGGTCATGAGCTGCTGCAGTGACACGTTCTGCTCGCCGGCGATGGTGACTTGCAAGTCATCGGTATTGGGCTTGCTCTTGAGCACGGCGGTGAGCTGCTGCGGCGACAGCACCTTGTTGTCGATGTGGATGGCGCCGGACTTGTCCACCCCGAGGGTGATCTGCGGCTTGGGCATGCTCTGCGCCGTGCTGCTGGTGGGCAGGCGCGAGGTGATGCCGGCGTCGGGAATCATGTGCAGCGTGACCATGATGAAAAACACCAGCAGGAAAAACATGATGTCGATCATCGGAATGATCTCGATGCGGGCTTTCTTGGCTTCGAAATACTTCATGGGCGGTTCAACAAAAAGGCCGCGGCAAGGCTGCCGCAGCGCAAGCGTGCGAACTCCAGCGCACGCGATCTGGAGACAGTCGGCAAACGGCTTCAGGCCATCTTCTGTTGCAGCACCGCGGTCGGCTGTGCCGCCGGGCGCACCGCGTGGCCGCCTTGCGCCACCACCACCGGGCGCAGGCCGCCTTCGCGGTAATGCGGGTACATGCGGTTGGAGAGCATGAGTTTGATGCGCTCCAACTGGTGCATCACCAACCGCACGCGCTGGTTCAGCGCGTTGAACGCCACCAGGCCGAGCACGGCGATGAACAGGCCTGCGGCCGTGGCCAGCAGGGCCTCGCCCACACCGCCGGTCACCGCCTGTGTCGCCGCGCCGGGGTTGGAGAGTGCGGAGAAGGTGTTGAACATGCCGATGATGGTGCCCAGCAGGCCCAGCAGCGGCGCCAGGGTGACGATGGTGTCGAGCATCCACAGCCCGCGGTCGATGCGTGGCGCCTGGTCCATCACGGCTTCTTCCATGCGGTCGCTGAAGTGCTCCAGCGGGTCGGCCAGATCATGCTGCAGGGCCACCGCCACCACCTGCGCGGCGGGCGAGGAGGCATCGTCTTCGACCTTGGCCTTGAGCTGCTTCACGTCCACATGGCTGTGGCTCTTGATCTCGCGGATCCAGCCCTTGGCCGAGGCCAGCATGCGCGAAATCGCCCAGAAGCGTTCCAGGCTGACGGCCAGCGCCACGAACAGCAGCAGCGCCATGATGTAAAGAATCCCGCCCGAGGTCTGGGCGAGGTGGGTGAGGGTGTCGAGGGACATGGGGAATGCTCCGGGCTTGATGTGACGGCCGCGCAGTATGTCGGAACCAATTGATGGGACGACGACGGGAGGAGCCGTGCGTTTCAGAAATTCGCGCTAAGGCTTGCATAGACCGTGCGCGGAGCGCCTGGGAGGCCCAGAACTTGTCCTTGCGAATTGCCGCCCAGCAGGCCTCCGCTCGTGACCTCCTCGAATGGGTTGTATTGTTTATCGAGTACGTTCAGCACATTCACACTGAACTTCAGATCGTGCAGGGCTGAATTCTTGAGAGGGACGTCGCCGTCGAGGCCGATATTAAGCAGGCCGTATGCGGGGATGGTTTTCTGACTGGGAGCCCCGAGATTATTGTCGAACATGTGTTGCTGGCCGACGTACTGATACCAGATACGTGGTGTCAGAAGCATCCCATCGACATAATCCTCATAGGCCACGCCAATGTTGAAAGTTTTATTGGGTACATTCGACACTGGCAGGCCGGCATAACTGACTCCGCCAGTCGTGTAGTTATTGAAGTCGGCACTTTCGAAGTTCAGGTTGGCAAAGGCGTGCAGATTGTACAGAATATCGTCTGCAACAGCGATATTAAAGCCCTTGTAAATCGAATCGCCGTTGGCATCACCTAGGAAGTTGCCATTCGCATCAGTCAGGGTAATATACTGATTTGAGTAATGCAGGTGGTAGTACGACACACTCAGCAGGAAATTACGTAACATCCCGCTATACTTCACATGCATTTTGAAGCCAAGGTTGTAGTCGGTACTTTTTTCGAGGCTGTAAACCGGTGGCGTGGATTGATAGATGCCGCCGCCTCCACCGACCTGGGGCTCTTTGTAAGCAACGGCATAATTGCCGAAAATCGCCAGTGACGGCGTGATTCTCCAGTTCGCGGCGATGGAGGGTTCCGTGCCGTGATGGGTCACGTTGGCTGGAGGTAGTTTTCCCTGATCGTGCTGTGGATACAGCGCATAGGCCTGACTGAAATCGGTCTGCCCGGCAGGATAGTAGTTTGTCTGATAGCTGATGAATCGAATTCCCGGAGTAATATCGATACTGTCAATGGGGCTGATTTTATCCTGTAGAAAAGCAGCAAGATCGGTTTGATCAAAATAATCGCTGCGATATTTTGCGTTCGGAACCTGCTGACTACCAAAATAGGGCGCGTTGGTGTTGTAAAAGGCATTCCTGGTGTTGTACCGACCCTTCAGGAAAAATCCCCCAAAGCTGATTATATTATGTGGCAATGAAATATCCGCCCAAGCCTTGTCGCCATAAACATTGGTGCTCGGATTGTTGTATTCGTATAGGTTGGACGGATTGCTCAGACCGTAATTGTTGTAGTGATAATGCAGACGATCTCCCTGGCGATACCAAACCAGGTTATGCAGCGATAGGGCGCTATCCACCTGGATATTGGCCTTGCCGTAGATGATGCGGGTTTTGTTGGTGTCATCCTTATACCAGACTGTGGCGGGCAGCGCGCTGTAATAACCGGAGGTTGGCTGGCTGTACAGCGGTGAGTTCGGCGTGCCGTCCAGGGTCACACCACTGATGGGTTGCAGCGGGATAGGAACGGGGCGATAGCCTTGGCCCTTGGCCTGATAGAAACCTAGTGAAAAATCGCCGTTTTCAAAGGTTTTGCGCGTTTTCAAAAACCAGGCGTAGTTGTGACTGTGGTTTTTGAATCCGTCAATGCTGGTGCGGTAGCTGTCGGCCGAGCCCACGCCACCGGCAAGAACGGTGGCCCAGCCGTCGTGTATGCCGGTCTGCAGGCTTAGCGAGAGATTGCGCGCGCCATAGCTACCAACGCTCAGCCCCACTGTGCCGCCTGCCTTTGCTGCCGGTTGCAAGGGCACGAAGGAGATTTCGCCGCCGATGTTGTTGTACCAACGGTCCAGAGGATTACCCGGGCCGTAGGTTACGCCGATGCCCTGCAGCAGGCCAAGCTGCGGCACCTCCGGCGACTGCCACAGTCCGGTGGACGGATTGACCATCGGCACGCCGTCGAAGGTCACAGCAATACTGCCGTCGTCAATCTGCCCACCTGAGAAGCCTCCCCAGCCCTGCTTGATGCCGTTGATGCTGATGGAGGTCTTAGTCGATCCAGTATTGCCATAGCCGGTGACGCCGACACCTGGCGCAAGCGCCAGGGCCTGGGCACTCCCGCCGACCGGACCTGCGGCTTCGATTTCCCGTTGGCTCAAGACTTTTACCGACTGATCGGATTTGAAGACTTGCGTTTGGTGAAGTTTCACGGCCTCATGGCTCTTGGCAGGTTGCGGGGCTTGCGTGCCGGTGCTGCCAGCCTGCACCGTGCCGAGGCTGTCGGCAGCCTGTGCTTGTGAAGTGGCGAAGGGCATGGCGATGAGGGCGACAAGTATGGACTGTGCGAGTCGGGTTTGTCGGATGGTGTTGGGATGGAAAGGCATGGCTAGGTTTCTCTCGGAATTGACAGGGGGCGAATCCAGTCATTCCATGCCTCCGACATGACCCCGGGGTTGCAAGAACCTGTCCGAATCCTGTCCGCGTCCATCAAAGTTGTACACAGATGTTGACGTCGCGAATGCGATTCTTTTCATTTGCCATTTGTCAGCGGGCGCCCGGTTGGTGCGACAGTGCGCGCTAAGGCTGCAGCGCCCAGCGGTAGCCGGCGCCGTGCACGGTCTGCACCTGATGGTGCAGACCGTGCGGCCGCAGCGCGCGTCGCAGTCGGGCCACGGCGGTGTGCACGGTGTCGGCGCGGGCGCGGGCCGGAATGTCCATGGCCAGCCGGAGCGCCTGCGCGCTGAGCACTTCGCCCGGGCGTGCGCCCAGCGACCACAGCAGGTGGAATTGCTGCTCGGGCAGGGGATGCGGCTGCGCCTGGATGCGCAGGCAGCGGGCGTGGGCATCGAGTTCGAGCTTGGGCCCCAGGCACAGGCTGCCCCCGGGCTGCGGTGCGATGCGGCTGCGCAGTCGGGCCAGTTGCGCGCGGATGAGCGCGGGCGGGCTGTCCAGCGGCAGCAGCGCGTCGGCACCGGCTTGCAGCGCTGCCATGGCCGCGGGCGAGGCGCAGTCGGGGAGGAACACGATGACCCCGGCAATCCAGCCGCCGGTGCGCTGCCGCAGGCGCATGAGCCAGTTGCTCAACTCGCGCGCATCTTCGCCGCTGGCGGCCAGCACTGCCCAGGCATCGCCCTCCTGCATGCGGTGCAGCGCCTCTTCGGGATCGACCGCTTGGCTGTTGCCGTCCTGACAGGCGACGGGCGACGATGCGAAGCGCACGGACAGGACGGCGTGTTTGATCGGGGTGTTCACCGCAGGCGCAACGTGGTGGGATGGTGAGCGCCGCAGTCTGCGCGTGCGCGATGACAGAACCGTGACGGCGGGCGCCGCTACCATGCGGCGCGATGCAACGCACCACCCAAGCCAACCTCTATGCCCTCGGCGCCATCGCCCTGTGGGCCTCGCTGGCCACCCTGGGTGTGGCGCTGGCGCAGGTGCCGGCGTTTGCGCTCACTGGTCTGGCGCTGATCGCTGGCAGCGTGCTGACCTGGCGACAGTGGCGGCAATGGCGGGTTGCGCCCGCGGCGCTGGCGCTCGGCGTCTATGGGCTGTTCGGCTTTCACTTTCTGCTGTTCATCGCGCTGCGGGCGGCGCCGCCGGTGCAGGCCAATCTGGTGAACTATCTGTGGCCGCTGTTCATCGTGGTGCTGGCGCCGCTGCTGCTGCCGGGGCTGCGCCTGCGTCCGGTGCATGTGGCCGCGGCAGCGTTGGGATTTGTCGGCGCCGGGCTGGCCATCCTGGGCGGCAGGGCGGTCAGCGCGGCCTGGGCCTGGGGCTATGTACCAGCGTTCGGTTCGGCGCTGGTGTGGGCCACGTTTTCTTTGGGCAGCCGTCGCATGGCGCAGTCGGGCCGGGGCTTTCCCACCGCGGCGCTGGGCCTGTTCGGCCTGGTGTCGGGGCTGCTGGCGCTGGGGTGCCACGCGCTGCTTGAGCCGCCCATGCAGCTCGGCCTGCGCGACGCGCTGTTGATCGCGCTGATGGGGCTAGGGCCACTGGGCGGCGCGTTTCTGCTGTGGGACAAGGCGCTCAAACTCGGCGATCCGCGCACCATCGGCGTGCTGAGTTACCTCACGCCGCTGGCCTCCACCTTGCTGCTCATCGCCGTCACCGGCCGCGCCCTGACGCTGTGGATTGGCGTGGCGGCGCTGCTCATCGTCAGTGCGGCGCTGATCACCCTGCGCGCAAACGGCTGAAGGGTTGAAGCAGGCTTGGGCCGCTGCAGCGCCTTGGCGATCGAGCCGTTGTGCATCGCGGCCCCAGCCTGGGCCTGCTCAGTGGCACACTGACGCACGGCCTGGGCGTGAGCGACAGCGAGCTGCCGCGGGTTGTGGCGCAGATCGGCAACGACAGCCAGCGCCATCGGGGGATGTTGCTGCGCCTCAGTTCGGTGGCAGCGCCGCCCAATCGACGGCATGGGCGTAGAAGCGCACGCTGCCCGTGCCGCCCGCAACCCAGGCGCCCTTGTGATCCTCGAAGCCGCGGGCGGTGGAGAGGCGCAGGGCGTTGCGGTGGCCGGCCATGGTCAGTTCCGGGCCGTCTTGCTCCAGCGCGGCGGCGCTTTGCAGGCTGGGGCGCACGATGGCAATGTGCCCGGAATGCTGCGGTCTGGGATTGGCCCAGGCCGCCAGCACGAAGTCGCCCTGGTTGGCCAACGTCTGCGCCTGCTGCATCGACACGGCCCGCCAGCCTTGCCGCGCGCCCTCGGCTGCCAGCCAGTGGGCTTGCGGTGTGGCCAGCATGCCCGCGCGGTGCTCCGGGGGGCGCAGCAGCGGCACACCCAGCCGCACCGACATGGCGGCGACGAAGGCGCTGCAATGCGTGGCGTGGGGCGATGTGCCGGGACGGCGCAAATCGGGCTCACCGCTGCGCCAATGCACATGGACCTGCGGCAGCCAGAGCTGCTCCACCCCGGATGCATCGAGGAAGCGCAGCAGGCGCTGGCCTTGCGGCGTGATGGCGCCGCAGCAGGGGGCAGCTTGCGCCAGCGCCAAGCCGGCGGGCGCTATCTGGGCGAGCATCAGCCCGAGGGCGGATCGCAGGGACTGGCGGCGTGAGATCGGGGCCATGGGGGAGATGGTGTGCAGCGGATGACGGTTGGATGGTCTTGCAACCGCCGAGTTCAGCTTGGCGCGGCGGGCCGCGGGTCGAGCCAGGGCTGCGCCGCCTGCCACACCCGTTCCAGATCGGGACCGTGGCCATTGCCGCCCAGGGTGCGCGCCAGCTCGGGGGCGGTGGGGGTGAACAGCTCAGGCCCGGTGCTGACGAACAGAGCGATCACCGGGCGCCGCAGCGCCGCGGCCAGGTGGGTGAAGCCGGTATCGACGCCGATCACCAGACGGCATTGGGCGAGCACCGCCAGCATGTCCAGCAGGCTGCGACGGTCGAGAATCTCGGCGCTTTCGGGGGGCAGACCCTGCACGATTTGCCGGGCACGTGCCTGCTCCTCGGCATTGCCCCAGGTCAGCTGCAGCCGGGCGCCTTGCGCCACCAGTCGGGCGGCGAGCGCTTGCCACAGCACGGTCGGCCAGAGCTTTTCCGGCTTGGATGCGCCGTGGGCGAGAAACACCGTCTTGGTGTTTGCGCTGTGCGGAAAGCGTTGATCGATGGCGTAGTCCACCGGGCGCAGCGGATCGGTGTCGAGCACGGCCTGGGCGAACACCCGTCGGCCCCAGGTGCCGTGCACGCCAGCCGGGCGGGCGAAGTGCAGGCCGTAAGCACGCGCCGCCAGCGGCTCGCCGCCGCAATCTTGCGCGCGGTAGCCGACGCGCAGCGGGCTGCGCGCCAGGCGGCTGATGATGGCGCTCTTGAGCACGCTGTGCGGGTCCCACACCAGGTCGTAGCGGGTGGCGCGCAACGCCCGCACCACGGCGCGCAGGCTGCGGAGCGCAGCCAGGCTGCGTTGCTGCTGCACGGCCTTCAAGGGCAGGGCGAAGACTTGATGCACCGCCGGGTGCAGACGCGGGATGTCGGCAAAGCGTGCGTCCACCGCCCAGTCGATGATGATGCCCGGCCAGCGCGCGGCGATGTCGGACACGGCCGGCAGCGTTTGCACTTGATCGCCCATGGCCGAAATCTGCACCAGCAGCACGCGCTGCGGTGCTGCGGGCAGGCCGTCCCGGCCCCACTGCAGCGGCAAGCCAGGTGCGGTCATGCGGCGGGCAGCAGGGCTTTGCCCATCAGGTCTTCGAGCACCTTGAGCGGGGAGGTGTGGGGGTAGAGCTGCTTGTCGGGCGCGAGGTAGAAGGTCTGCTCCATCATGTATTGCCCACCCATCACGGCGTGCAGCACCTGATCGGAGAACACCACCCAGGTCGTGCCCGGGGCGAAGTCGACGTCGCGCTGTGGCGCGGCCTTCTGGTAGCCCAGGTCGGCCTTCATCTTGTCGTGCAACTGCAGCATGTAGTGGTCGTAGGCCGAGCGCCGCGACTTGGTGATACGCAGGGCGCGCAGCGCCGCCGCCGAGCCCGGCAGCGGCGGCGTGAGCCTGGGGGCAAAGCGCTGCACAAACTCGGGAAAGGGCTCGCCCACGCGCCACTGCCGCGGCTTGCCCGCCGGGTTGAGGTTGGTGAACACGCGCAGCAGGCGCACGCCGTGCACCGGGTTGGAGGGAAAGGCATCGACGTGCAGGCGGGTGTCGTCCTTGCGCCAGCTGGTTGCGCGGCCTTCAACCTGCATGGGCCGGTACGACGCCTTGGCGGCGCGGAGTTTGCCGCAGTAGTGCGGGAACAGCCGATCGACCAGATGCTGCGCCTGCTGCGAGAAGCGCACGATCATGTCGCGCAGCTCGCGCTGATCGTGCGGGCTGCCGCTGGCGCCGCGAATGCTGCCGTCGTCGCGCAAGCTGATGTTCTTGGCGTGGCCGTCGCTGATGCTCGGGGTGAGAAAGCGCTGCTCGGCAGCCGTCAGTTCGAAGGGCAGGTGCGGGAAGCACAGCACATGGCCGGCTTCGAGCAGATGCTCGACGCTGGTGGTGGGCGCACGCTCGCACGGCGCGGCGTCCCAGGCGCTGTCGGGAAAGTTGCGAACGATGTCGTCGAGTGCGGCCATGGCGCCTCCGGAAAAATTGCGCAGCCTAAGGGGTTCAGTGGTTGTCCGCCTTGACGCCGGACAGACGGTCCATCAGGGCGAACATCACGCCGGAGAACACCAGGACCAGATGAATGATGATGGCCCACAGCATGTCGTCGCGGTTGGCCACGCGCACATCGACAAAGTACTTCAGCAACTCGATGGCGGAAATGGCGACGATGGAGCCGATGAGCTTGAGCTTGAGGTCGGAGAAGGTGACATGGCCCATCCAGCCTGGGCGGTCCACATGCTCGGCGGTGTCGATCTTGGAGACGAAGTTCTCATACCCGGCGAAGATGATGATGATCAGCAGGTTGGCCACCAGAGCGATGTCCACCAGCGACAGAATCGCCAGCATGGCCTCACCACCGCTGCCCGAAATCACCACGCCCACGGCACCGACGAAGGTTTTGACAAACTTCACCAGCAGCAGAAGGATGCCCAGCACCAGGCCGAGGTAGAACGGAGCCAGCAACCAACGGCTGCCGAAAATCAGGGCTTCGAGACCGTGTTCGATGCGTTTCATGAAACTGGGGTCGGGACGATGGATGGGCCGTGGCGTCAGCGCACCCGCATGCCGGGCTTGGCGCCGGGGTGCGGTTCGAGAATGTACAGGCCGGGCTCGGCGGTTTCGTCGGCGCTGCTGGCGGCCAGCACCATGCCTTCGCTCACGCCGAACTTCATTTTGCGCGGCGCCAGGTTGGCCACCAGCACGGTGAGTTTGCCGGTGAGGTCGGCCGGCTTGTAGGCGCTGGAAATGCCGGAGAACACATTGCGCAGGCGCGGCTGGCCGTCGGCGGTGGTTTCGCCAACGTCGAGGGTCAGGCGCAGCAGCTTGGTCGAGCCTTCGACGGCTTCGGCGTTTTCGATGCGGGCGATGCGCAGGTCGATCTTGGCGAAGTCGTCGATGGTGATGAAAGCGTCTTGCGCGGCGGGTGTGGGAGCGGCTGAGGTCATGGGCTTGCCGTTGGCGGCGGACGAGGGGGTTGGCTTGGCGGCTGCGGCGGCAGGTTCGGCCTCGAACAATTTGTCGAGTTGCTTGGGGTCGATGCGCTGCATCAGGTGCTGGTAGGGGGCGACGTGCAGCGGCAGCGCGGTGGCGTCGCTCCAGACGAAGTCGCGATCCAGACCGAACAGCTCGCGCGCCACGCGGGCGGTGAGAGCGGGCAGCACCGGGGTGAGCAACACCGACAGCCGCCAGAACCCCGCCAGGGCGCGCGAGCAGGCGTCCTGCAATTCGGCGCGGCGGGCTTCGTCCTTGGCCAGCACCCAGGGCTGGGCGGCGTCGAAGGCGGTGTTGATGCGGTCGGCGTCGGCCATGATTTCGCGCAGCGCCCGGGCGTATTCGCGCGCCTCGAATGCGGCGGCCACATCGTCGGCCAGGGCGCGGGCGGCGTCGTTCAGGTCGGCGGTCGGGCCGCTGTAGCCCAGGCGGCCGTCGAAGGATTGGCTGATGAATTTGGCGGCACGGCTGGCGATGTTGACGTACTTGCCAATGAGGTCGCTATTCACCCGGGCGACGAAGTCGTCCGGCGTGAAGTCGACGTCGTCCACTCGCGCGGTGAGCTTGGCGGCGAGGTAATAACGCAGCCATTCGGGGTTGAGGCCCAGGGCCAGGTACTTGAGCGGCGAGATGCCGGTGCCTCGGCTCTTGCTCATCTTCTCGCCGCCCACGGTGACGAAGCCATGCACGTTGATCTGGCTCGGCGTCTTGCGGCCCGAGAAGTGCAGCATGGCCGGCCAGAACAGGGTGTGGAAGTAGACGATGTCCTTGCCGATGAAGTGCACCTGCTCCACCACCGGGTCGGCAACGAATTGCTCGAAGGTCTGCGTGGTGCGCGAGGGCGCGTGCCAGTGTTGCGCCGCCTGGCCCTTGTCGAAATGGTTTTTCAGGCTGGCGAGGTAGCCGATGGGGGCGTCGAGCCAGACGTAGAAGTACTTGCCCGGGGCGTCGGGAATCTCGATGCCGAAGTAGGGCGCGTCGCGCGAGATGTCCCAGTCGGCCAGGCCGCCGTGGCCGTGCTCATCGGTGGCGAACCATTCGCGCACCTTGTTGAGCACTTCGGTCTGCAGGTGGGGCTGGCCGTGGGCGTTGGCCGCCTGCGTCCAATCGCGCAGAAAGTCGGCGCAGCGGTCGGACGAGAGCTGGAAGAAATAGTGCTCACTCTTGCGCAGTTCCGGCGTGGCGCCCGACAGCGCCGAGTACGGATGCTTGAGCTCGGTGGGGGCGTAGACCGCGCCGCACACTTCGCAGGCGTCGCCGTATTGGTCGGCGGCGCCGCACTTGGGGCACTGGCCTTTGATGTAGCGGTCGGGCAGGAACATGCCCTTGACCGGGTCGTAGAACTGCTCGATCTCACGCACCGCGATCAGGCCGTTCTTCCGCAGCGCGCGGTAGATGTCCTGCGCGAGTTGGTGGTTCTCGGCGCCGTCGGTGTTGTGCCAGTTGTCGAAGCGGATGTGAAAGCCGTCGAGGTATTGCGCCCGCCCGGCGGCGATGTCGGCAACGAATTGTTGCGGCGTCTTGCCGGCCTTTTCTGCGGCGATCATGATGGGTGCGCCGTGGGCGTCGTCGGCGCCGACGAAGTGCACCTCGTTGCCCTGCATGCGCTGAAACCGCACCCAGGTGTCGGCCTGGATGTACTCCATGATGTGGCCGGTGTGGAACGGGCCATTGGCATAGGGCAGGGCGGTGGTGACGAACAGACGGCGTTTGGAAGTCATGGCGGCAGAAGAGATGCGCCCGGTCGGCGTGGTGTCGCAGCGCTTGGCGACGCCGGGCAATCGGTCATTTTAAGAAGGGATGGGGGTGGCCGTGGTCGGCTGCAGAATCTGCCGCGCCAGCCGGGCGATGGTGCGGCCCTCGGCCTCGACTTCGCGCAGCCGGCGCTCCACCGGGTTGTCGACCGGGGCAGAGACAGCCGGGGCCGCGTCGCTGCACGCGGCCGGGGCGTGCCGCCCGAGGCAATGCTGCAACTGGTCGAGGGTTCGCCGCAGGCGCTGCTGCTGTTCGGGCGGCAGCACACGGTCGCCGCGCTGCGCCCGCAGCACGCGCAGGGTGGCGAGGTGGGCGCTGAGAATGTCGCTATGGGCGATGAAGGCGGACAGCTCGCGCATCATGCGCTGGTGCTGGCGGGGCTCTTCGAGCATGCGGGCGTGCAGCCCGCCGACAGCGGCCAGCGCATCCTGCACCCGCTTGCGTTCGCGGCGGTAGTTCAGGTCGCTGACCTGCTGCGGATCGAGCACGGCGCGGGCGTAGCCCAGCACCGCGTGCTGCAGCGCCTCGACCTGGCGGCGCAGGTCGTTCGCTTCCCAGCGCGGCAGCACGAAGCTGAAGGCCCAGGCCAGCGCCGCGCCTAGCAGCGTGTCCTGCAACCGCAGGGTGACCAGGAACTGGCTGCCAGGTTCGAGCAGGGCGACCAGCAACAGGGCGTTGACACTGGCGAACAGCGCCGTGAAGCGGTAATTGAGGGTGATGAAGGTGCGCGCCAGTGCCAGCGAGACGAACACGCCCAGGGTCATCACGGCCAGCGAAGGATGGGTGGACAGCAGCGCAGCCACCAGCATGCAGCCCAGCAGGGTGCCCAGCACGCGGTCCTTGATGCGCTGCCGCGTGACGCTGTAGTTGGGCCGCAGAATCACGCCGATGGTCAGCAGCACCCAGTAGTCGTGCGGGTGGTAGGGCAGCACGCGCAGCAGCAGTTCGCCAGCCAGCATGGCCAGCGCCAGCCGGATGGCGTAGCGCAGGATGGGGGAATCCCAGCGCATCGACAGCCACAGCGCCCGCGGGTCATAGCGCAGCGGGCTGAGAAAGGCCTGCAGGTCCAGGCCATGCAGCGGATCGGCCGCGCTGGCCGTGGCGCCCAGAGGCAGCTGCGCCAGCAGGTCGGTGATGCGCTGCAACTTGTCGGCACTGGCCCGCAGGGCCATGCGCGCCTGCTCGAAGGCGGCGCTGGGCTGGCTGGGACGCAAGGTGAGCAGGGCGTGGTCGATGATTTGGGCGCAGGGCAGGTGCTGCGGCAAGGTCTGCGCCTGCGTGCCGCGCAGCAGCGCCTCGGCGCGCTGGTCCAGGGCTTCGCCGAGGCGCCGTGCCCAGTCGCGCAGGGCGTCGGGCACGGGGGTGGCGTCGAACTGGCTGAGGATGAGCTCGGCGTCGGTCTGGCTGGCCAGCAGCGCTTCATTGACCTCGAGCAGCAGCACCAGCCGGGCGGCCAAGGCGCGGTCGGCGTCGGTGTCGACGTCGCGCAGCACGATGTCGCGGGTGTTCTGCAAGGTGTCGTTGATGGCGGTGATCTGCGCCACGGCGGTGCTGACGCCCTCGGCTTGCGGGTGCAGGTTGTCCCCCAGCCAGCGGGCGAACAGGCCGAGTTGCGCCAGCAGTTCCGCCAGCGCCTGCTGCTTGGTGCGCAGCCGCAGCCAATGCGCCAGGATCAGGGCGTACCCGGTGTACAGCAGTGCCCCCGCCAGAAACAGCGCCACGGCCGCGGCGAGCTGCGCCGCGCCCGACATGGCCGGCGAGCCCAGGGTGATGACCGAGATGAATAGCACGCTGAAGCTCATGGCCAGCGCGCGCTTGCCCCACACCGCGATCAGCCCGCTGCAAAAGCCCAGCAACGGAATGAGCACGATCTGCACCGGCGGCCACCACAGGCTGGCGCTGACCAGGGCGAAGGCCACGGTGCTGGCCAGGCTGGTGAACAGCAGTTCCACGCGCTTGACCCGGATGGGCGCCGGATTGTCGGCGAAGCACACGGTCAGCGCGCCGCTGCCCAGGGCGATGGCGGGCCCCAGACCGGCCAGCGCATAGGCAAGCAAGCCCAGCATGGCCACGCCCACGGCAGACACCAGACCGCTGGTGAAATAGCGGCCGTGCACGAGAATGAGAATTTGGCGTGGCGTGAGCATGGACGAAGACGTGCCCGCTATTGTCGTTGGCGCGGGCGCGCGGTGCTGGCGCAGCTTCGGACGGGAGAGACGGATGACGCGGCGATGGACCATTCTGGTGGTGGGGGCGGGGGCAGTGGGCGGCACCATGGCGGTGAAGCTGGCCGCGGCCGGGCATGCCGTCAGCGTGCTGGCGCGCGGTCCGCACCTGGAGGCGATGCGCCGCTCCGGCCTGTGTCTGGATGACCCGGAGGAGCGTCTGTGCGTGGACGTGGACGCGCAGGACGACCTGGCGGCCTTCGGCCCGCAGGATCTGGTGGTGCTGGGGCTGAAGGCGCATCAACTCGCGCCGGTGCTGTCACGGCTCGCCCCGGTGCTGCGCGGCGACACCGTGGTGCTGCCCGCACTCAATGGCCTGCCGTGGTGGTACTTCTATGGCGACAGCAGCAGCCACGCCCGCGATGCCACTGGCGGCTGCGCGGCGCTGCAAAGCATCGACCCCGGCGGCGGGTTGCTGGCGGCGCTTGACCCGGCACATATCGTCGGCTGCGTGGTGCACGCCAGCGCCGAAGTCGTCGCCCCAGGGGTAATCCGCGGCAATGGTCAGTACCGTTATGTCCTGGGCGAACCCAGCCACAGCGACAGCGCGCGGGTGCAGGCGCTGGCGGCCTTGTTTCGCGACGCCGGTTGCCAGCCGGAGGCCACGCCGCGCATTCGTGACGCCATCTGGATGAAACTGGTGGGCAACGCCACCTTCAACCCCGTGGCCGGACTGACGCGAGCGCGGATGGACGCCATCTGCGCCAACCCCGAGTTGATTGCGCTCATCCGTGCGGGCATGGCCGAGATCATGGATCTGGCACGCCTGTACGGCTGCGACCCGCTGGTGAGCATCGCGCAACGGCTGGAGATCGCCCAGGGCATCGGCCCGGTCAAGATCTCCACCTTGCAGGATCTCGAACGCGGGCGGCCGCTGGAAATCGCCGCCTTGCTGCATGCGCCGCTGGAACTGGCGCAACGTGCTGCCCATCCCATGCCCACGCTGCAATTGCTCAGTGCCCTGCTGGGTGAACTCGACCGCCAGACGTCCCTGCGCTGACGCGCGCATAGCGCAAAAAAAAGCCGGTCAATGACCGGCTGCAAAGGTACCGTTGGGGTACCGAGGAGACAACTTGGCGGGTGAACCGGCGGCGCTTACAGCACTGCAAGTGCGCTGACCGATGGACCCCATGCGTGTTCAACGCGGCACGTCGGGTGACGTTGACACGCCGCGTCTCAAATTTCAGACTCAGGCTGCTGCGCGCTTGGACGCGGCACGGCCGGATTGCGCGGCCTTCATGGCCGTGCTGGTGACGGCGTTGATGTTGGCCTCCACCGCTTCGGCGGCCTGCTTGGTCACCTTTTGCACCGAGTCGTAGGCGTTGTTGGCGGCGTTCATCGCGCTTTTCATCATGGCCACGGCGGTTTCGGAGCCGGCCGGGGCGTTCTTGGCGGCGGATTCGGCCAGTTCCATGAACTTCTTGTGCGATTCGGCAAACTGCGACTCAGCGGTCTTGGCCAATTCGGCTTGGGCGCCAGAGGCGATTTCGTAGGCGTGGCGGGTGTACGACAGCATCTTTTCCGCCATCGGCTGCATCCAGCCCGACTGCAGGCTGGACAGCTCTTGCAGGTCTTTCACCGACATCAGCGCCAGGGCGTGGTCGGCGCTTTCCTGCAGCGAGGTTTTCATCGCCTGCATGTTCAGGTCGACGAGCTTTTCCATGTTGTCCATGGACTTGCTGGCCAGGCCGAAAAAGGTTTCGAACTGGGTCTTTTGCGCGGCGGCGAATTGCTCGGGGGTCATCATGGTGTCTCTCCTGAAAATGAGGGAATGTCAGCTGCGGGCGGCAGCCAACACATTCTGAACCCGGAACAATGTCGCCGTGATGACGCTTGGCTCAGGTTCTTTGTGCACTGCACAAAACGGATTTTAGGTCCCTGAGACCAAAATGCAAGAAAAATTTGTGCGACGCAGCAAAAAAGCCGTCCAGCCCAATTTTCTCTTCTGCATCAAGCCACTGCAGCCTAGTCTTTGCTGCGCTTGGGCTTGTAGACGGACGGCGGTAGCGACTTTTCCGCTTGCCGAGGCTTGGCGACGTCGCTGGCCTTGATGCGCCGCGGCACGGATTTGGCGCGTGGTGATTTGTCGGCGGCGGTCTTGGCGGCGGGCCGGTCCGCCGCAGCGTGCAGGGTGGCGAGTTGCGCATCGGTGGTCGATGGCGCGGGCGCGACCGACCCCGACTCGGTCTTGGTCGCTGCGGCCTTGCTGTAGCCCTGCAGCAGGGCCACGAGCTGGCCGTACACCTTGGGGGTGGCAGCCAGCACCTCGCCGGTGTGGAGAAATTCGCCATCGCCGGCAAAATTGCCCACCAGACCGCCGGCCTCGGTGATCAACAGGCTGCCTGCGGCAATATCCCAGGGTTTGAGCCCGGTCTCGAAAAAACCGTCGTAGCGCCCGGCGGCCACATAGGCAAGGTCGATGGCCGCCGCACCCGGGCGGCGCAGGCCGACACAACGCTGCGCCACGCGCTTGAACATCTCCAGGTAGGTGTCGAAATCGTCGTGCTTGCGAAACGGAAAGCCGGTGCCGATGAGACTGTCTTCCAGCCGCACGCGGCTGGACACGCGGATGCGGCGGCTGTTGAGGAACGCCCCGGCACCGCGCGTGGCGGTGAACAGCTCGTCGCGCGTGGGGTCGTACACCACCGCTTGTTGCACCACACCGCGATGCGCCAGGGCGATGGAGACGGCATACACCGGCATGCCGTGGATGAAGTTGGTCGTGCCGTCCAGCGGGTCGATGATCCACTGGTACTCGGAGGCGGCGTCGCCGTAGGTGGTGCCGGTCTCTTCGCCCAGAATGCCGTGCTGCGGGTAGGCCTTGAGCAAGACGTCGATGATCGCCTGCTCGGCGGCGCGATCGACTTCGGTGACAAAGTCGTTGGCAGCCTTTTGCGCGATGCGCAGCAGGTCAATGTCGAGACTCGCGCGGTTGATGATTTTGCCGGCTTCGCGCGCTGCGCGAACGGCCACGTTGAGCATGGGGTGCATGGTGTCGGGGCGCCAACGGCGACAATGGCGCGAGAGA
>JAKAFC010000225.1 GCA_021818065.1 Pseudomonadota bacterium
GCGACCCCGAGCGGCTGCGCGACCTGTTCATGCGGCACCGCCCCGCCGTGGTGCTGCACGCCGCGGCCTACAAGCATGTGCCGCTGATGGAAGACGACAACGCCATCGAAGCCCTGCGCACCAATGTGCTGGGCACACTCAACGCCGCGCGCGCTGCCACCGCCTGCGGCGCGCAGCGCTTCGTGCTCATCTCCACCGACAAGGCGGTGAACCCGACCAATGTGATGGGCGCGAGCAAGCGCCTGGCCGAGTTGGCGCTGCAGGCGCACGCCGCGCAGCACCCCGACACGCATTGCTGCGCCGTGCGCTTCGGCAATGTGCTGGGCTCCAGCGGCAGCGTGGTGCCGCGCTTTGCCGCGCAAATCGCCGTCGGCGGTCCGGTCACGGTGACACACCCCGACATCGTGCGCTACTTCATGACCATTCCGGAGGCGGCGCAACTCGTGCTGCAGGCTGGGCTGATGGGCGAGAGCGGCACCATCTTCGTGCTCGACATGGGCGAGCCGGTGAAAATCGTCGATCTGGCGCGGCTGATGATCCGCCTGTCGAACAAGACCGAAGACGACATCCCCATCCACTTCACCGGGCTGCGTCCTGGCGAAAAGCTTTACGAGGAACTGCTGGCCGACGACGAAACCACTCTCCCCACGCCCCACCCCAAGCTGCGCGTGGCGCGGCTGGCGGCGCAGGACGCCATCGACCTCGACGCCCTGCAGACCTGGATCGCCAGCAGCGGCGGCGACACCCCGGCGCAGATCAAGGCCGCACTCCACGCCCTGGTGCCCGAGTACAGCCCGCAGTCCATCAGCGCGGCTTGAGCGTCCCTTTTACAATCCGTTCATCCTGAGACACAAAGGCGCCGCAATGACGCCTTGGCGGCATCGCCCCGACGTCATGCCGCGACGGACTTTTCTCCCCCTGCATCTCTGCAGGGCTGGTTTTTCCAGCTGCTTCGCCGCAGTGCCTTGCCGGATCGGCACGATTCCGCGCAGGCCATGCCGTTGCCGCGCAACGACAAGGATGTTCCATGCAACATTTTCGACAGGACGGGCTGTCCAACGTCCGCAACGATCTGCTCTCAGGCCTGGTGGTGGCGCTGGCGCTCATTCCCGAAGCCATCGCCTTTTCCATCATCGCCGGGGTCGATCCCAAGGTGGGCCTGTACGCGGCCTTCAGCATGGCGACGGTGATCGCCTTTGCAGGAGGGCGGCCCGGCATGATCTCGGCGGCCACCGGGGCCATGGCGCTGGTGATGGTCACGCTGGTGAAGGACCACGGGCTGCAGTACATGCTGGCGGCCACGCTGCTCACCGGCGTGTTGCAGATGATCATCGGCTGGTCGGGCTTCGCCAAGCTCATGCGCTTTGTCTCGCGCTCGGTCATCACCGGCTTTGCCAATGCCCTGGCCATTCTCATTTTCATGGCGCAGTTGCCCGAGCTGATCCATGTGCCCTGGACGGTGTATCCGCTGGTGGCGGCAGGCCTGGCCATCATTTACCTGCTGCCGCGCCTGACCCGGGTGGTGCCCTCGCCGCTGGTGGCCATCGTGGTGTTGACGGCGGTGACCGTGGCCTTCGGCATCCATGTGCCCACCGTGGGTGACAAGGGCCAGTTGCCCGACAGTTTGCCGATGTTCTTGTTGCCCGAGGTGCCCTTCAACCTCGAAACCCTGCGCATCATCTTTCCGGTGTCGCTGGCCATGGCCGTGGTCGGTCTGCTGGAGTCGATGATGACGGCAACGCTGATCGACGACTTCACCGACACCCCGAGCAACAAGCGCCGCGAATGCGTGGGCCAGGGTGTGGCCAACATCGTCACCGGCTTTCTCGGCGGCATGGCGGGCTGCGCCATGATCGGTCAGTCGGTCATCAACGTAAAGTCCGGGGGCCGCGGTCGGCTGTCCACCCTCACCGCGGGCGTGGTGCTGCTGGTGCTGGTGGTGTTTCTGGGCGACTGGGTGGCGCGCATTCCCATGGCCGCACTGGTGGCGGTGATGATCATGGTGTCCATCGGCACCTTCAACTGGGGCTCGATCCGCAACCTGCGCGACCACCCCAAGAGTTCGAGTGTGGTCATGCTGGCCACGGTGGCCGTGGTCGTGGCCACCGACAACCTGGCGCTCGGTGTGCTCACCGGGGTGCTGCTGTCCGGATTTTTCTTCGCCCACAAGGTGGGCAGCATCCTGCGCGTGACCTCGCGCGCCGATGCCGACGGCCGACTGCGCACCTACACCGTGACCGGGCAGGTGTTCTTCGCCTCGGCCGAAGCCTTCATCGCCCGCTTCGACTTCAAGGAGGTGATCGACAAAGTGGTCATCGACGTCAGCCGTGCGCACTTCTGGGACATCACCGCCATCAGCGCGCTGGACAAGGTCATTTTGAAATTCCGCCGCGAGGCAACCGAAGTCGAGGTGGTGGGCCTGAACCAGGCCAGCGCCACCCTGGTGGACAAGTTTGCCGTGCACGACAAAGACGGCGCCGACGACCTGCTGATGAGCCACTGAGGACCACGGCATGCAAGACACCAACAAAGTCATGGCCTGCGTCGACGACTCGCGCTTTGCCGATCACGTCACCGACTACGCCGCCTGGGCGGCGCAGCGCCTAGGGTTGCCCCTCGACCTGCTGCATGTGCTCGACCGCCACCCCGAAACCGCCCGCAGCGCGACCGACCATAGCGGTGCCATCGGCCTGGGCACCCAGGACGACCTGCTGCTGCAACTCGCCGAGAGCGAGCGGCAGACCGTGCTGAGCGCGCGCGAGCGCGGCCGGGCCCTGCTGGCGCGACTGCGGCAGCGCGCACTGGACGCGGGTGCCACCGAAGTCGATATCCGCCAGCGCCACGGCGAGCTGGTCCAGACCTTGAGCGAGCAGGCGCCAGCGCTCGGTCTCTTGGTGCTGGGACGCCGCGGCGCCTCGGCCGAACGTTCGGGCCGCGACATCGGCCGCCATGTCGAGGCCGTGGTGCGCGCACTGCACACGCCCATCCTCACCGTGACCGATGCCTTCACTCCACCGCAGCGCGTGCTCATCGCCTTCGATGGCGGCAGCATGACCCGGCGCGCCGTGGAATGGGTGGCGGCGCAAGCCTTGTTCACCGGGCTGGACATCACGGTCTGCATGGCCGCCCCCGCGTCGACCCAGACGGAGAAAGCCTTGGATTGGGCGCGGCAAACCCTGCAAGCGCGCGGCATGACGGTCCAGACGCTGGCGCGCGAAGGCGAAGCCGAAGGCGTGATCGCCACCACGCTGGCCGAACGCCATATCGACCTGTTGGTCATGGGTGCCTACTCGCATTCCCCACTGCGCAAGCTGCTGCTGGGCAGCAAGACCAGCGATCTGCTGCGCGCCTCGACCAAACCAACCTTGCTGGTGCGCTGAAGGGCCTCGTGCGGGGCTGTGGTGCAATGCGGGCTTCACTCTGCC
>JAKAFC010000050.1 GCA_021818065.1 Pseudomonadota bacterium
GCTCCGGCGCTGAACGCGCTGCTCGACACCCTGCGCGGCAACCTCAGCCTCGACCTCGACGGCCTGCAATGGACGCAGGCTGCGGGCCCGTTGCGCATCGGTGCCCTGCATGCCCAGGCGCAGGCCAGCGCCGGGCTGCTCGGCACCCTGCACCTCGATGCCCGGGTGCAGGACGTGCAAGCCGAAGGCCAGGTGCTGCAAACGGCCAGCCTGCAGGTCGACGGCACGCGCGCCCAGCACACCCTGGCGCTCGATGCCCAGGGCACACTGCGCCGCCCGTCTGCGCCGGAGCCGGGCGCGCCGGCCGCCCAGCCGTTGCCGCTCAACCTCAAGTTGCGCGCCGCCGGCGGCTGGATGGGGCCGCAACAGGGCTGGCAAGGCCAGGTCACCACCCTGGACAACAGCGGCCGCGCCGCGCTGCATCTGCAGGCACCCGCCGCGCTCGACCTGGCCTTCAACCCCCTGCGCCTGCAATTGCGCCACGCCACGCTGGCGCTGCAGGCCGGACGCATCGACCTCGAACGCCTGCACTACACCCCCGAGCAGTTGCAGACGCAGGGCCGGCTGCAAGCGTTGCAGACCGCCGACCTGCTGGCACTGGCAGGCATTGCCCCTGCCAAGGTGCGCGACACCCTGGTGCTGTCGGGCGACTGGGCCATCGACGCCGGGGCGCAAGTCAACGGGCATGTGCACCTGCAACGCGACAGCGGCGACATCGCGCTGCAACTCGCCGCCGCACCCGCAGCGCCAGCGGGCACCGTCACCCTCGGCCCCACCTGCGATGCCAGCTTCGGCCAGACGCGCCCGCGCGGCGGCTTCATGCCCCTGGGCCTGGGGCAGGTGGTGCTGGACCTGACCGCCAGCAACAACCAGGTGCAGGCCCAGGCTGTGCTGCAAACCGCCATGGGCACGGCGCAAGGCAGCGGCTCGACCACGCTGACGCGCCGCGGCGCGGTGTGGGGCGTCTCCGGCCAGACGCCGCTGCAACTCGACCTTGGCGCCGACATGCCCAGCCTGGCCTGGGCCGCGCCACTGATTGGCTACGACTACCGCGCCCAGGGGCGGCTGCGGCTGGCGGTGCAAGGCCGCGGCACGCTGGCCCAGCCGCAGTTCAGCGGCACGCTGGACGGCACGGCGCTGCGCCTGGCCTGGCCCGCCGAGGGCGTGGACCTGAAGGACGGCGTGCTGCGCGCGCACTTCACCGGCGATCACCTGCAGCTCGATCAGTTCGAACTGCGCGGCCCCAGCGGCGTGCTCAGCGCCAGTGGTGACGCCCGCCTGCGCAACGGCCTGCCCAACGCCACGCTGGCGGTCAAGCTGGACAAACTGCTGCTGCTCAACCGTCCCGACCGCCAGCTCGCGCTCAGCGGTACGGCGCAGGCCACCCTGGCCGACAAGGTGCTGGCCGTCACCACCGCCCTCACCGCCGACCGTGCCGACATCGCCCTGCCGCGCGGCAGCGGCCCGGCGCTGAGCAGCGACGTGGTCATCAAGGGCCAGCCCGCGGCGCCCCCCCCGGCGGCAGCGGGCGACGCCATGCCGCGCGCCGTGCGCTTTGACGGCAGCTTTGACCTAGGCTCCAACTTCCACCTCTACGGCCAGGGCCTCGACGCCATGCTGAGCGGCAGCGTGCGCGTGCGCGCCGACAACGGCAGCCCGCCGAGCGCCACCGGCAGCATCGAAGTCACCAAGGGCGAGTACACCGCCTACGGCCAGAACCTGCAGGTCACGCAGGGACGCATCAACTTCGCCGGACCGCTGGACAACCCCGGGCTGAACATCACCGCCACGCGGCCCAACCTGCCCACGGGCATCAGCGTGGGCGTGACCATCACCGGCAGCGCCCGGCAGCCCGTGGTCAAGCTCAGCTCCACGCCCGCCATGCCCGACACCGCCATCCTCTCCTGGCTGGTGCTGGGCCAACCACTCGACCAGGTCGGCCCCACCGACATCGGCCTGCTGCAGACCGCCGCTGCCGCGCTGCTCGGCCCCAGCGACGGCCTGCCGCTGCAAACCCGGCTGGCCCACGCCGTCGGCCTCGACAGCATCAGCGTGCAGGGCGCGGCCAGCAGCAGCACCAACGGCACCACGACCAATGGCAACGGCGGGCTGCAGGGCAGCATCCTGACGCTGAGCAAGCGCATTTCGGCCGAAACTGTGGTGAGCTTCTCACGCGGGCTCGACGGCGTGTCGAGCATCTTCACCATTCAGCACCAGCTCACCAAACGTCTGTCGGTGCAGACGCAGACCGGCACGCAGAACGCCGTCGATCTGTTCTACACCTTCGAATTCCAGTAAGCCACAGGGCGTGAACAGGCCCTACAGCCCGTCGGTCTTGACGGGCTCCTATCATGCAGCCACCTTGGCCCCGGTGAGCATTCCATCATGGCGACCAAACCCCTGAAAATCGGCATCTCGGCGCGCATCGACCACCCCCAGCCCGGCCAGGCGGGGCTGCGCAGCAAGACCCTGCAATACCTGGAGCAGTCGGTGGCGCACTGGGCCATGTCGCGCGACGTGCTGGTGTTCATGGTGCCCACCGTGGCCACCGGCAGCGGGCTGGTGCGCAGCAACATCCGCCTGAGCGACTACGCCGACGCGCTCGACGGTCTCATCCTCCAGGGCGGTGCCGACATGAGCCCGCACAGCTACGGCGAAGAGCCCATCCAGCCCGAGTGGGCCGGCGACCCGATGCGCGACGGCTATGAAATGGAACTGCTGCACGAGTTCATCGAGGTGCGCAAACCGGTGCTCGGCATCTGCCGCGGGGCGCAGCTCATCAACGTCGCCATGGGCGGCACCCTCTACCAGGATCTGCCCACCCAGTTCACCGCCAGCCAGACCCAGCACCTGAGCGACAACTACGACCGCCACCACCACCCCGTGCGCTTCACCGAGGGCGGGTTGCTGGCGCGCCTGTACCCCGAGGTCGATCCGGCCACGCTCAACATCGTGTCGGTGCACCACCAGGCGGTGCGCACCCTGGGTCGCGATCTGGTGGTGGACGCCATCAGCCCCGAAGACGGCCTAGCCGAAGCCATCCGCGGCACCGGCCGCAACTTTCTTCTCGGCCTGCAGTGGCACCCGGAGTTCCACCACCCTTCCAACCCTGAACTGCTCGACTGCACGCCCATCCTCGACGAATTCCTGCGCAACGTGCGTAAGCGCCGCTGGTGAGCCGCCCCATGCAAACCCACACGCTTTCCCGCCTCTGGGTGGCGGCGCAGTTCGGCCTCATTGCCCTGATGCTCGTCTGGCCCGCGCCGCACTGGAGCCGGGGCTGGGTGTCTTACGTCCTGCTGGCCGCCGGGGCGGTGCTGGTGCTGTGGGTGTTCTGGCACAACCGGCCGGGCAACTTCAACATCGTGCCCGAGCCACGCCGGGGCGCGCATCTGGTGACCACGGGCCCGTACCGTTGGGTGCGCCATCCCATGTATGTCGCTCTGATGATCTTCATGGCGGGTGTGGCGGCCGCGGCCCACAGCCCGGTGCAGTGGGTGCTGTGGCTGGCGCTGTGCGTGGTGCTGAACTTCAAGGCCGCGATGGAGGAGCGCCTGCTCCGCGGCGTATGGCCCGATTACCTAGACTACATGCGCGCCACGCGGCGTTTCGTCCCCGGTCTGTGGTAACGCAGGCAAGGCTGCCGCCAGCACGAAAGGGAAGATCAGCCCACCGCAAACCGCCTGCAGCAGCATGGCGCCCAGCGCTGCGGCATCCGGCTCGAAGTTCCAACTCGGGCTGAACGCCACGGCCAAAAGCGGCAGCAGCAGGGCAGCCACGCACAGCTGGTAGAAGCGCCAGCGCAGCAGGTCCTGCGGCAGCATGCGGGCGCAGCGCGCCTGCCGCAGCCCGAGAGCGAAACTCCCCGCCGCCACGGCGCTCAGCAGCCAAGCCGCGCCCTGCCCGCGCGACCACGACCAGGCCCCAAGCAACAGCAGGCCGACCAGGCTCGCCAACCCCGGCAACCAACTGGCGCAGGTTGCGGCGCCGGGCCACACCGTCGAGGTCAGCAGCCGGGGCTGCAACGCCAACGCGGCCAGGCCGAAGCCCAGCGCCACCACAGCCAGGGGCTGGCGATCGACGGCGAGGTAGATGCAGCCCCATTGCAGGGTGAACAGCGCGCCGCCCCACAGCGCCGACAACAGCGAGGCTCCCTGGGCAAACAGGGCAATGCCGCGCCAGCGCGTCCACAGCCACAGCAGCAACATGGCCCAGGCCACGGCGATGGCGGCCTGGAACAGCGGCGCCACCTGCGCCGCGGCGTGCTGCGCGCTGGCGTACTGCGCGAGCCAGCACAGCACGGCCGCGCCCAGCAATCCGGCGGACCTGAGGCGGTGCAAGCGGCGAGGAAACGAAGCGACCATGGCCGCATTGTGGCCGAAGGGCATGGGTAGCGGCATCGGGACATGCGGCACGTCAAGCCAGAGCCCGCGCCGATCTGCTGCAATGAAGGCCTCGTCAACGTCGCTGCGCTGCCATGAACTGGAATGCCCTGGCCCAATTCATCCACATACTTGCCGTGGTGCTGTGGATCGGCGGCATCGTGTTCATGGACGGCTTTCTTGCCCCGGCCCTGCGGCGCGCCATGGCGCAGGCCGAGCTGCGGGCGCGCCTGCTGTATGTCTTGTTCCGCAACTTCTTTGCGGCGATCTGGGGCGCGGGCGCGGCGCTGGTGGTCACCGGCTACGGCATGGTGTGGCTGCGCGGCGGCTTCGGCGCCCTGAGCCCGGCGCAGTGGGTCATGGTGATACTGGGTAGCGCCATGGTGGTGCTGGCGCTGTACATCTTTTTCGTGCCGTTTCTGCGCATGCGCGCCGCAGTGCTGCGCGCCGACTGGGGCGCGGCCTGCACCCAGGCCGCGCAGATTCGGCTGCTGTCCACGGTGAACATCGTGCTGGCCGTGCCCACCATTCTGTCCGGGGTGTGGGCCATTTTCGGCCCGCTGGCCTGAGCGCCGCGGGCGGGCCGAACAAGCGCGGGGGGCGGCTTCAGGCCTTCTTGGCGTCGCGTTCGGCGGCCAGGGTGGCGGCCACGCCGGGGCGCGCTTCCATGCGGGCCTTGAAGCGCGCCAGCGCCGGCCAGGGCGACAGGTCCACGCCGACATAAGCCGCCCAGCTCATCACGGTGTAGAGGTAGGCGTCGGCCACGCTGAAGCCGCTGGGCAGCAGATAGTCCTGCTTGTCCAGCGTTTGTGCGATGAGGGCGAAACGCTCGCCCAGCCGGGCCTTCTGCGCGGCGACCACGTCGGCGCTGCTGGCCGGGTTGAACAGCGGGCTGAACTGCTTGTGCAACTCGGTGGAAATGAAGTTCAGCCACTCCTGCAGGCGGTAGCGCGCCAGTGTGCCGTTGGCCGGGGCCAGATGCGCCTCGGGCTTGCGGTCGGCCAGGTACTGCACGATGGCCGGGCCTTCGGTGAGGATGCTGCCGTCGTCGAGTTCCAGCGTCGGCACATAGCCCTTGGGATTGATGGTGCGGAAGTCGCGGCCATCGGCGGTCTGCTTGGTTTTCAGATCGACCTTGACGGTGTCGAACGGCAGGCCGAGTTCATGCAGGACGATGTGCGGCGACAGCGAGCAGGCGCCGGGGCTGTAGTAGAGCTTCATGGGTGGGTCTCCAGGGAGAGATGCTGCGGTCTTGGCGCCGCAATGCCGAAACGGCCATCGTAAGGCGGCGCGCGGTTTTGTGCAGCGCCCGACATTCAGGCCGGTGCCGCGGCGCGCGCTTGCCGGGCGAGTTCGACCAGCGCGGCGCGGGCGCTGCCGGCGTCGCGCACCATCTCGGGAAAATCGAAGCGCAGCACATGGCCATCGGCGCGCACATCGAAGCCGTCGCAATCGATGCCGATCATGGCCACGTCCAGCGCCTCGACACCGTGCCCATGGCGGCAGTAGTCGCGCAAGTTGTGGGCGTGGTCGGCGTTCATGTGGGCGAGGATGCCGTCTTCGGCCTCGGCCAGCGCGGGTACGGCTGGCGGGGCGTAACGCTCGGGACGAATCCAGTGGATCTTGCCGAAGCCGCCAATGAAGCGCACGTCCTCGACCACCAGACGGTAGAAGTGGAAGTCGTGCATGCCGAAGTAGCCTTCCGCCTGCGGCAGGTAGCGCAGGTAGCGCGCACCGAAGGCCGTTTTGTCCGGCAGGGGTTCGGCCCGCGCCACCAGGGTGACGCGACCGGCGGCCTGCATGTCCTCGGCACAGGGGTGGACGATGAGGCTGACGCGCGGGTCGGCGGCGATGTTCTTGGTGTGTTCGGCCAGGGTGGAGATGAGGATGACCGGGTCGCCCGCGTGATCGAGCACATACGGTGACACCGAGCCGAAGGGAAAGCCGTCCAGCCGCTTGGACAGGGTGGACAGCACGCCGTTCTGGTGCGCGCGCACAAACAGCCGGGCTTCCCTGCCGAGTTCGAGAGCGTGTTCTGTGTCAGCCATGATGCGAATCCTCCGTCAAGGCGTTCCATTCGAGCAGCGGCGGCTTAAGCCCGGCTGAATTGCAGGCTTACGGCTCCCCCCGCGGCGTTTGCACATCGCGCGCCTGGATGGTGTCGCGCAGCCAGTAGATCAGCACCACACCGGGCACGGCAGCCGCCACGGTGAACAGGTAGAAGTGCGGCCAGCCCAGCGCATCCACCAAGTAGCCGGTGGCTGGCCCCACATACACCCGCCCCACCGCCGACAGCGCCGACAGCAGCGCAAACTGCGTGGCGGAAAAACGCACGTCGCACAACGCCGACAGCAGCGCGACGAACGCCGCCGTGCCCATGCCGCCGGTGAAGTTTTCGATGCCAACCGCCGCCCCCATGAGCAGCAGGCTCTGCGGCGATACCGCCAGCACCCAGTACGCCAGATTCGACACGCCCTGCAACACACCGAACAGCAGCAGCGCCCGCCACAGTCCCAGCCGCGCCTGCAAGGCCCCGCCGAGCAGCGCGCCGGCGATGGTGGCCGCCAGCCCCATGCTCTTGTTCATCAGACCGACATCGGCCGGGCTGAAGCCCACGCCGCGAATCAGAAAGGTGGTGGACAGCGCCCCAGCGAAGGCGTCGCCCAGCTTGTAGAGCACGATGGCCAGCAGCAGCACCCAGGCGCCCTTGCGGCCGAAGAACTCCTGCAGCGGTTCGACCACCGCTTCGCGCAGGGTGCGCGGCGGCTTGACGTGCACCGGTGGGCGCGGCGCCCACAGCGTGACCAGGGTGAGCCCCAGCATGAGCGCCGCCATCAGGGCGTAGATGCCCCGCCAGCCCGTCACCTCGGTGGCAAGCCACAGCGCCAGACCGCCGGAGACGATCATCGCCAAGCGGTAACCCAGCACCAGCACCGCCGCGCCCGCGGCGCGCTCCTGCGGCGGCAGCACGTCGGTGCGGTAGGCGTCGATGACGATGTCTTGCGACGCCGAAAAAAACGCCACGCCCACCGCCAGCAGCAGCAACGGCACGGCGCGGGCGCTGGCGGCGTCCACACCCAGGTGTTCGGCAGCGTGCACCAGCCCCGGCCAGGCGGCGGCCTGATCCGGCCCGGGCACACTGACAAACGCCATCAGCGCGAGCGCGGCGGCGAGCAGCAGTTGCGCCAGCAGCAACCAGCCGCGGCGCCGTCCCAGCCAGCGACCCCAGATCGGCACGGCGAAGCGATCCATCGCTGGCGACCACAGGAACTTGAAGACATAGGCCTGGCCGACCAGGGTGGCGAAGCCGATCGCCTTCACGCTCAGCCCCTCCACCGTGAGCCAGGCCTGCAGCGTGCCCGCGGTGAGCGCCAGCGGCAGGCCGGAGGAAAAGCCGAGCAGCAGAATGGCGGCGATGCGGCGATTGCCGAACACCGCCCAGGCCGACGTGGCGGGCGGCGCGTCAGGAAGAGAGTCGGCAGGGGCGGACATCGGCACGCGGAAGAACGATCAGGCCGCAGGATACCGCGCACCGCCCGCGGCCCCGTGGCGGCTGCGGGCGCCATCGGCAGATCGTCCCGCGCTTCCATTGCGAAGAATTCTCATTTATATTGCGGGACTGTTCCAACGCACCCAAGCCGCCGCCAGGGTCTGCCCTTGTTCGAAGGATTGGTGTGTGCGTCTGCCAGCGTCGTTGTCTCTTGCTCCCTGCGCCGGGTTCGCGTCCATGACGGCCGCGCCCTGTCTGCGCCGCGGCGCGGCCTGCCCCGTGGCGGCAACTGGCCTGGCCCTGGCCCTGCATGCCGCCGTGCTGGCGCTGTTGCTCGCCTGGGCGCAAAGCCCGGCGCCCGCGCCGGTGCCGACGACCCTGACCGTGGCGATGGTGCAGGCGCCGCTGCCGCCCTCCCCGGCGCCTTCCACCGCGCCCGCACCCACGCCGCCGCGCGCAAACACCACCCCGCCAACGCCGCAAGCGCCACCGGCCACCGCACGCACGCCGCCGGGTAGCCAGCCCGTCGCCGTACAGTCTGTGCGCGCACCGCAGGCGACGCAAACCCTCGCCGAGCCGCAACCCCCGCGCGAAGCCGAGACGGCGGCACCGACTACCGCCGAAACCCCCGCCGCACCCGCCGCTCCAACAGCCCCAGCGATGCCCGCGCTGAGCCAGGCGGCAGCGCCGCCGCCGTCTGCCGAGCCCGCGCCCAACCCGGCAACACAGGCTGCCGCCCCGATGCCCGCCAGCGCCCTGGCCTGCGCCGTGCCGCAACCGGCCTACCCCCGCATCGCCCGTCTGGGTGGCTGGCAAGGCCGCGTCCACCTGCTGCTGGCCATCGACACCCAAGGACGGGTGCAGCACGCGCAGGTGCAGCAAGGCAGCGGCTACGCCGAACTCGACGCCGCCGCGCTACAGGCGGCACGAAGCGGACGTTGCGCCTCCCAGCCGCAGCCCGCGCAGGCGACGCTGACCATTCACTACCGCCTGCAGTAAGCCGCTGCAGGCCCAACACCAGGAGCAAGCCGCATCATGTGGACCCCCCTTTGGACGCAGGCCGACGCCGTCGGCAAAGCCGTTTTCCTTCTGTTGATCGCGCTGTCGGTGCTGTCGTGGAGCATCATGCTGATGAAAGCCATGCAATGGCGCAGCCTGCTGGCAGCGGCCAGACGCGTGCACCAGCACTTCTGGGAGGCGACCGATGTCGAGCTGGGGTTGGAGGCCCTGGGTGACGGCGCCGAGCCCTACCGCGCCGCGCTCAACGCGCAGCGCCAGGCCCTGGCGCACCACCGCGCGCATCCGCAACACCTGCATATCCAGCTCACGGCCCAAGACTGGCTTGCCGCCGCGGCCAAGCTGGCGGTGGACGAGACCACGCGGCGTCTGCAGGGCGGGCTGACGCTGCTGGCGTCCATTGCCAGCACGGCGCCGTTCATCGGCCTGTTCGGCACCGTCTGGGGCATCCACCGCGCGCTGCTGGCAATCCAGGCCAGCGGCCAGGCGAGTCTGGCCTTTGTCGCCGGGCCGATCGGCGAGACCCTGGTGATGACCGCGCTGGGGCTGGCCGTGGCCGTGCCCGCGACGCTGGGCTACAACCTGCTGGCCCGCGCCATGCGCGATGAGGCTGCCGCCGTTGCCCGCTTCGCCCAGGCCACCCGGCCGCTGCTGCTCACCGGCGGCCAGCCGCGCGCCTTCACGCCCCGCGCTGTGCGCGCCATGGACAAAGGAGTGGCGGCATGAGTGCCCAACCCCTTGAGCCGCAAGCCGACGACGCCCTGGCGCCGATCGACGCCATCAACGTGACGCCGCTGGTGGACGTGATGCTGGTGCTGCTGGTGGTGTTTCTGGTCACTCTGCCGCCCTTGCTGCAGTCCAGCCCGCTGCAGCTGCCCAAGGCCGACGCCGCGGCGGTGCAGCAGCGCCCGCATGTGGATCTGCACCTGAGCGCCGACGGCGCCATGCGTTGGGAGCAAGCGGCCATCGACGTGGCCGAATTGCAGTCGCGGCTGCAGACCTTGGCGCAGGAGCAGCCGCAGGCGCAGTTGCGCATCTGGGCCGATGCCCAGGTGCCTTACGACCGGATCGCGCAGGTGCTGGCCGCGACGCAACGGGCGCAGTTCGCGCAACTGGCCTTTGTCACCGCCCCGGCATCTACGGGGCAGTAGGCATGCCGTCCCGTAGCGCGTGCCGTGATGCCGCTCAATGCGGCGGCTCGTGGCCGTCGAGCATGGCCCGCGGCAAAAACGCCCGCGCCCGCCAGCTCCCCACCGCGACCCCGGCCAGATGCAGCGCGATCAACGCCCACATCGCATCGACCAACCAGCCATGCGCGGTCTGCATGGCTTCGTCGCCCCAGAAACGGTCGGTGGTCAGCAGCCAGCCGCTGACAGACACGCTGGCGATCACCGCCAGCAGCGTGACGATGGCCCAGCCCGCCAGCGGGTTGTAGCCTTGCGCCAGCGGCGCATGGCCGCGCAGCAGCGCGACGGCAAAGCGCAGCACCGCGCGCGGGCCGACGACAAAGCGGGCAAAGCGCCACGGCGGCGGCGCGACAAACCAGCCATACGCCGCACGCCACGCCACCAACGCCGCTGCGCCATAGCCCAGCCATTCGTGCGCCTCGCGCCAGTCGGCCGCCAGCGCCCAGGCGCCGACGCAGCAGCCGGCCAGTGCCCAGTGATACAGCCGCAGCACCAGCGGCACGCGCAGCGCGGCGGGCGCGTGCGGCGGGCGCATCAACGCCGCTCCTGTTTGACAATGCGGCCGTCGGTCGGGTCGAAATAGATCTCGACCTTGCGGCCGTCCTTGTCCTTGCCGTAGATCTCGTAGCACGGCCCGGAAATCAGAAAGCGGTCGATCTGGTAGCCCTGCTCGCGCAGCTTGGCCTGGAACTCTTTTTGATCGAGCCACTGGCTTTGCGGCGCTTTGGTGCAACGCGGCCCGGCGTGCGCGGCGGTGGCAGCGAGCAGGGCCGAAAGCACGACGGCGAGGGGGATGCGGATGGACATGGACAAGACTCCCTGAAAGCAAACGACTCGCCGGTTGTTGCAACAACCGCCGCGGGCGAGCAGCGCGGCGGTCTGGAGATGGGATGATGGATGGCTCATCACGGCAGCGGCGCGCCATCAACGGCAATGAGATCGCGGCAGGCAGCAGCCGGATGCGGGGTGCCGGTGAGCAGCAGCGCGGCTTCGAGTTCGTCGCGCAGCAGCCGCAGCGCGTGCGCCGCGGCCAGCGCGCCGCCCACGGCCAGCGCCGCAGCCAGCGGCCGGCCGATCAGCACGGCCCGCGCGCCCAGCGCCAGCGCCTTGAGCACATCGGTGCCGCGGCGCAGCCCGCCGTCCACCGCTACCGGCAGCGCGTCGCCCAGCGCGTCGACCACGCGCGGCAGCGCCCATGCGGTGCTCACCGCGGTGTCGAGCACGCGCCCGCCGTGGTTGGAGACGATGACCCCGGCCGCGCCCAGCGCCGCGGCCTGCCGCGCATCGTCCGGATGCAGCACGCCTTTGAGCCACAGCGGCAGCGGGCTGTCGGCAAGGCATTGCGCGAGCGCGTCCCAGCTTGGGGCCAGCGCGCCCCAGCCGCCGCACAGCCCGGCCGCAGGGTCGGGGCGAAGCGGCGGGCGATCTTGCAGATTGGGGCAGGGCGGAATTGGCGCCGGGCCGACGCGGCGCTCGGCGTCGCGCACGCCTTGCACCGGCGCGTCGACGCTGAGCACCACGGCGTCGAACCCGGCGGCGGCGATGCGCGCCAGCCACTGCCGCATCCAGCCGCGATCGGGATGCCAGGTGATTTGCACCAGCAGCGGCCCGCGCCCCGGCTCGGCGCGCACGGCCTGCGCCAGGGTTTCGATGTCCACGCCGCAGCGCTCGCTCACCACCAGCCCGGCGCCTTGCGCGGCGCAGGCCCGCGCCAGCGCGAGGTCGCCGCCTGGGTGCAGCGCGCCCAGGCCCGCCATCGGCGCGGCCAGCAGCGGCGTCGGCCACTCGCGGCCGAGCAGATGGACGCGGGTGTGCCCGCCCGCGCCAGCGCGCAGCACCCGCGGCAGCAGCCGCAGCGCGGCCCAGTCGGCGCGGTTGGCCTGCGCCGTGTGCTCGTCGGCCGCGGCGCCGAACACCCGCGCCCAGGTCGCGGCATCCAGCCGCTGGCGCGCGGCCTGCTCGTAATCGGCCAGACTGAACGCAGCGGGCGCGGCAGCGGGCAGCGGCAGCGCGGCGCTCATGGCTGGCTCCACAACCGCAGCAGGTTGTGATAGTGGCCGGTCAGCGCGGTGGCCAGCGCGGACTCACCGTGCTGCCGGCGCAGTTCCAGCAGGTTCATGTCCAGCTCGAACAGCAGGCGGCGCTGCTCGGGCTCGCGCACCAGGCTTTCGATCCAGAAAAAACTCGCCAGCCGCTGCCCGCGGGTCAACGGCTCGACGCGGTGCACATGGCTGGCCGGGTAGAGCACCGCGTCGCCCGCAGGCAGCTTGACCCGCTCCTGGCCGAAGCCGTGGTCGATGACCAGTTCGCCGCCGTCGTAGCTGGCGGGGTCGGACAGGAACAGGGTGCAGCTCAGGTCGCCGCGTAGCCGCAGCCCGCTGGCGTCGTGCAGGATGGCGTTGTCGATGTGCGCGCCGTACGCGTTGCTCGCGCCGCCATAGCGGTTGAACCGCGGCGGCAGGATTTTTTTCGGCAGCGCGGCGCTGAAAAACAGCGGATGGCGCTGTAGCCCGTCGAGCACCAGTGCGCGCAGCTCCGCGCTGGCCGGGTGGTCACCCGGCAGTTGCTGGTTGTTTTTCACCGCCCGCGCCTGCGCCCCGGCGGTCGCCCGCCCGTCCTGCCACGGCGCGTCCTGCAGCAGCGCGGTGGCACGGGCGAGCGCGGCGGCGTCGAGAACCTGGGGCAGGCGCAGCAGCATCGCGGTCAGAACGAGGCGGTGAGGCTCAGTTGCACCGTGCGCGGCGCGCCCGGGGCGTAAAAGCCGGTGTAGAGACTGTCGACGTAGGTTTTGTCGGCCAGGTTCTTGACGTACAGCTTGGCCGTCCAGGTGGCGTCGATCAGGTATTGCGCCATCACATCGACCGTGGCGTAGCCGGGGGCGACGACGTCGCGGCGGGTGAGCGGCGTGACCGAACTGCGGAAGTTCACCCCGGCGCCGACGCGCAGGCGGTCGAGCAGCGCGTAAGTGGTCCACATTGAGCCGCTGTGCCGCGGCGTCAGCCCCGGGCGGTCGCCCTGACGGATCGCGGTGGTACTGCTGGTCGGCACGGCCTGGTCGACCTTGGCGCTGGGGATGAAGGTGTAGGACACGAACACCTCCCAGCGCGGGCTCAGGCGCCCGGCGATGTCCAGCTCCAGCCCGGCGGCGTGGCGCTTGCCCGAGAGCAGTTCCTGCGTGGCGGCCGAATCCGGGTCGGTGTTGCGCTCGTTGTATTTCTCCGTGTAGAACAGGGCGGCACCGGCGAACAGATTGCCGCCCAGCAGCTCGAACTTGCTGCCCACCTCAACGTTGCGCGTTTTCTCCGGCGGGGTGTTGAGCAGCCGCAGGTTGCTGTTGCTCAGCGTGGTGTTGACCGCGTAGCCGTAGGTATCGCCCGAGGTGTTGTACGCGTAGCCGTAAGAGGCGTAGTAAGTGGCCCAGTCGTTGGGCTGAAACAGCAGCCCCAGGCGCGGGCTCCATAAGTCATAGTCCACCGGCTTGCCCGCGCCGTTGACGTCGCGGTAGTCGGCGCGGAAGCGGTCGAAGCGCACACCGCCGACCAGCTTCCACTGCGAGGTCAGCCCGACCACGTCTTGCCCATACAGCGACAGGTTGCGGGTGTCGAAATGCGCCAGCGGAATCACCCGGTTGTCGGCAATCCACGCGCCGTCATCCGGCGTGCCCACGGTGGTGTTGGGCCGGGCGGCGGTGCCGGGGATGTTGTTGTTGCGCGCGGCGTTTTCCTGGCTCCATTCGACCCCGGCGAGCAGCTCGTGGGACATGCCCGCAATCTGCAGCTTGTCGGTGTATTCGGACTGGGCGATGGCGATGCGGCTGTCGCCATACCGCCCCTTGCCGCTGCGGCTGAGCACGGTCGCGCCAGTGATCTGATCGGGCCGGGTGATGGCGATGCCGCCGGGCTGCTGCGCCGCCGGGGCGAAGCGAATCACACTGGCCCACAGATCGCGCTGGTATTCGCCATAGCGCACAGTGGTCTTGAGCCTGGCGTCGCCGCCGAAGGCATGCACCCATCCGAAGGTGCCGTAATGCGCCGAGCTGTTGTTTTTGTCGCTGGCCATGCCGTAGTAGTTTTTGGCGGGCAGCACGGGCAGGATGTGCTGGGTCGAGCCTGCAGGCCCGCCCGACAGCAGCCACGGTTGGTTGTAGAGCGGGCGGGTCTTGGTTTCCAGGTAATAAAGGCTGAGGTTGAACGCATCCCGCGTGCCCACGCCCCAGCTCAGGCTAGGGGCGAAGCCGGTCTTGTCGACATTCGCGCCCCAGTTGCCGTCTTTTTCGCGCAGCACGTTGAGCCGCAACGCCGAGGTCTTGGACAGCGCGAGGTTGAAATCCCCGGTCAGCCGCTTGAAATCGCCCGAGCCGACGGTGGCCTCGACCTCGCTCTGGTCGGCCAGAAAGGGCTTTTTGCTCACCAGATTGACGATGCCGCCGGTCGAGCCGCGGCCGAACAGCATGGACGCCGGGCCCTTGAGCACCTCGATGCGCTCGACGTTGAAGGTGTCGCGGTCGTAGAGCGGGGCGTCGCGAAGCCCATCGACGTAAATGTCCCCGACCTGCTGCAGCGAAAAGCCGCGCAGCCGGATGTCCTCCTCGCCGGTCTCGCCAGCCAGAAAGCTCACCCCGCCGACCGCATGCAGCGCCTCGCGCAGGTTGTCGATGTTGCGCTCCTCGATCAGCTTTTCGGTCAGCACGGTGATGGATTGCGGAATGTCGCGCAGCTCCTGCTCGCCCTTGGCCACCCCGGTGCGGTAGACGCGCAAGTTGTCCTTGGGCGCGTCACTGCGCGCCTTGTTGTCTTGCACGGTCATGTCGGGCAGGGCTTGCACGGGAGTCTCGGGAACGGTTTGCGCACCCGCCGCACCGGCCAGACCGAGGCCCACCGCCAAGGCCCCGAGCGGCGTCAGACTGGAGGCCAGCGCGGCACGTTTGCGAGTCGGCCGAGAACGGTGAAACGGACGGCCCGATGGGTCAGGACAAGGGCGAAACGGCATGGAGAACTCCTCGAATCAAAGGGTGTGGACGATGCGATCCACGTCCTTGACTGGCGGAGCACCCCGAGCCCACGGTCAACACCGTGGGCCGCGCCTGGCTGGTTGGGACGAATGACACACAAAAAAACAAATGATAACGATTCGCATATGTCTGTCAATCGCTTGGGGATGCGCGTGGGATCGCGCCCACGCGACGGTGCCGCCCAGCCGAACGACTGCTCGGTCACTCCAGCGACATGTCGCCCGGCAGCGGCCAGCCCAGCAGCTCGGCAAGGCGGTTGACCACCCACTGCGCCTCGGCCGCGTTGACGCCGGAGTTAGGTGTGCACAGCCCGCGCCAGACGCGCGACAGCACGTCGTCGTCCGTGACGTGCAGGCTGGACTTGATCTCGGCGGCATGCTCGGTGAGCATGGTGGCGAGGTCTTCGCAGAACTCGTAGCGCGCGGTGATGACGGCGTGCGAGGCGTTCGGGCGGGAGCGATGGGGCTCCAGGTAGAGCGCCAGGAACGAGGGCGGGATGATGAGCTGGGAGTCCTCGCCCATCATTCGAACCCGACCACGGGATGCGGCTGATACGGCGCCTCCAGCGCCGCGCGCTCGTCGGCGCTGAGCGCGAGCGACAGCGCGGCTGCGGCATCAAGCAGGTGTTGCGGACGCGAGGCGCCGATGATGGGCGCCGTCACCCCGGGGGTGCCGAGCAGCCAGGCCAGTGCGACTTGTGCCCGCGGCACGCCGCGCTGCGCCGCCACGTCGGCCAGAGCCTGCGCCACCTCCCGGTCGTTGTCCTGGGTGCGCGCGAACAGCTTGGCGCCGAACACGTCGCTGGCGATGCGCGGGGTGTCGTCGCCCCAGGGACGGGCCAGACGACCGCGCGCCAGCGGGCTCCACGGCAGCACGGCCACGCCCTGATCGCGGCACAGCGGCAGCATCTCGCGCTCCTCCTCGCGGTAGAGCAGGCTGAGCTCGGGCTGCATGCTGACGAACCGCGTCCAGCCGTGTTGCTGCGCCACTTGCTGGGCCTTGGCGAACTGCCAG
>JAKAFC010000051.1 GCA_021818065.1 Pseudomonadota bacterium
GTCAGCCAGCGGGTCAAACCCGGCATGGCCCTGATGTACCACGCGCAGGAACGCATCGTGAACACCCCGGCCTCCGAGGTCACCAAGGCCCGCGGCGGTATCCACAACGCGGTCACGCGCATCGTCACCAAGCCGACGCACATGATCGGCGGCTACGCCCAGCAGGCCTACGGCTTCAACTACTACGGCACGGTCGGTGCCAACCGCGATGAGTTCTGCATCGTGCGCAAGATGGACAAGGTCGACTGGATGGACGAACCCGTCGGCCCGGCCTACAGCCACGAGCGCCCGCACCACATCGAACCGCAGGCCTGACCCACGCCAACAGGAGAAACACTATGAAAGTTCGCGCCCAGATCGGCATGGTGCTCAACCTCGACAAATGCATCGGCTGCCATACCTGCTCCGTGACCTGCAAACAGGTCTGGACCTCTCGCCCGGGCATGGAATACGCCTGGTTCAACAACGTCGAATCCAAGCCCGGCATCGGCTATCCCAAGGAATGGGAAAACCAGGACAAATGGAAAGGCGGATGGACCCGCACGGCCGGTGGCAGGCTGCAGCCCCGCCAGGGCTCGCGGCTGTCCATCCTGATGAAAATCTTTGCCAATCCCAACCTGCCGGAAATCGACGCCTACTACGAGCCCTTCACCTTCGACTACGAGCACCTGCACAAAGCGCCGGAGCTCAAGGCGGCCCCCACTGCGCGGCCTCGCAGTCTCATCAGCGGTCAGCGTATGGAGAAGATCGAATGGGGCCCAAACTGGGAAGAAATTCTCGGCGGCGAATTTGCCAAACGCAGCCGCGATGCCAACTTCGAAGCCATGCAGAAGGAGATTTACGGCGAGTTTGAAAAGACTTTCATGATGTACCTGCCGCGGCTGTGCGAGCACTGCCTGAACCCGGCCTGTGTGGCGTCCTGCCCTTCGGGCGCCATCTACAAGCGCGAGGAAGACGGCATTGTGCTGATCGACCAGGACAAGTGCCGCGGCTGGCGAATGTGCGTCTCGGCCTGCCCGTACAAGAAGATCTATTACAACTGGGAGAGCGGCAAGTCGGAGAAATGCATCTTCTGCTATCCGCGCATCGAGGCCGGTCAGCCCACGGTGTGCTCGGAAACCTGTGTGGGCCGCATCCGCTATCTGGGTGTGCTGCTGTATGACGCCGACCGCATCGAAGAAGCCGCCAGCGTGGCCAACGAAAAAGACTTGTACGAGGCGCAGCTCGGCATCTTCCTCAACCCACACGACCCGCAGGTGATCGCTCAGGCCCGGCGCGACGGCGTGCCCGATGCCTGGCTCGACGCCGCCCGTCGCTCGCCGGTCTACAAGATGGCGATGGAATGGAAGATCGCCCTACCCTTGCACCCGGAGTACCGCACCCTGCCGATGGTCTGGTATGTGCCGCCGCTCTCGCCCATCCAGACCGCGGTGCAGAGCGGCATGGTCAGCGACAACGGCGCGCTGCCCGACGTGTCGCAACTGCGCATCCCACTGCAATACCTCGCCAATTTGCTGACGGCTGGCGATACTGCGCCGGTACAGCGCGCACTAGAGCGCATGCTGGCGATGCGTGCTTACATGCGCGGCAAACATGTGGACGGCGAAGCCAATGTTGCCGCCATCGAGCAGGTGGGTCTGCCCGCGGCGATGGTGGAAGACATGTACCGCATCCTGGCGATTGCGAACTACGAAGACCGCTTCGTCATCCCGACTGCGCACCGCGAATACGCCGAAAACGCCTTCGATCTCAAGGGATCGTGCGGGTTCACCTTCGGCAACGGCTGCTCGGACGGCGAAAGCGCGCCCTCGCTGTTCAGCGGCAAAAAACGCCGCACCTTTGCCATCAAAGCGGAGATGTAATCATGCAGACCCTATCCCGACAATTACGCGCCCTGGCCCTGCTGCTCGACTATCCGGGCGGGGCCATGCAGGCGCATCTGGCCGAGATCCACGCCATCCTCAGCCCGCTGGAACCCAGCCGTCCCGCAGCGCGCGAATCGCTGCAAAGCCTGATCGACCATATGGCCGCCGCCGATTTGATGGATCTGCAAGCCGAGTTCGTCGACACCTTCGACCGCGGTCGCAGCACCTCGCTCAATCTGTTCGAGCATGTGCATGGCGACTCGCGCGATCGCGGCCAGGCCATGGTGGATCTGCTGGCGCAATACCGTGAAGTCGGCCTCGATCTGCAAGCCAAGGAACTGCCCGACTATCTGCCGGTGTATCTCGAATATTGCTCGGTTCTCGACCCGAGCGCGGCGCGTGAAGCGCTAGAAGAGGTCGCGCTCCTGGCAGCGCATCTCACCGCCGCGCTCGACCGTCGGGAATCTCCCTGGGTGGCGGTCACGGCGGCCATCTGCCGCCTCGCTGGCGTGGCTGACTGGCGGGCTCTGGTGGAACAGCAGACCGTGCAAGAAGCGCGTTCGCCAACACCCGGCCCACGCGATGTGCAAAAGGAAGGCCTGCCCGCCGACTGGACACCCGCCGGGCTCGACGCGGTGTGGGCCGAGGAACCCGTCAACTTTCTTGGGGCCTGCAATCCGCAGCATGCAACACCCGCTGTGCAGACCATGCAGTTCATACCGCGCGCGGCGGAACCCCGATCCGCAGGAGTCTGACATCATGAACTGGAACGACTTTTTCTTCGGTATCTATCCCTACATCGCCGGCACCATCTTTCTGGGGGTCAGTCTGGTGCGCTTCGACCGCGACCAGTACCTGTGGCGCAGCGAGTCCAGCCAGATGCTGCGCACCGGCACCCTGCGCTGGGGCTCCAATCTGTTTCACGTCGGCATCATCGGTCTGTTCTTCGGGCATCTGTTCGGGCTCCTTACACCGCTGGCGTTTTTCGAGGCGCTCGGCCTGGAGCCGCATGACAAGCAGATCATCGCCATGGTGACAGGCGGCGCACTGGGCGTGCTGATTTTCCTCGGCTTGGTGTTGCTCATCTGGCGCCGCATCAGTGACCCGCGCATTGCCGCCAACACCAAACCGATGGACTGGGTGACGCTGTTGTGGCTTCTCGCCACCTTGCTGCTGGGTCTTTCCACCATCATCGAGTCGGCGCAGCATACCGACGGCACCGAGATGCTTGCTCTCATGGCATGGGCCAAGCATATCGTTACGTTTCAGGGCATTGCCGCGGCCACCTACATGCAACACGCCTCCTGGATTTTCAAGCTGCACATCTTTTTCGGCCTCACGTTGTTTCTCATCTTTCCATTCACCCGGCTGGTTCACATCTGGAGCGGATTTGCCTCGGTGGGTTATCTACTGCGCCCGTGGCAACTGGTGCGAAGCAAACGCTGACAGGAGCCGTCGATCATGAACACTACCCCCTCTGCTTCCCGATCACAGCTTGACACCGCGCTGGCGCGGCTGCGCCAGCGTGCGCTCGATCTGGGTATGACGCAGCAGGACGACGAAACAATGCTTGAGGCCGTCCTGCAACACGACATCCAAACACCGCTGCCTGACGAGGGTGAATGTCGGCGCTATTACGCTCAGCACCCGGAGATCCTGCGCCAAGGCGATATGGTTGGGGCCGATCACATTCTGTTTGCCATCACTCCGACCACCCCCATCGACGCCTTGCGCGCCAAGGCCGAAGACACCCTCTTCGCCCTGTTGGCCGATGATGGCAGTTTTGCCGAATTGGCGCGGGGACTGTCCAACTGTCCGTCAGCTCAGGTCGGTGGCAATCTGGGTCAACTGACCGCCGATCAATGTGTCCCCGAGTTCTGGCACGCGCTGATCGCGCACGGGAAACCGGGCCTGTTGCCCCACTTGGTCCGCACGCGCTTCGGTCTTCACATCGTGCGTATTGGGCGCATCGCCCAGGGAACAGTACCGCCGTTCGCACAGGCTCGGTCGGAGATCGAGCGCATGTTGCAGCAGCAGTCGCTGCTTCGCGCGCTGCAGCTGTATGCGCAGGACTTGCAGGCCCAAGAAGCCTTGAAAGATGAGCCGGCTCGCTCGCTCACCTGTCCAGCGCCGACGCAATGACCTTGGCGATCGCGAGAAGTTGCCTCATGCCCGTTTCCATCCATTCCGGAAAATCGGTACGCCTCGGGGACGCATGTCCGGACTACGCCGAACTCGTCGCTACCTTGATTCACACGAGGCAGCAACGCGCGCCCCGTCGCCTGCTTTCCCCCGGCCCGAGTACCGCACAGATGACAGCTTATTTCGAAGCCGCTGCCGCAGCACCCGATCATGGGCAGATCCTGCCCTGGCGCTTCGTCGTGATTCCTCCCCAGAGCCGCGAGGCTCTGGGCGAAGTCTTTGCACAATCCCTTCTGGAGCGTGATCCGGGCGCCAGTGAACAGGAGCGCGCTGAGGCACGCGACAAAGCACATCGTGCTCCGTTCTTGGCTTTGGCGATCCTCCGCGAGGATGGAGACGGCCATCCAGAGATCCCTCTTGCGGAACGACTGATTTCGTTGGGCTGCGCATTGCAAAACATCCTACTGAGCGCCCATGCGGATGGATTCGGTTCTGGGCTAGTCAGTGGGCAGTCTATGCAGACCTTGCAACTGCGTCGGCTGTTCGCCCTGGACGACAACGAAAGCGCCGTATGCTTCGTCGCCATCGGCACAGCTGATCGTGCGAAACCCATTCGTCAGCGCCCTGCTCCCGACACATTTGTCAGTACATTGCAGGAGCGCCATGGACGATGACTTGCTGAGTCGGCTGCGTCGCTTCCATACCGACAGCTTCCCCGCTTACCAAGCCACCTTCCGCACGCTCGTGCGCGAGGGTCAGCACCCGAACACCCTATTCATCGGTTGCTCCGACTCGCGCGTCCTGCCCCATTTGCTGACGGGTGCTGGCCCCGGGGAGCTCTTTCTGGTGCGGAATGTCGGCGGTTTTGTCCCGCCATTCGACGGCAGCACGGGCTATCACGGCACGGCGGCCGCGATTGAATTCGCCACCTTGAATCTGGCGGTGCAACGCATCGTGGTCTGTGGACACAGCCATTGTGGGGCCATTCGGGCGCTCTATGACGAGCCAAATGATGAAGCCCATCATCTCAAAGCTTGGCTGAACTTGGGCAAGGACGCCATGCTGTCTGTCGCAGATCCCAGCCCCGAGGCGCTTCGGCGCACGGAACAGCGCGCTGTCGTCCTGCAACTCGAACGCCTGATGGACTACCCCATGGTACGACGGCGCGTTGAGCAAAAACGTCTGACTCTCCACGGCTGGCATTACGTGATCGAAGACGGCCAGGTCGATGTCTTCGACGTTCAACGTGGACAGTTCATCGCCTCCTCCGAATCTGCACACAGCGGAACTGGCCCATACCCCGACCCGCCCGCCGATACAGGACTGCCGACCATCGCACCAGGCGCACCGTGAGTGCCGCAGCCCATCTCGCTAGCACGCCACCAGAGACGGCCCCGGTGCTGCCACAGGCGCTGACGGGGCAGATCGCGCAGCGGCTGTTTGGGTTCGAGGCCGACTACGCCCGCTCACTGTGCTGCATGCCCATGATCGTGCGCTACAGGCTCGACGTCTGTCGCATCAAACTGGCGCTACGCGACTGGCAACGTTTCGGCCTCGAGACTCGTGCCCAGCTGATTTTGGACCAAAATGTCGAGCCGTCGGCGTGCCGCGGCTATCGTCGCACCCTGCTCGCTGCCATCGTGGACGAGGCCCGATCCCGGCCCGTCAGACTGGCACTGCGTGCGTCGGATGTGTGGACCGAACGGACCCTGCCGCCAAGCGTTCGGCAGTATGCCGACGACAAAGGCTTCGTCCTCGATGGCGCACGAGGCTGGCCCGATCTCACCGTTTTGCAACGCTATGCACTGTGCAAACTCCCACGCGCGGGACACGAAAACCGCAATTTCGGCTCGGCACTTGTCGAGTTCGGGCTGAGCACGTCGGCACACTAAATTACGGGTTGCACGCCCGAAAGAGAAAAAATTCTTCACCTGCTGTCGGCAGGCGGCCGCAGCCGCCGTTACTCCAGCACGAACACCAAATGCCAGGAGGTTGCCGCCATGTTCCGTTCTCTTGTTCTCGCTCTTGCCGGCAGCGCCGCGCTTATTGCCGCACCGGCTGCACACGCCGACCGGGTGTTCTGGTCGGTCAACGTCGGAGTGCCCGGGGTGGTGAGCACGTTCTCGAATGCCTATCCGGTGTATCAGGCGCCGCCCGTGGTGTATGCCCCGCCGCCGTCCCTGCCTCCGGTCTATTTCGCCCCGCCGCCTCCGCCACCCCCGCCGCGTCCGGTGTATTACGGCTACGGCCAGGTTTACACCCCGGTTGCGGTGCCGCCGCCCTACTACTACGGCGCACCGGTGCGGCGCTGGGACCGCGATCACTGGCGGCACGACCACGGCCACGGCTGGGGCCATCGCGACTGGGACGACCGTCGCTGACCGCGTCGCTCAGCGGCGCTTGCTGCTCCCCAGCAGACCGCCGAGCACGCCGCGGATGATCTCGCGGCCCACGGTGCTGCCGATGGTGCGGGCCGCCGATTTGGCCAAGGTTTCGAGCAGCGAATCCTTGCGCCCCGAGCCACGCGCCAAGCCGCCCAGACCCTGCCCCAGCGCATCGCGCAACCCGCCTCCGGCGCTGGCCGGTGGCGCGGTGCGGCCACCCGTCTCGTTGGCCTCGGGCGCGGGCTGCACCCGCCCCTCGAGCAGTTCGTAAGCGGATTCACGGTCCACCGCCGTGTCGTACACCCCGGCCACCCGCGAGCCTTGCATCAGCGTTTTGCGTTCCTCCGGCGTGATGGGGCCGATGCGGCTGCCGGGCGCCAACATCCAGACACGCTCGGTGGGGGTGGGACGGCCTTTTTCGTCGAGCAGCGACACCAACGCCTCCCCCACCGCCAGTTCGGTGATGGCCTGGGCCACGTCCAGACCGGGGTTGGGCCGCATGGTGTCGGCCGCGGTTTTCACCGCCTTCTGGTCGCGCGGCGTGAAGGCGCGCAGCGCGTGCTGGATGCGGTTGCCCAGTTGCCCGAGCACGCTGTCGGGAATGTCCAGCGGGTTCTGCGTGACGAAGAACACCCCCACACCCTTGGAGCGGATGAGGCGCACCACCTGCTCGATTTTTTCCAGCAACGGCTTGGGCGCGTCGTTGAACAGCAGGTGCGCTTCGTCGAAGAAGAACACCAGCTTCGGCTGGTCGGGGTCGCCGATTTCCGGCAGGCGCTCGAACAGCTCGGACAGCAGCCACAGCAGGAAGGTGGCGTACAGCCGCGGCGCCTGATAGAGCTTGTCGGCAGCGAGGATGTTGACCATGCCGCGGCCGTTGCCGTCGGTCTGCAGCAGGTCGTCGATGTTCAGCATGGGCTCGCCGAAGAACTTGTCGGCGCCCTGGGTTTCGAGCTGCAGCAGACCGCGTTGAATCGCCCCCACGCTGGCGGCGCTGATGTTGCCGTATTCGGTCGTGAAGCTCGCCGCGTTGTCGCCCACCTCCTGCAGCATGGCACGCAGGTCTTTGAGGTCGAGCAGAAGCAGGCCGTTGTCGTCGGCGATCTTGAACACCAGGTTGAGCACGCCGGCCTGCGTGTCGTTGAGCTGCAGCAGCCGCGCCAGCAGCAAGGGCCCCATGTCGGACATGGTGGCGCGCACGGGGTGGCCCTGCTCGCCGAACACGTCCCACAGCGTCACCGGGCAGGCGCCGAAGCTGGGCTCGGGCAGCCCCAGGCTCTTGAGGCGCTCGGCCAGCTTGGGGCTCATGGCACCGGCCTGCGACAGCCCGGTGAGGTCGCCCTTGACGTCAGCCATGAACACCGGCGTGCCGATGCGCGAAAAGGCCTCGGCCAACACCTGCAGGCTGACGGTCTTGCCCGTGCCGGTGGCGCCGGTGATGAGACCGTGACGGTTGGCGAGGCGCGGCAGCAGGTGACAGTGCACGGCGCCGTACTGGGCGATGAGGATGGGGTCGGACATGGTTGCAACCTGGGGGTGAGGGGGGTCTGGCGCCCGGCGCGAACGTAGAATTCGCAGTCTATCAACGCCCCTGGAGCGCCCGTTCGCTCCATCCTGGGGCTTCGTTCAGGAGCATCGCACCACCATGGCCGGACATTCCAAATGGGCCAATATCCAGCACCGCAAAGGCCGTCAGGACGAAAAGCGCGGCAAGGTCTGGACCAAGATCATCCGTGAAATTTCGGCGGCAGCCCGCCTCGGCGGTGGCGACCCCACGGCAAACCCCCGGCTGCGGCTGGCGATCGACAAGGCCAAGGCAGCGAACATGCCGGCCGACACGGTGAAAAAGAACATCGACAAGGCCACTGGCGCGCTCGAAGGCGTGCACTACGAGGAAATCCGCTACGAGGGCTACGGCGTGGGGGGCGCGGCGCTCATCATCGACTGCCTCACCGACAACCGGGTGCGCACCGTGGCCGAGGTGCGGCATGCGCTGTCCAAGCATGGCGGCAATCTGGGCACCGAAGGCTCGGTGGCCTTTCAGTTCAAGCATTGCGGCCAGTTGATCTACGCCCCGGGCACCTCGGAAGACAAGGTGATGGAAGCGGCGCTCGAAGCCGGCGCTGACGACGTGATCACCGATGAGGACGGCGCCATCGAGGTGCTCACCCCGCCGGCGCAATTCGAGGCCGTGCGCGCCGCGCTCGAAGCCGCATCGCTGCAGCCCGAAGTGGCTGCCATCACCATGCGCGCCGACAACACCGTGGAGCTGGCCGGCGACGATGCCGAGAAGATGCAAAAGCTCATCGACGCCCTGGAAGACCTCGACGATGTGCAAGAGGTCTATCACAACGCCACGTTTGCCTGACGTCCCTCACCATGAAACTCCTCGTCATCGGCTCCGGCGGACGTGAGCACGCCATCGCCTGGAAGCTGGCGCAATCGCCGCGCGTGCAGACGGTCTATGTCGCGCCGGGCAACGGCGGCACGGCGCTGGATGACCGGCTGGTCAACCTGCGGGTGGCCAACGCCGAAGAACTGGCCGCGTTCTGCATCCGCGAAAAGATCGCCTACACCGTCGTCGGCCCCGAAGCGCCGCTGGCGGCGGGCATCGTCGATGGCTTTCGCGCTCGCGGGCTCAAAATCTTCGGCCCCACGCGCGCCGCCGCCCAGTTGGAAAGCTCCAAGGCGTTTTCCAAGGACTTCATGGCGCGGCACCACATCCCCACTGCGGCATACGCCACGTTCGAAGACGCTGCCGCGGCCCACGCCTATGTCGAGCAGCACGGCGCGCCCATCGTCGTCAAGGCCGACGGCCTGGCCGCGGGCAAGGGCGTGGTGGTGGCGCAGACTGCCGACGAGGCGCACGCGGCCATCGACGACATGCTGCAGGCCAACCGCTACGGCGTGCAGCACAACGCGGGCCGCGCGCGCGTGGTCATCGAAGAATTCCTGCAGGGCGAGGAAGCCAGCTTCATCGTCATGGTCGACGGCCAGCATGTGCTCGCTCTGGCCTCCAGCCAGGACCACAAGCGCCTGCGCGACGGCGACCAGGGGCCAAACACCGGTGGCATGGGCGCCTATTCCCCCGCGCCCGTGGTCACGCCCGAGGTGCATGCCCGGGTGATGCGCGAAATCATCCAGCCCACGGTCAAGGGCATGGCGGCCGACGGTATTCCCTTTACCGGCTTTCTCTACGCCGGGCTGATGATCGACGCCCAGGGCCGTGCCAAGACGCTGGAATTCAATTGCCGCATGGGCGACCCGGAAACCCAGCCCATCATGGCCCGGCTCAAAAGCGATCTCTCGGTGGTGTTCGAGAAGGCCATAGCCGCTCAACTCGACCAAGTGGAACTGGAATGGGACCGCCGCACCGCCCTGGGCGTGGTGCTGGCCGCTCACGGCTATCCGGACAACCCGCGCAAGGGCGACGCCATCACCGGCATTCCGCCCGAAGCGACCGACTGCATCACCTTCCACGCCGGTACTGCCCTCGACGCGCAGGGCGTGCTGCGTACGTCGGGCGGCCGGGTGTTGGCGGTCACCGCGCTGGGCGACTCGCCGCGTATCGCGCAACAGCGGGCGTACGAGGCCATCGGCGCCATCCATTTCGACGGCATGCAGTACCGCCGCGACATCGGCTGGCGCGCCATCAAGCGCTGAGCGCCGCGCCTCGCGGCTGCATCAGCCGTAGCCCCCGCCGCCCGGGGTTGCGATGACGAATACGTCGCCGGGCTGCATGGTCACGCTGGCCGAGGCGGGCAGCGTTTCCACCCGGCCATCCGCCCGCTCCACGCGGTTGACCCCCAGGGCGCCGGGCGCGCCGCCCTGCAGGCCGAAGGCCGGCACGCGCCGGCCGTTGGACAGAATGCCCGCGGTCATCGCCTCGAGAAAACGGATGCGCCGCTCTCCACCATTGCCACCCCGCCAGCGCCCTGCCCCGCCCGAACCGGCACAGATGGCAAAGCGCTCCAGCCGCACCGGATAGCGCCACTCCAGCACTTCGGGATCGGTCAGGCGGGAGTTGGTCATGTGGGTCTGCACCACGTCAGCCCCGTCGAAGCCCCCAACCAGACGCCCTTGCGCGTCGAACAGCCCGCCCGCGCCCGAGCCGCCCGCGATGGTTTCGTAATACTGGTGCCGGGCGTTGCCGAAGGTGAAGTTGTTCATGGTGCATTGGCTCGACGCCTGCACACCCAGGGCGCCGAAGAGTGCATTGGTCACACCCATGCTGACTTCGACGTTGCCCGCCACCACCGCCGCGGGCCAGCGTGGCGCCAGCATCGACCCCTCGGGCACGATGAGCTGCAAGGGCTTGAGACAGCCGGCATTGAGCGGAATGTCGTCGTCCACCAGGCAGCGAAACACATAGAGCACCGCCGCCACCGTCACCGCCCTGGGCGCGTTGAAGTTGTCCGGCTGTTGCGGCGCGGTGCCGGTGAAGTCGATGGTGGCGCTGCGCGCGGCCTGGTTCACGCGGATGGCGACGCTGATGCGCGCGCCGGTGTCGAGTTCCAGGGTGAAGGCGCCGTCGTGCAGCGCGCTGATCACCCGCCGCACCGCGGCCTCGGCGTTGTCCTGCACATGCTGCATGTAGGCCCGCACCACGTTCAGCCCGTAGTCGGCCACCAGCCGGCGCAGGGCGTGCGCGCCGGTCTGGTTGGCGGCGATCTGCGCCTTCAGGTCAGCCAGGTTCTGCTGCGGGTTGCGCGCGGGATGCGGCCCGCCGGACAGCAGCGCCAGCACCTCGGCTTCGCGCAGGCGCCCGGCGTCGACCAGCTTGAAGTTGTCGATCACCACGCCTTCGTCCTGAATGCAACGCGAGAACGGCGGCATAGAGCCGGGGGTGATGCCGCCGATGTCGGCGTGGTGGCCGCGTGACCCCACAAAGAACAACACCTCGGCGCCCGCGGCGTCGAACACCGGGGTGACCACGGTGACGTCGGGCAGATGGGTGCCGCCGTGGTAGGGGTCGTTGAGCACGAACACGTCGCCCGGACGCATGCTGCCCTGCCCCTGGCGGATGACGGTCTGGATGCTCTCGCCCATCGACCCGAGATGCACCGGCACATGCGGTGCGTTGGCGATGAGCTGACCCTGGCTGTTGAACAGGGCGCAGGAGAAGTCCAGCCGTTCCTTGATGTTGACCGACACCGCCGTGGTCTGCAACTGCACCCCCATCTGCTCGGCAATGTGCATGAACTGGTTGTTGAACAGTTCCAGCCGTATCGGATCGACCGCGGTGTCGTCGTCGCCGCGGTGCCGCAGCGGCACCGGTCTGTGCAGCTCCACATGCCCCGCCGGGGTGATGCTGGCGCGCCAGCCGGGTTCGATGAAGATGGTGGTGTTGGCCTCGGCCAGCAACGCCGGGCCGTCGCGGTGCTGGCCCGGCAGGCAGTCGGCACGCCGCACCAGAGCTGCATCGTGCCAGCGCCCGTCGAGGTACAGCGGCACGGTGGCGTGCTGCGGCATGGGGCCCGTCGTCGACGCCTGCTGCGGCGTGTCGTCCACCGGCGCGCCGCCGCCTGCGGCTTCGACCGACAGCGCTTCCACCACCAGGCCGCGCTCGGGCATGTGGTGGGCAAAGCGCTGCAGGTAGGCGTGCTCGAAGGCGGCCCGCATGGGCACGACGGCCTCCAGCGCCACCGGCAGCGCGGCGTCGCTGCCCGCATAGCGCAACAACACCCGGACTTCCAGGCGCATGCCGTCTGCGGCCACACCCTGCGCCTGCAGCTCCTGAGCCGCCCGCGCCACCAGGTCGTCGCGCAGGGCGTGCAACCGCGGCAGCAGCGCATCGTCCAGCGGCGCTTCCACGCTGCGCTGCTGCATGGCGGTCTGCTCGGCCAGCCCCATGCCGTAGGCCGAAAGCACCCCGGCGAAGCGGTGGATGAACACACGTTCCATGCCCAGAGCGTCGGCCACGCGGCAGGCATGCTGCGCGCCAGCGCCGCCGAAGCATTGCAAGGCGTAGCGCGCCACGTTGTGGCCGCGCGCCAGCGAGATGCGCTGAATGGCGGCGGCCATGGCCTGCACTGCAATGGCCAGATAGCCCTCGGCCACGTCTTCCGGGGTCTGTGGCACGCCCGTGTCGTGGGCGATGCGCCCGGCCAGCTCGGTGAAGCGCTGGCGCACTCCCGTGGCGTCGAGCGGCTGGTCGGCCTGCGGGCCGAACACGGCGGGAAACTGCTCGGGGCGCAACCGCCCCAGCAGCAGGTTGGCGTCGGTGACGGTCAGCGGCCCGCCGCGGCGGTAGCTCGCCGGGCCGGGGTTGGCACCCGCGGAGTCGGGCCCGACGCGCAGCCGCGCGCCGTCGAAATGCAGGATGGAACTGCCCCCCGCCGCCACCGTGTGGATGTGCAGCATGGGCGCACGCACCCGCACCCCGGCCACCTGGGTGTCGAGGACGCGCTCGAACGTGCCGTCGTAGTGCGACACGTCGGTGGAGGTGCCGCCCATGTCGAAGCCGATGACCTTGGCGTGCCCCGCCTGCTCGGCGGTGCGCGCCATGCCGACGATGCCACCCGCCGGTCCGGAGAGGATGGCGTCCTTGCCACGAAAGGCGTGCGCCGCCGTCAGCCCGCCGCTGGACTGCATGAACAGCAGCGGCACCCCGGGCATCTCGGCGGCCACCTGATCGACATAGCGCTGCAGAATGGGCGAGAGGTAGGCATCGACCACCGTGGTGTCGCCACGCCCGACAAACTTCATCAGCGCACTGGTTGCGTGCGAGGCACTCACCTGGGTGAAGCCGACCTCCCGCGCCAGACGGGCCGCGGCCTGCTCGTGCGCGGTGTAGCGCCAACCGTGCATGAAGACGATGGCCACCGCCCGCAGCCCGGCGTCGAACGCCTGCTGGAGCTCGCACCGCAGCGCGGCGGCGTCCAGCGGCTGCACCACCGTGCCGTCGGCGCCCACGCGTTCCTGCGCTTCGATCACCCGGGCATACAGCATCTCCGGCAGCACGATGCGGCGGTCGAACAAGCGGGGCCGGCTCTGATCACCGATGCGCAGCGCGTCGCCAAACCCCTGCGTCGTCACCAGCAGCAGCGGCTCGCCCTTGCGTTCGAGCAAGGCGTTGGTCGCCACCGTGGTGCCCATGCGCACGCTGGCCACGCGCTCGGGCGGAATCGGCGCGTCAGCGGGCAGCCCCAGCAGGCTGCGGATACCGGCCACTGCGGCATCGCGGTATTGCTCCGGGTTGTCCGACAGCAACTTGTGCGCCACCAGCGTGCCATCGGGCCGCCGCGCGACGATGTCCGTAAACGTGCCGCCGCGGTCGATCCAGAATTGCCAGCGGCCGGTCATGCGGAAAGCCCTCGCGGCAAGCCCAGATTCCGCCTTAGCTGTTCTGCACGCTGATGGTGGGGAATTTGGCGGTGTAGTCGCGCCCCTGCTGCGCCACCTTCACCGCCACGGCGCGGGCGATGGCCTTGTAGCTCTGGGCGATGGCGCCATCCGGGTCGGCCACCACGGTGGGGCGGCCGCTGTCGGCCTGTTCACGGATACGGATGTCCAGGGGCAGACCGCCGAGATAGTCCACGCCGAAGTCGCGGCTCATGGCCTCGCCGCCGCCTGCGCCGAAGATGTGCTCGACATGGCCGCACTGGGTGCACACATGCATGGCCATGTTCTCGACGATGCCCAGGATCGGCACGCCGACTTTCTCGAACATCTTCAGGCCCTTGCGCGCATCCAATAGGGCGATGTCCTGCGGCGTGGTGACGATGACCGCGCCGGTGAGCGGCACGCGCTGGCTCAGGGTGAGCTGAATGTCGCCCGTACCCGGCGGCATGTCGACGATGAGATAGTCCAGGTCTTGCCATGCCGTCTGCCGCAGCAGTTGCTCCAGCGCCTGCGTGGCCATGGGGCCGCGCCAGATCATGGGGTTGTCGGCGTCGATGAGAAAGCCGATGGACATGATCTGCACGCCGTAGTTTTCCAGCGGATCCATGCTCTGTCCGTCGCGGCTTTGCGGCTGGCCCGACACCCCCATCATCATGGGCTGCGACGGGCCGTAGATGTCGGCATCGAGCAGGCCCACGCGGGCGCCCTCGCTGGCCAGCGCCAGCGCCAGATTGGCCGCGGTGGTGCTCTTGCCCACCCCACCCTTGCCCGAAGCAACGGCGATGATGTTCTTCACCTCGGGCAGCGGCTTGAGCCCGCGCTGCACCGCGTGCGACACCACGCGGCTGCGCACCGCCACCGAGACGTTCTGCACCCCGGGCACGGCGCGCAGGGCGGCGATGACCTGCTTCTGCAACGGGCCATGCAGGCTGCGCGCGGGATAGCCGAGCTCGACTTCCATCGACACGTCGCCACCGTCGACCCGCAGGTTCTTGATGGCTTTCTCGGCGAGCAAGCTTTTGCCGGTTTGCGGGTCTTGCAGGGTTTGCAAGGCGGTCTGGATGGCGGAATCGAGGGCTTGGGACATGGTCGAGCGGCTGGAAAAAGAACAATGTGCAGGCAGTGTAGAGCCGCTGGCCCGCGGGCGATGCCCCCGGCCGTGCAGCCCTTACGCAGCACCGCGACAATAGCGGATTGCCTCGGTTTTCCCATGTCCACCCACACCTCCACCGCCGGCCCGCAGGCCGCACCCCATCCCCCGCTGTCGCGTCACTTCATCGGCTTCATGGCGCTTGCCTGCGGCATCTCGGTGGCGAACATCTATTACGCCCAGCCGCTGCTCGAGCAGTTTGCCCAGCAGTTTCACACCACGGTGGCCGGTGTCGCCGCCGTGCCGTCGGCCACGCAGATCGGCTACGCCGCCGGGCTGATGCTGCTGGGCCCGCTGGGCGACCGGCACGCTCGGCACCGGGTCATTCTGATCATGGCGGCGCTGCTCATTCCGGCGCTCGTGGGCGCGGCGCTGGCCCCCAGCGTCACCATTCTGGCCATCGCCTCGTTCGCCATCGGCATGCTCTCCAGCATCGCGCAGCAGATCATTCCCATGGTGGCGCATCTGGCGCCGCCGCAGGCGCGCGGCAAGGCCATCGGCCTGGTGATGAGCGGCCTGCTGGTGGGTATCCTGGGCGGCCGGGTGCTGGCGGGCGGCATTGCCGCCGTGCTCGACTGGCAGGCGGTTTATGGCTTCGCGGCTCTGGTGAACATCGGCATGGGCATCATGCTCTGGCGCGTGCTGCCGCGGCTTCCGGTGGACCCGCAGGCCGCCGGGCAGAGCTATGCGGCGCTGCTGGGCTCGACGCTCAGGCAGTTCGTCCGCTACCGCGACCTGCGCTTTGCAGGTATCACCGGCGGCTTGTTCTTCGCCAGTTTCAGCGTGTTCTGGGTGGGGCTGACGCCGCTGCTGCAAAGCCCGGCGTATGGCTACGGCCCGGCCGTGGTCGGCGCGTTTGGCATCCTGGGCATCATGGGCGCCACGGTGGCGCCGATTTCCGGACGCTACTCCGACCGGCCCGGCGGCCCGCGCCGAGTGCTGTTCGTCGCCCTCACAGTCACGCTGCTGTCCTGGGCCTTGTTCGCGCCAGGCACGCTGGGGCTGTGGTGGCTAATCGCCGGGGTGCTGGTGCTGGACGCCGGGGTGCAAGGCGCGCAGATCGCCAACCAGACCCGCATCTACGCCCTCGACGCCGCAGCGCGCAGCCGCATCAACGCGGTGTACATGACGCTGTATTTCATCGGCGGTTCGGTGGGGTCGTTCGTCGCCAGCCATGCGTGGACGACGGGTGGCTGGCGCGCCGTGACCGCGG
>JAKAFC010000052.1 GCA_021818065.1 Pseudomonadota bacterium
GGGCTGATCGGCGCTGGGGTCTGGACGGCCAGCGCCAGGCCGGTGCAACTGGGGTTGTTCACCCTGGGCAATCTTTTGTTGGTAGCCATCGGGTTGTGGATGCTGCTGCAGCAACTGGCCTCGCCGCGCTGGCAGGCCTGGCTGCAACGCGGCCTGGGTCAGGGTTGGGTCGGCCGTGGGCTTACGCGCCTGACGCAGCCGCTGCTGTCGCGCTTGCTGCCCTTCAACACCGTCCCCAAACGGTTGGCTGCGGGCTTGCTGTGGGGGATGTTGCCCTGCGGCTTGGTGTATTCGGCGCTGTCGCTCGCCTTTCTCAGCGCCACGGCCTGGGAAGGCGCGCTGGCCATGCTGGCCTTTGGCCTGGGCACCTTGCCGCACATGCTGTTCGCCGGGCACTTTTTGCGCTGGGTGAGCCAACGCACCAATCAGCGCGGATTTCATCTCGCCGCCGGGGCGGTGCTGCTGCTGTTTGCCGCTTACGGCTTCTGGAAGCTGTTCAACGCCAGCGCCCAGCTGCCGATGGGTGGCTGTGCCTGAGGGCCGTCAGGCGATATCGAAGGTGTGGATCTGAAAGCGGCCGGCGCGCTGGTCGGCAAAATAACGCTGCAGCGTCTGCGTCACGCTGCGAAAGGCGATCTGTTCCCACGGCACCTCGGCCTCGTGGAACAGTCGCACCTCCAGGCTTTCTTCCCCCGGATGCCATTGCGGCTGGGTGAGTTGGCCGCGGTAGAAAAAATAGACCTGATTGGCGGGCAGCACGTTGATGACGGCGTACAGCCCGTCGAGCCTCAGGTCGGCGCCCGCTTCCTCGCGGGTTTCGCGCAGCGCGCCGACCTCGGTGCTTTCGCCGAGTTCCATGAATCCGGCGGGCAGGGTCCACAGCCCGTGGCGTGGCTCGATGGCGCGCCTGCACAGCAGCACTTGCGAGCCCCAGGCGGGGATGGTGCCGACGATGTTGCGCGGATTTTCGTACTGAATGTGGCCGCAGGCGGGGCAGACGGCGCGGGGGCGGGAGTCTCCCTGCGGCACGCGGTAGCTGACCGGCGCGCCGCAGGCGGTGCAATGGCGGATGGGCGGGGTGTGCATGGGCTTGGCGAGGTTGGAGTGCACCAGCTTATTGCGAAACGCCCGGGCGTGGAATCGTGCGGCGTCAGACCGCGACGCCGGTGAAGGGTTTGACCTCGGTGAGCACGAAGCTGGACTTCACGTCTTCCACGCTTTCGTGCTTGAGCAGGGTTTCGAGCACGAAGTGGGCGTAGTGCGCCATGTCTTGCACATGCACGCGCAGCAGATAGTCCATCTCGCCGGTCATGGCCAGACATTCCACCACCTCGGGCCAGCCTTGCACCGCGACGCGAAACAGCTCCTGGGGCGAACGCTGGTTGCTGGCGCGGTGCTTTTCCAGGCGCACGCTGAGCAGGGCGCTCAGACTGAGGCCGAGCGCGCCAGGGCGGACGACGGCCCGGTAGCCCTCGATCACGCCGCTCTGCTCGAGCCGACGGATGCGGCGTTGCACGGCGGATGCTGAAAGCCCGATCTGCTCGGCCAGGCTGTCCTGCGTGAGGCGCGCATCCTGCTGCAGCAGGGCCAGCAGCCTGCGGTCGATGCGGTCGAGTGCTTCGGGTGAGGGCTTGCGCATGGGCGGGTGCCTCACAGGTCGGTGCGCACCGACCACAGTTCGGGGAACAGCACGGTGTCGAGCATCTTGCGCAGGTAGGGAACGCCGCCGGTGCCCCCGGTTCCGCGCTTGAAGCCGATGACGCGCTCGACCGTGGTGACATGGCGAAAGCGCCAGAGGCGGAACGCGTCTTCCAGATCGACCAGTTCCTCACCGAGCTGATAGAGGTCCCAGTACTGCTCGGGGGCGCGGTACACCGTCAGCCAGGCCTGCTCCACCGTGTCGCTGACGGCATAGGGCTGGGTCCAGTCGCGGTCGAGTTGGGCTGGCGCGATGGGCAGGCCGCGGCGGGCGAGCAGGCGCAGGGCCTCGTCGTACAGGCTCGGAGCACGCCACACGGCCTCGACCGTGGTGAGATGGTCGGGACGGTGGGCGTGCGGACGCAGCATGGCGGCGTTCTTGTTGCCCAGCAGGAATTCGAGGCAGCGGTACTGCCAGCTTTGAAAGCCGCTGGACGAGGCCAGATAGGGCCGCAGTGCGGTGTATTCGCTGGGGGTCATGGTGGCGAGGACGTCCCAGGCGTGCACCAGCTGCTCCATGATGCGCGACACGCGCGACAGCATCTTGAACGCGGGCTGCAGGGCATCAGCGCGGATGTTGTCGCGGGCGGCATGCAACTCGTGCCGCATCAGCTTCATCCAGAGCTCGCTGGTCTGGTGCTGGATGATGAACAGCATCTCGTTGTGCGTGGGCGACAGCGGGTGCTGCGCCCCGAGCAAGGCGTCGAGATGCAGGTAGTCGCCGTAGCTCATGGACTGCGAAAAATCGAGCTGCGCGCCTTCCTCACGCACGATGGCCTCGCCCTTGGCTTCGGGCCGCGTGGGGGCGCTCATGTCACGGCTCCTTTGCGCGCGGATCGCGCGTCGCGCCAGACGCCGCTGTCGAGCACCTCGCGCAGGGTCTGCACGGCATCGAACACGTCGACATGACGCAGGTACAGCGGGGTGAAGCCAAAGCGCAGCAGGTCGGCGTCGCCGCGGGTCTTGTCGCCAGCGCGGAAGTCGCCGATCACGCCGCGGTCGATCAGAGCCTGCACCACGGCATAGCCGTCGCCGTCGAAGCGCAGCGCCACCTGACTGCCGCGCTGCCGGGCATCGCGCGGGGTGGCGACGGCCAGCGGGTGGGCATGCAGGCGCGCGTCGACCAGGCGGATGAACAGGTCGCTCAAGGCCACGGACTTGCGCCGCAGCGCCTGCATGCCGCCCAGGGGCTCGGCGGCGAGCACGCTGTCCACGCCGCAATCCAGTGCGGCCAGCGACAGCAGGGTGGGTGTGCCGCAGAGGTAGCGGGCGATGCCAGCGGCGGGTTGATAGTCGGGGGTGAAAACGAAGGGCGCGGCGTGGCCATGCCAGCCCGCAAGGGGTTGCGGCACCCGGTTGACGTGACGGGCATGCACCCAGACGAAGGCGGGCGCGCCCGGGCCGCCGTTGAGGTATTTGTAGCCGCAGCCGATGGCGAAATCGGCCTGGGCGCCGTTCAGGTCGATCGGCAGCGCGCCGGCTGAATGCGCCAGATCCCAGATGGTGAGCGCCCCCGCGGCGTGGGCCGCAGCGGTGACCGCGGCCATGTCGTACAGCGCACCGCTGCGGTAGTTCACCTGCGTAAGCAGCAGCACGGCGACGTCGTCGCGCAGACGATCGACGGCGCGCCCTTGCTCGACCAGTTCGAGTTGGCAGCCGTGCTGCGCGGCGAGCGATTGGGCGATATAGAGGTCGGTGGGAAAGTTCTCGCGCTCGGAGACGATGACGCGGCGCTGCGGCGCGTCCGCGCGGGCGATGGTCAGCGCCGCACTGAGCACCTTGTACAGGTTGATGGAGGTGGAATCGGTGACCACCAGTTCGTCCGGCGCGGCGCCCACCAGCCGGGCGATCTTGTTGCCCACCTGCTGCGGCAGGTCGATCCAGCCCGCCGTGTTCCAACTGCGGATCAAGCCCTGGCCCCACTCGTCGGCAACGACCGTCTGCACGCGGGAGGCGGTGGCGCGGGGCAGGGCGCCCAGCGAATTGCCGTCGAGGTAGATCACCCCATCAGGCAGGACGAACTGCTCGCGCAGCGGGGCCAGGGGGTCGGCAGCGTCGAGGGCGACGCAGTCTGGACGTTGCAGGTCGGTCATGGGCGGAGCTTCAGAGGGTGCGCAGGACGGCGCGCACGGGGGAGGCGCAGGCGCCCTGCAGTTTCAGCGGCAGGGCGATGAGTTCGTAGTCGCCTTCGGCGATGGCATCGAGCTCCAGGTTTTCGAGTACGCGCAGATCGTGCCGCAGCAGCGCGGCGTGGCTGTCCAGCGTCTTGCTGGGCGCAGGATCGACCGACGGCGTGTCCAGGCCGATGAGGCGCACACCCTGCGCGGCCAGCCAGTCCACTGTGGCGGGCGCGAAGGCGGCGAAGGCGTCGGACCAGGTGGTCAGCGCATGCTGGCGGGTGCGAACCAGCACGCGCGGCGGCAGCTGCTCGGCCGCGTGCTGCAGATGGGCGATGGTGATCAGCGGGCCGCAATCGAGGGCATGGATCACCCGGCATGGCCCCAGATAGGGGGCAAGATCGACCGCGTCGATACTCGGCGCCCCGTTGGCGTAATGCAAGGGCGCGTCGGCATGCGCGCCGACATGGGGCGAGAGATGGACGGCGCTGAGGTTGACCGGGCAGCCAGGACCGAGGCGAGCCGTCCACTCCAGGGAGTAGGGCAGGTCGCCGGGAAACACCGGTGCGGTGGGCGAGATGAGGGGCGAGATGTCCCAGACGCGCTGCATGATGGCCTTGGTTTGCGTTGGATTGTGCTTCTGCAATGTTTGCAGCTTATGGGATCGTAGAGCCCGATCGACGCAGGATTTTCCCGCAATCAGCCGAAACGGCGCGCAGTTTGCGGAAATCTTGCGTCCTGTCCGGCCTAAAGTGCAGCCATTCAAGACGCAGGAGACAAGCGCATGATCACCCCCACCACCGCCAACCCCATGGGCACCGACGGCTTCGAATTCGTCGAATACGCCGCGCCGGAGCCGGAAAAGCTCGGGGCGCTGTTCGCCGCGCTCGGCTTTCGCGCCGTCGCCCGCCATCGCCACAAGAACGTCACCCTGTGGCGACAGGGCGGCATCAACTTCATCATCAACGCCGAGCCCGATTCCTTCGCTCAGCGCTTTGCCCGGTTGCATGGGCCGAGCGTGTGCGCGATGGCGTTTCGCGTGCACGACGCGCACGCCGCCTACCGCCGTGCGCTGGAACTCGGTGCCTGGGGCGTGCCGGCCAACAGCGGGCCGATGGAACTGAACATCCCGGCGATCAAGGGCATCGGCGACAGCCTGATCTATCTGGTCGACCGCTGGCACGGCAAGGACGGCCGCGCGCCGGGCAGCATCGGCGATATTTCGATTTACGACGTGGACTTCGAGCCGATCGACGACGTCGGCCCCGAACACCGCGGCGCCGGGCTGACCGAAATCGACCACCTGACGCACAACGTGCACCGCGGCCGCATGAACGAATGGGCCGAGTTCTACACCCGGCTGTTCAACTTTCGCGAAATCCGCTACTTCGACATCGAAGGCCAGGTCACCGGGGTCAAGAGCCGGGCGATGACCAGCCCGTGCGGCAAGATCCGCATTCCGATCAACGAGGAAGGGCAGGAAAAAGCCGGGCAGATCCAGGAATACCTCGACCGCTACCACGGCGAAGGCATCCAGCACATCGCACTGGCCACCGACGACATCTACGCCACGGTCGAAACCCTGCGCCGCGTCGGAGTGGAGTTCCTCGACACGCCCGATACCTATTACGAACTGCTCGACAAACGCCTGCCCGGCCACGGCGAGCCAGTGGGGCGGCTGCGCGCCAACCGCATCCTGCTCGACGGCGCCACCGGGCCCGACAAGCACTTGCTGCTGCAGATCTTCACCCAGACGGTGATCGGCCCGATCTTTTTCGAAATCATCCAGCGCAAGGGCGACCAGGGCTTTGGCGAAGGCAACTTCAAGGCGCTGTTCGAAAGCATCGAGCTCGACCAGATGCGCCGCGGCGTGCTGGAGACGCACGCCGCCTGAGGCTGGGAGCCGACCATGTCCAGCGTGCCTGTGACCTACGGTGAATCCAGCATCACCCCGCGGGGCGACTACGCGCATTGCAACGCCGACTCCACCTGCGTGCAGCACTGGGAGCGCTACACCCCCGAGGAGCATGCGCTGTTCGCCCGGCTGGTGGCGCGGCAGATGGCCCTGGTGCCGGGGCGGGCTTGCGACGCGTTTGTCCAGGCCCTGCCGCATCTGCAGGCGCGCAACGGCATCCCGCGCTTTGCCGACATCAACCCGCGGCTGAAGGCTGCAACCGGCTGGGAGATTGTGGCGGTTCCCGGACTGATTGCGGAATCGGCGTTCTTCGCCCTGCTGAGCGCGCGGCGCTTCCCGGTGACGGTCTGGTTGCGCAAGCCGGAGGAGTTCGACTACATCGTCGAACCCGACCTGTTCCACGATCTGTTCGGCCATGTGCCGCTGCTGTTCGAACCCCGCTTCGCCGACGCCATGCAGGCCTTCGGCGCCGGCGGACTGAAGGCGCAAGGCCAGCATGCCCTGCAATACCTTGCGCGGCTCTACTGGTACACGGTGGAGTTCGGGCTGATCCGCTCAACAAAGGGTTTGCGCATCTACGGCGCCGGCATTCTGTCGTCGGCAGGCGAGGTGGAGCACAGCCTGCACAGCCCGCAGGCGCGGCGGCTGCGCTTCGATCTGCCTCGTTTGCTGCGCAGCCGTTACCGCATCGATGCCTTTCAGGCGACTTACTTCATCATCGACAGCTTTCAGCAACTGTTCGACGCCACCGCGCCCGACTTCACCCCGCTCTATGCCCAGGCGGCGACCCAACCGGAGATCGAGGCGGGGGCGTTGCTGCCGGGCGAGGTGGACGAGGCGGTCGCCGTGCCCACTGTGGCAATCTGAACGCCATGCCCGATCCGACCTGCGACCGGCTATTCAGCGTCGGGTTGCTGGCCGGGCGCGGCGCGGGCGAAGGCCGCCAGCTGGCTGCATGCCGCGTCGATCCGCACGATGGTGTCCAGGCCCGCCAAGCTACAGCCGAAGCGCCGCGCGTTGAACACCTGCGGCACCAGGCAGCAGTCGGCCAGCGTGGGGGTGTCGCCGTGGCAGAAGCGGCCGGTGCGCGGGTCGCCTGCCAGCATCTTTTCCACGGTCTGCAGGCCGCGCTCCACCCAGTGGCAATACCACGCTGAGCGCTGCACCTCGCTCAGGTCGTGGTTGCGCGCGAGGTGCTGCAACACGCGCAGGTTGTTGATCGGGTGAATGTCGCAGGCGATGGTTTGCGCGATGGCGCGGATGCGGGCGCGGTCTGCAGCCGTGCCCGGCAGCAGCGATGGGTTGGGGCGTGTCTCGTCGAGGTACTCGATGATGGCCAGCGACTGGGTGAAGATCTGGCCGTCGTCGTCCAGCGTCGGCACTGCTTCATTCGGATTGAGTGCGGCATAGGCCGGGCTGTGCTGCTGGCCGCCGTCGCGTACCAGGTGCACCGGCACCGACTCGAAGGCCAGCCCCTTGAGCTGCAGGGCAATGCGCACCCGGTACGCCGCCGAGCTGCGAAAGTAGGTGTAGAGCTTCATTCCGGCAGCGCCTGCACGCGGTTGCGGATGCTGCCGAACAGGCTTTGGCCGTGCTCGTCGTGCATGCTGATCTCCACCACGTCGCCGTCGCGCAGAAAGGGTGTGACGGCCTCGCCCTGTTCGATGGTCTCGTAGGTGCGCACCTCGGCGATGCAGGCATAGCCCACGCCGCCGTGCTCGACCTTGGAGCCCCACAGCCCGCCTTGCTTGTTCGACACCGTGCCCGAACCGATGATGGTGCCCGCCGCCAGTCGGCGAGTCTTGGCGGCGTGAACGATGAGCTGCGCAAAGTCGAAGGTCATGTCCACCCCGGCATTCGGATGCCCGAAGCGCTGCCCGTTGACCTCGACTTGCAGCGGCCGATGCAGCTTGTGGTCGCGCCATGCCGTGCCGAGGGCGTCGGGCGTCAGTGCCACCGGGCTGAACGCCGACGCCGGTTTGCTCTGAAAGAAGCCGAAGCCCTTGGCCAGTTCTGCCGGAATGAGATGGCGCAGCGACACGTCGTTGACCAGCAGCACCAGCCGGATGGCCTGCGCGGCCTGCGCCAGCGTTGCACCCAGCGGCACCTCGCCGGTGATGACCGCCACTTCGGCTTCGAAATCGATGCCCCAGCTTTCCTTGGCGACGATGGCGTCGAACGGGCCGATGAAACTGTCCGAGCCGCCCTGGTACATCAGCGGGTCGGTGTAGAAGCTGGCGGGCATGTCGGCCTTGCGTGCCTTGCGCACCAGTTCCACATGGTTGATGTAGGCCGAGCCGTCGGCCCACTGGTAGGCCCGGGGCAGGGGCGCGTGGCAGGCGCTGGCGTCGAAGGGTTGGGCGTGGCGCGCCGTGCCGCTTTGCAGCGCCAGCGCGACATCGCGCAGCAGCGGGGCGCAGCGTGCCCAGTCGTCAAGCGCGACCTGCAATGTGGGGGCGATGTCGGGGACGGGCTGACACAGGGTGAGGGCGTCGTTCACCACCACCAGGCGGCCGTCGGGGGCCTGGGTTTTGAGTGTGGCCAGCCTCACTGGAACATCTCCTTGTAGCGGCCGTCGTGCATCCAGGCGGCGTGCTTGGGTGCCTTGCGCGTCCGGCCCCATTCTTCCAGCATGTCCCACTTCACGGCGTCGAGCGCGGCCAGCATCTTCGGGCTGGCGGTGTTGCAGGCAAGCTCCAGGCGATGCCCGTTGGGGTCGAAGAAGTAAATGGACTGGAACAGCGCGTGGTCGGTGGGGCCGAGCACCTCGATGCCAGCCTGCTGCAGGCGCGTCTTGGCGGCCAGGAGCTCGTCCATGGAGCCGACCTCCAGCGCCAGATGCTGCGTCCAGACGGGGGTGTTGGGGTCGCGCCCCATGGCGGGTTGGGTGGGCAGTTCGAAGAAGGCCAGGATGTTGCCCTCGCCGGCATCGAGAAAGATGTGCATGTAGGGATCGGCCTCGCCCGTGGAGGGCACGGTGTCTTCGGCGATGCACAGCACCAGCTTCATGTCCAGATGCTGCTCGTACCAGCGTGCGGTCTGCAGCGCGTCCTTGCAGCGGTAAGCAACATGATGGATCTTGTGGACCAGCATGATGAGTCTCCTGTTGGGTGAACCCCCAAACTCTAGTCCGAAACCAAGCCGCGTGCAGCTTCGCTACGACCGGTTACTGCAGCATGAAGGTCTGGTATTCCAGCTTGCGGAACAGGCGCTGCAGCAACACCATGCCCAGCATCAGCGTGACCAGCAGGGCCACGCCGAAGCCATAGCCGAAGAAGGCGGGGCCGAGGTGGATGGAGACCGCACTGAGCGCGAAGTTGAGCACTGTGAGCGTGGCGGTGATGATCACCACGTCGCGCCGGCGGTCGAGGTAATAGAACACGTTGAGCACCGCCAGCAGCATCACCTGGAAGCTCGCCGCCACGGCTTGCACCAGAAACAGCGGGATGTACAGGCTGCTGATGCCGATCCAGGCGAACAGCGCGGGCACGAAGGTGTAGACGGCCAGCAGCGTGAGTGCTTGCACCTTGAGAATCTGGTAGAGCCCTTCGCGCACCACGCCCTGCATGCCGTCGTGGTAGCGGGCGATGTCTTGCAGCGCGCCGCCTTCGCGCACGGCGGTGTAGAACTTGTCGTACCACTCGACAAAGTCGGTCTCGAACTTCACCAGAAAAATGCCCATGCCGGGGATGACGCACAGGTAGGCAAGAAACACCGGCAGGTCGTAGATGGTCGAGGCGCGCAGCGGCCCGATCACCGGGTTGGACGTGCCCTGGGTGAACCAGAAGGTGAGCTTGTCGGCCCACACGCCCAGGTTGTAGAGCATGCCGCCGGCGATGAGCGACAGATACATCTGCCGCGGGCGAAAACAGGCCAGACTGATGGGGCGCACCACCGGAAAATTGCGCAGCACCAGCCAGAGCATGAGCACCCACATGACGAACTGGCCGCCGAGAAACCCCAGCAGCAGCCCTTCCAGCCCCCAGGGCCGGAAGAAGTACGACAGCAGCACCGACATGCCGTAGCCCAGGGCGTACAGGCCGACGATGGCGCGGTACTGCTTCAGCCCGGAAAGGAATACCGTGGTGATCCAGAGGTTGGCCAGCAGCGTGAGACCCACCACGATGAGCACGCGGTAGAGGTTGCTCACCCCGTCGAAGCCCAGCAGCGCGACCAACCAGCCCAGGCCGCCGCTGACCGCCGTGGTGACCAGCACCACGCCGAAATAGGCCGGGGCGATGTCCTCCTTGCGCTTTTCGAACAGCCGGTCGGCCACCCAGCGGGTGAAGCCGAGCTGCAGCCCCCCGGTGAGGATGAGCGAGGCCATGATGAGATAGGTCACGGTGACCTGGAACTGGGTGATGAGGGTGTCGGGCGTGACCACGCCCAGCGACAGCACACCCACGGCGATGAGGCCGATGATGGAAAACACCCAGGGCCCGGAGCTGATGATGGAGGCGTAGGTGTAGGCGCGCAGCAGCCCGAGGTAGGACTCGGTGCGCAGCAGCTTGCGGAGCTCGAAACCGATGCCGGCCATCTAGTGCGCCCCCACGTTCGGGCTGCGCCCTCTCTGCCCCCCGGGGGGGCTGCCGCCGCCTTGAGGCGGCTCGGCGGCGTCGGCGGGTGCCCCCACGTTCGGGCTTCGCCCTCTCTGCCCCCCGAGGGGGATACCGTCGTCTTGAGGCGGCTCGGCGGTGTTGGCGGGTTCGTCGGTGGAGACGCCTGTGCGGAGATCCATCGGCATTTCGACGGGGGCTGCGGTGTCAGGTTCGGGGACGTCGAGCGGGGGCTCGCCGCGCAGCCAGGTGGCGACGGCGCCGACGTCGTCGCCCAGACCGGCGGCGCGGGCGGCGCTGCGCTGCAGGGCGTCGTCGTACACCGCGCGATAGTTGTCGAACATGATGGGCTGGGTGTAATAGCGTTCGACCCGGGCGATGCCCGCCTGGCTTGCGGCCTGCCAGCGCTCGGCGTCGCCCAGCAGTTCGGCACAGGCCTCGCCCAGTGCCTGGGCATCGGCGATGCCGACCACCGCGCCGGAGGCGCCCAGCGCCTCGTCCTCGGCACCCAAGCCGTAGATGAGCTGGCGGCACGAGCCGACATCGGTGGTCACCGCGGGCACGCCGCCGGCATAGCCTTCGAGCATGACCAGCGGCAACGCCTCGCTGATGGATGACAGCACCACCAGGCCGATCTTGGGCATGAGTTCGGTGAGCTTCTGAAAGCCGAGAAACTGCAGGGTGTCGCCGAGTTGCAGGCTGTCGGCGAGGTCGTGGCATTCGCGGGCGTACTCGGGGTGTTCGTCTTCCGGGCCGGCGATCCAGCCTTGCAAGCCAGGCAGGCGGTTGCTGGCCACGCGCACGGCGCGGATGAAGGTCTTGATGTCCTTGATGGGCACGACCCGACCGATCAGGCACATCACCAGCGGCGGCTGCGCCGGACGTTGCGCCCGGGTCGCGGCGAAGGGTGGCACGTTGATGCCGTTGGCGATGCAGCAGGTGGTGATGGGGTTGGCGCCGTCGGCCATCTGGCGCAGGCGGTTGGTTTCGTAAAGCGCAATCACCGGGTCGGCGGCGTCGTAGCACATGCGCCCCAGCGACTCGAACAGGCGGATCCAGAGCTGGCGGAAGTAACCGGCTTCGCCCGCGGTGCGTTCGAGGACCGGGGTGTTGTCGCTGATCCAGTTGGCCGAGAACAGGTCGATGCGCCGTTCCTTGGTGTAGATGCCGTGCTCCGACAGGATCAGCGGTTTGTTGTACAGCCGCGCCAGCACGGCGCCCAGATACCCGGCGTAGCCGGTGGACACGGTGTGATAGACCTTGGCCCGCGGCAGCTCGCGCGCCAGGGTGGCCAAGGTCCAGATGGGGGTGTGCATGGTGCGCACCGTCCAGAAGTAATCGACGAAGGACGGGTCGGTGCAGCGCAACTGGTACTGCTCGGTGAGGTAGGCCCAGGACTGGTGCGAGTGCAGGAAGTAGCGCAAATCGAGCTTGTCCTGCATGGCCTCCAGACTGGCGCGCAGTACCTCGGCGCGGCTGGCGCGATCGTTGCCGTCGCGGATCAGCGCGTGCAACTGCTCCACCAGTGCGGCGGTGCGGGCGTCGCCCCGCATTTCGTGTGCGCTGGGCAGCACGGTGTCGCTGAACAGATAGTGGTGGGTCAGCCCGACCACGTTGGCGGGCATCTGGTAGCGCGGCTTGCCGTAGTCGTCCTCGCGCGATCCGAGGAACACCAGATGAAAGCGCAGGTGCGGAAAGCCGCTGACGATCTGGTGCACCCAGCTCGACACGCCGCCCGAGACGTAGGGGTAGGTGCCCTCCAGCAGCAGCATGACGTCGATGTCGGCCTCGGCCTCGCGGGCCTGCGGCTGGGTGTCGGAGAAGTCGGGTTGGGACATGGCGGTCAGCCCAGCAGCAGACGGTCGGCGTCGTCCGCGGTGGCTGGCGTGGGTGCGGGAGTGGGCGTGGGCGCGAGGTCGCCCCGGCGGCGTCCGGCCGGTGCCTCGCCGATGGCCAGCGGCGCAGCCTGTGGCGTCGTCAGCGTCTGCCAGACGCGCACGATGGGGCGCAGACGCGGCGCCACCTGGCGCGCGCCCAGCGGCGCGAGTTCGGCGGCGATGCGGTCGAAATGTCGCTCGATCCATTCGAGCTCGGCGGCATAGGGCCGCCACAGGGTGGGGCTGGCCCCCTCGGCCGCCAGACGTTCGAGCACAGCACGCGCATCCTGCGTCTTGCCTGCGGCCAGCGACAGCCGCAGAAACATCAGTTGCAGCCCGGTGTCCTGGGGCAGGGCCTGGCGGGCGATGGTGCAGTAGTGCAGCGCCTGTTGCAGCGCGAAGTCGCGCAGATCGCCCTGTGCCAGGCCTTGGTAGATGAACTCCATCTGCAGTTCGGCCACGCGCTGCGCCGCCCGCGCCAGGGCAGGGCCGTCGCCGCCGTTGTGGCGCACCACTTCGACGTCGCGCAGCGCCTCCTGCAGACTGTCGGTCAGGCGCTGCTCCCAGGTGTTGCTGATGCCGTAGGCGAGCAGGCGGATTTCCTCGTCGGGGTCGGACAGCAGCCGCCGCAGCACCGGCAAGGTCATGCGGGGCGACATCTCGCGCAGCGCCAGCACCGCGCGGATGCGCTGCGCCTGCGGCTGGCTCTGGTCGCGGGCGATGCGCGCGGTCTGGCCAGCGGGCAGGTCACGGCGCTGGTCGTCGTCGAGATGCGACACGGCGAACACCTGGAGCTGGGGCGCCTCGCGCAAATGGTCGGTGGCCTGCTGGCGGTGCGGCAGCCATTGCGCCAGCCGCGCCGCGAGCAGCAGGCCGAAGACCCCGATCACCGGAAAGAACAAAGCCAGCACGGTCAGCAGGCTCAAGGACAGCCGGCGCGGTCGGCGCAGATCGGCCGGCAGCAGCGACCACAACAGCAGCCCCACCAGCACGGCGGCCGTGCCATGCACCAGCCAGAACAACAGCAGGTGCACGTCGTCACGACTCACCAACAGCCACGTGGCCAGGGTTTCGAGGGCGACGATGAGCGCGCCGAGCTTGTAGAACAGAGGCGTCACCGCGCTAGGCTCCGGAGCGTGCCGGGGGCGTGGCCTCGGCGGGGGCGCTGCTCAGCAGACGGCGCAGTTCCAGAAAACCGCGCGGGCCGGCGACTTCGAGGAAGTCGAGGTCGAACGCCTGGTCGGGGCGCTGGTTGCTGCGGCTGAGAATCTGCTCCAGCAGGGTGATCATGTCGCGCCGGTAATTGGCCAGACCGCCAGCGCTCAGCAGCGGCAGCAGCACCACCAGCGCCGGTTTGCCGCCGCGTCCCTTGAGCGTCCAGGTGGAGCTTTCCACCGGCTGCATCCCGGCGAATTCGGCCAGCGCGTCGTCGCTGACGCGGCCTTGTCCGCTCCACACGGCGCAGTAGCTGTGCAGCTTGAAGTTCTGCCCGAGTTCGCTGAGCTGGGCCCACTCCTGTTGCAGGCTGATGGGGGCCTGCACCCAGGCCGAACGCACGTCTTCAACCGTGAGTTCGAGTTGGCTGAAGTCGAGATACGAAGCGCACAGCACCTGCAGGCGCTGCAAGTTGTTTTCCTCGAAGGCCATGAAGGGCATGGTGTGCACGGCGAGCAAGGCATCGACTTCGTCGTAGGCGTCGAGCCGCAGCGGCGCGGCGAACACCCAGGGCTGGCTGTCGGACCCATTGCGCACGGTCTGGGCGACGTGCACCGACTGGTGCGTCTCCAGAATGCGGTTGATCAGGGCATCGTCGACATCCAGCGGGGGCAGGGCCTGCCCGAGCGAGGCGGCGAGCCGCCATTGCAGGCCGTGCGGCGTGATTTCGCGCACGAAGATGCCGGCTTCGACCAGCCGACACGACTGGCTAAGCAACTGCAGGAAGGCGCGCGGATCGGGCAGCGGCGCGGGCGGTGGCAGGCCCGGCGTGGCCGCTGGCGCGGGCAGGGCCGGGCGGCCGCCCTGGAAGGTGAAGGTGCGGCGCAGGTCGAGCAGGGCGTCGCGCAGGGTCATGGGGCGGTCGGTGAGTTCCTGCTCGAGCGTGGACAGCGCCTCCTTGATGACGAACAAGCGGCGCTTGGTGCGCTCCAGCCGCGCCGTGAGGTCTTTGGTGACTTCGCGGTGCAGCACCTGGCGGTTGCGGAAGGCGGCGCCGAACTCGCCCAGGATCAGGGTCATGAGCATGCCGCCGAGAAAGAATTCGGCCGGAAACACGGCGACGGGTGCAATGCCGCGCAGCATGGGGCCGAACTTCCAGAATGCGGCGTAGAACGCCACGCCGAACAGACCATAGCCCGCGCCGTAGCGCACGGCGATCAGCCAGGGGCCGAACCAGGCCCAGGGAAATCCGGCGTGCGCCCCGAGCGGATCTTGGGGCCGCAGGATGTGGCCGATCCACAGCACCAGCACCGGCAACAGCACACTCTCGAGCATGGCCACGAGCCGACCGGACTGGGTGTTGGGCCGCCAGTAGCGCAGCCAGCGCCAGCGCATGCGCGCCGACTCGCTGCGCATGCGGCGGGTGACGCGGGTGGAGAGCTTGTCGAGTTTCATGCGCGGCGCAGCTTCGGTCGGGTCACTTCGACGCGGCGGGCTCGGCGGCAGCCGTCACGCGGATGCCGCGCAGCAGCGACTCGATCTGCGACTGCCCCACCGCCGCCAGCGCCTGGTAGCCCCAGCCCGAGCGCCCGCCGCTGGCGCTCCACACCACCTGGCCGGTGGCCACGTCGGCAACCTGCAGGGTGACGCCCACGGCCGGTTCGCTGTCCACGCCGGTCTTGTAACGCCATTCCGTCACCGTGCCGGACAGCGCGTAGCGCGCCCCTTGCTGGCGGGCCCAGGCCAGCGCCTGCGTCGGGGTGACCGTCGGTTCGGCATCCAGCGGGTTGTCGCTGCTCTTCTGCGGATAGACCACCACGTCGCGCAGGCCCTTTTGCTGCAGCAGCGAGACCGTGATGGCCTGGGCGCGGCGCTCGACCAGCGGCACGTCGGTGGCATTGGCCAGCGGCAGCACGGCGAACTTGGCGTCGGCAGACACAGTAAGCGACTGCCCCGGCAGAGCCGTGACGGCGCAGCCTGCCAGCAACAGCGCACCGGCACCCAGGGTGGCGAGCGCGGCGCGGCGCGCGGGGGAGGAAATGGTCATGGAACTCTCCTGCATCATCATGGTGAAAGGAAGGCGCGACGGCATGGCGGTTCAGCGGCCGAACCACAGCCGGTACTGCAGGCTCCACTGCCGGTTCAGGCCCGAGGTGTTTTGCTGGCGCTGGTAACTCAGCGCCAGTTCGTCCGGCCCGAACACCGGGCCGTGGATGCCCAGGTTCAGATTGTTGGTCAGTCCCAATCGGCGTGATTGCAGCACATCCACCTCGGCATACGGCATCCAGCGGCGGCTGTAGGTGTCGCTGTGCGCCATGTTGAACCCCAGTCCCAGGCCGAGCACGTCGTCGCCAGCGGGCACGAAAAAGGCGGCCGTGGGGGCGGTGCCGCCGGGCACCAGCGGGGCATAGGGCGGCAGCGGCGGCCCGGCGTTGGCGCTGAAGCGGTTGGCGTAGCCGAGCAGCTTGACGCTCAGATCGGGCTCGCTGCGGCGGAACCAGAACCCCAGCTCGAACTGGGTGCTGCCGCCACGGCCCAGCGGGTTGCCGCGACGGGTGTCATAGGTCATCACCGCCGTGCTCACGTTGGCCCAGACCCGACCGAAATCGCGTGACAGCCGCAGTTGCAGGCGGTCGCGCGCCCCGGCGATCTGCAGCGGGCCGGACTCGTCGGCCACGGCGTTGTGCTCG
>JAKAFC010000053.1 GCA_021818065.1 Pseudomonadota bacterium
ATGTTGGGGGTGCTCATTTCCACCGTGGCCGGCAGGTTGAAAATGATCTTGTTCTCGGGCGTGGGCTGCCAGACTTCGGTGACGGCATTGCACACCGACACCGCAAACGGCAATTCGGTGCCGCTGAACACTTCCGGGCTGTACTGGAAGGTCCACTGGGTTTCGGGACGTTCAGCGGCGAGCTGCTTGATGAGCTTTGCTGCGTTCACCGCGATCTGGGTGCAACCAGCCTCATCGACATTGAAGACGATGCGGCGGAAGTTGGGCGCCGTGGCGTTGTACACGTGGACGATGGCGCGCGGTGCGCCGCGCAACGATTCGAAGGTGCGGCGGATCAGGTCTTCGCGCGCCTGCGTCAGCACTTCGATGGTGACGTCGTCGGGGATGTGGCCGCCTTCGATCAGTTCGCGCACGAAGTCGAAATCGGTTTGCGAGGCCGAGGGGAAGGCCACCTCGATCTGCTTCACGCCGACGGCGCACAGCATCTTGAACATGCGCATCTTGCGTTGCGCGTCCATGGGTTCGAACAGCGCCTGATTGCCGTCGCGCAGGTCGGTGCTCATCCAGATCGGCGGCTGGCTGATGACCTTGTCGGGCCAGGTGCGGTCCTTGAGGTCGATGGGAGGGAAGGCGCGGTACTTGGTGTGCGGTTGCTTCAACATGGGTGCATCTCCGAAAAACACGAACGACTGCTCAGAACAGGGCAAGGGCGACGGCAGGGCGGCCGGGCTGTCGCAGGCGCAGGGCCCGGCAACCGGTGGGTAGTCGTTTCGTGTCAGTGCACAGTGAGTTCATGGTGGAACGCAGATGAAAAAGCGCCCTGGGGCAGAGCCGCGGGCGCTTGGTCTAGGGGGAAAACGCAGATCAATCGCGCGCGGCAGGGTCTGGCAAGGCCAGTAGCAGACCGCCCAGCAGCAACACCTCCTGTGCGAAGGACAGAGGACGGCAGTGGGTAGCAAGCGGCGAAAACATGGTGCGAAGGTAGCAAAATCGGGACAAGCCGTCAAACATCACCGGATTGTCCGGCGCATTCGGCCCAGCATTGCGCCATCCAAGTCGGCAGATCGGCGGCAGTAAGGCCAGAGGCGGCGCCCTGCCGGGCGTAGCGGCTGGCAGCGCAGCCGTGCAGCCAGACGGCGGCCAGCACGGCACGGACATCGCCGGTGGCGGCGATCAGCGCGGCGATGCTGCCGGCCAGCGTGTCGCCGCTGCCTGCGGTGGCCAGCAGACCGTTGCCGCTGGAATTGAGCCACAGGGCCTGCTGCGGGCTGGCAATGACGCTGCCCGCGCCCTTGAGCACCACCCACGCGGCATGGCGCTGCGCCAGGGTACGCGCCGCCTGCAGCCGGTCTGCCTGCACTGCCTGCGCCGTGGTGCCGAGCAGCCGTGCGGCCTCCAGCGGGTGCGGCGTCAACACCGTGGGCTGGGTGCGCTGATCGAGCAGGTTGCGCAGCGGTGCACCGCTGGCGTCGGCCAGGAGGTTGAGCGCGTCGGCGTCGAGCACCAGCGGCACGGGCACGCTGAGCGCTTGCTCCAGGCGGGAGCGGAAGTCCTGAGCCAGCCCGCCCCCCGGCCCTGCCACCACGCAGGACCGTGTGCTCAGATCGTGCAGCGGGGCGTCTGCCGCGCGCAGCATCAACTCGGGGGCGACGGAATCCACGCGCGGGGCCGCCGGGTCGATCAGGCTAGCGAACACCCGGCCGGCGCCCAACCGCGCTGCGGCACGCGCCGCCAGCAGGGCTGCGCCGACCATGCCCGGTGCGCCGCCGAGCACCCAGACGTCGCCGCGCTGGCCCTTGTGGGCAGCGTGGGCGAGGTCGGGCAGCAGCGGTCGGACCTGATCGGCACCCAGCCATTGCGGCGCTGCGGCATTCTGGTCGGCATCCGCCAAGTCGAGATCGTCGCACCAGACTTCGCCGCAACGCGACACCGCAGGCCCGGTGCACAGACCGGGCTTGAGGCCCAGCAGGCTGAGGGTGACCGTGGCACGCACGCAGGGGCCTGGCGCTACGCCGGTGTCGGCGTCCAGCCCTGACGGCAGATCGACGCTGAGCACGGGGGTGCCAGGCTGGTGGTCGAGCCGTTCGATGACCGCTGCGATGGCGGGCCGCACCGGGCCGCGCAGACCAATGCCGAGCAGGGCGTCGATGTAAAGGTCGGCTGCGGGCAGCGGGGTGTCGGGGGGCAGAAGGTGGAGGGGCGTGGGGCCTTGCCGCAGCTGTTGCAGGCTCCAGGCGGCGTCGGCCGGCAGGCGGGCCGACCAGTCGTCCAGAGTGTCGGCCCCGTAGGCCAGCACGCGCACGTCGCGTCCCGCAGCGGGGAGCCGAGCGGCTGCCACCAAGGCATCGCCACCGTTGTTGCCGGGCCCGGCAAGCACGACGATGCGGCGGGCGTGCGGAAAGCGCACCTGCACCAGCCGCGCCAGGCTGCGTCCGGCACGCTGCATCAGCGTGTGGGGCGGGAGGGTTTGCGCAGCCGCAGCCTCGCGCAGACGCAGCTCGGCGGTGGTCTGCAAAACCACGGAGCGCAGGGCGGTGAGGCGTGTGAGCATGGCAGGTCAGAGGATACCCAGCATGCCCAACCCGGCGCCAGCCAGCAGCAGCCAGAGCGGATTGATGCGGGTGCGTACCACGAGCACCGCGGTCAGCAGAATGAGGGCGCCGCGTTGCCAACTGGTGGCCTCCTGCCGCGCCAGCAGCCAACCGGACGACAGCAACAGCCCCACAGTGATCGGTGCCATGCCCTCGTGCATGGCCCGCACCCAGAAGCGCTCCTTGTGGATGCGGCTGTAACGGAAATAGACCACGGTGATGAGCGAGGAGGGCAGGATCAGGCCAAGGGCCGCCAGCAGCGCCCCGGGCAGCCCCAGAATCTGCCAACCCAGCAGCGCGACGAACAGGATCATGTTCGGGCCCGGCGAGGCTTGGCCCAGCGCCAGCGCCGAGGCGAACTGCGCGTCGCTGACCCAATGCTGCTGCACGACCAGATACCGATGCATATCCGGCAACAGGCCGATCGCCCCCCCCACCGACAGCAGCGACCACAGTAAAAAGTGGCCGAAAAACGGCAGCACTTGCGCCAGGCTGTGCATCATGCCCTCCGCACGCGCCACCAGGCCAACCCCACGGCCAGCGGCCCCAGGGCGAGCAGCACCCACAGCAGATTCCAGCGCAGCAGGCCCACGCCGGCGAACGACAAGGCGACCCACACCCAGTTGGGTTTGTGGTGCTGCACGGCCGGAAACAGCTTGACCGCCATGGCGATGACCAGCCCCGCCACCACGGCCGTCATGCCCTTGAGAGCGTGCGCCACCAACGGGGTCTGCGCGAAGCTGGCATAGGCCACGGCCACGATGAAGATCAGCACCAGCGGCGCAGCCAGCATGCCCGCGAGCGCCACCACGGCGCCGCGCCAGCCGAAGAAGTGCTGGCCCACCATCAGCGCCAGATTGATGAGGTTGGGGCCCGGCAGCACCTGACCAAGACTCAACATTTCGACGAACTCGTCGGTGCGCAGCCAACGCTTGTCTTCCACCAGAATGCGCTGGGCGAAGGGCAGAACGCCACCCACGCCCAACAACGTGAGGTGGTTGAACACCCAGAACAGCTCGATGAGATGCCGCGGCGCCTGCGTGCTCGGCGCGGCAGCAGTCGGAGCGGGGGAGGGAGGAACGGAGGTGGTGTCGCGGCTCATGAGCGAAGGGGTGCGAGTGAAATTTTCACGATACAAAATGCCGCTGCCATGATGTGAAAGTCGTGTGCTGCGCCGCGTGGGAGCAGTCTTTCATGGAGCAAAAAATCGTTTCGCATCTCAAAACAGTTTTTGCATCCAATTGATTTCTATGGGAATAAATTTGTCTCTTGTATAAGACATAAGACTATGTTGCAGCGCAAAACTGCACTAAGCTGACGCATCGATTTTTTCCTTCACCCGGAGAGGCAGATGGCAAACCGCGAACAGCAAGTGGCACAGTTGGAACAGGATTGGGCGCAAAACCCGCGCTGGAAGGGCATCAAGCGCGGCTACGGGGCCGAAGAAGTCGTGCGGCTGCGCGGCTCGGTGGCCGTGGAGCATACGCTCGCCACCCGCGGGGCACAGCGCCTGTGGAATCAGATGCACGACATGCCCTTCGTCAACGCCCTGGGCGCGCTCACCGGCAACCAGGCTATGCAACAGGTCAAGGCTGGGCTGCAGGCCATTTATCTGTCGGGCTGGCAAGTGGCGGGCGACGCCAACCTGGCGGGCGAAATGTATCCCGATCAGTCGCTGTATCCGGCCAACTCGGTGCCCAGCGTGGTCAAGCGCATCAACAACACCCTGACCCGCGCCGACCAGATTCAGTGGATGGAAGGCAAGCAGCCCGGTGACGAGGGCTTCATCGACTACTTCGCCCCCATCGTCGCCGATGCCGAGGCTGGCTTCGGTGGCGTGCTCAACGCTTTCGAGTTGATGAAGGCCATGATCGAGGCCGGCGCCGCTGGCGTCCACTTCGAAGACCAACTGGCGTCGGTGAAAAAGTGCGGCCACATGGGCGGCAAGGTGCTGGTGCCCACCCGCGAGGCCGTGGCCAAGCTGATTGCCGCGCGTCTGGCGGCCGACGTCATGGGCGTGCCCACCGTGCTGGTGGCGCGCACCGACGCCGAGGCCGCCGACCTGCTCACCGCCGACGTCGACGACAACGACAAGCCGTTCTGCACCGGCGAGCGCACCGTCGAGGGTTTCTACCGCACCAAGCCCGGGCTGCAACAAGCCATCTCCCGCGGCCTGGCCTATGCGCCCTACGCCGATCTGGTGTGGTGCGAGACCGGCAAGCCCGACCTGGCCTACGCCAAGGCGTTTGCCGAGGCGATTCACGCCAAGTTCCCGGGCAAGATGCTGGCCTACAACTGCTCGCCGTCGTTCAACTGGAAGAAGAACCTGGACGACGCCACCATTGCCAAGTTCCAGAAGGAACTGGGCGCCATGGGCTACAAGTTCCAGTTCATCACCCTGGCGGGCTTCCACGCGCTGAACTATTCCATGTTCAACCTGGCCTATGGCTACGCCCGCAACCAGATGAGCGCCTTTGTCGAACTGCAGGAAGCCGAGTTCGCCGCCGCGCCCAAGGGTTTCACCGCGGTCAAACACCAGCGCGAAGTGGGCACCGGCTACTTCGACGCCGTGACCACCACCATCGAGAGCGAAGCCTCCACCGCCGCGCTCAAGGGCTCGACCGAAGACGAGCAGTTCTTCGACCGCAAGGTGGCCTGAGGTTCAAACCAAGGGGAGCGGGATCACACCGCCGAGGAGACGCAGCCGCCGCGAGGCGGCTGTTTTTATTTGACGTCGCCGCAATCCGCCCCCAGGCGCTTGCCTGTCACCTGCACCTGGGTGCTGGTCTTGGCGCCCGAGGGCAAATCGGTGGAGATGGTCCAGTGCGAATCGAAGGTGCTGGCCGACGATTCGAAACTGCCGACCTGAGTGACCTTGGCCTGCTGCACGGTGCAATGGAAGGTCCACTGCGTCTTGCCATCGGGCAGGGTGGCCTGGCTGCGGGTGCACGTTTTGTCGTCGGCCGGAACGACGATGCTTTCCGGCGGTTGCCCCGGCTTGACGCAGATCTTCATCTGGCGTTGCACCGGCACCGTGGAATCGGGGCCGACTTGCGTCGAGCCTTGAATGTCCATGCTCCACAGGCCGGGTTGCATCGACGTCTGCGCGGCCTGCGCCTGCGCACCCAACACCAACACCAAACCCATCCAACCCAGTTTGCCGAAACGCATCGATCGTTCTCCAGGGCACGCCGGCCCATCCACCATCAGGACAAGGAATCCGGCTGCGGCCGGGCCATTTCGCGGTGCCGGGTTTCACCCAGACCGAGCACGGCAAGCAGGCTGATCAGCGCTGCCACCGAGATGTAGCCGCCCACCCAGCTCAAGCCGCCATGCGCCACCAGCACTTGCGCCACGTAGGGGGCCAGAGAGGCGCCCAGAATGCCGCCCAGGTTGTACGCCGCGCCCGAGCCGGTGTAACGCACGGAGGTGGGGAAGATCTCGGGCAGCATGGCGCCCAGCGGTGCGTAGGTCATGCCCATGAGGAACAGCGCACCGCATAGGAATAGCCCGGCACCCGCGGTCGTCGCCGAGCCGAGCAAAGGTGCCAGGGCGAAACCCCAGGCAATCGCCGCCACGCCAGAGGCCAGCAGCACGACGCGGCGTCCCAGCAGATCGCTGGCCCAGGCCGACAGCACCGTGGCGAGCGCCATGCAGACGATGGCCAGCATCAGCCAGGCCTGCAGGCGGGGCTTGGGCAGGTGCAGGGTGCCGATGCCGTAACTCAGCACGAACACCGCACTGATGTAGAACAGGGCGTAGCAGACGACGATGGACAGGCTGCCCAACACCAGCGGCTTGAGATGGCGCGCCAGCAGCTCGCCCAGCGGCACGCGGGCAGGCTGGTTGTCGGCGGCAGCGAACAGCGGCGTCTCCGTCAGGCGCACGCGGGCGTACAGGCCGATGAGCACCAGCACCGCGCTGACCAGGAACGGGATGCGCCAGCCCCAGGCCATGAACTGATCGTGGCTCAGCAGCACCCCCAGCAGCAGAAACAGCCCGTTGGCGACGAGAAAACCGATGGACGGCCCAAGCTGCGGGAACATGCCGAACAGACCGCGGCGGTGTTTGGGGGCGTTTTCCGTGGCGAGCAGCGCCGCGCCGCCCCATTCGCCACCCAGGCCGAGCCCCTGGCCAATTCGCAACATGACCAACAGCCAGGGCGCCAACTCGCCGATGCGGGTGTAGCCCGGCAGCAGACCGATGAGGGTGGTGCACACCCCCATGGTCAACAAGGTGGCCACCAAGGTGGACTTGCGACCGAAGCGGTCGCCAAAATGGCCGAACAGAAACGAACCCACCGGCCGCGCCAGGAAGGCAATGCCGAAGGTGGCAAAGGCATTAAGCGTCTGCGCCGTGGGCGAGGCGCTGGGAAAGAACACCGGGCCGATGACCAGCGCCGCGGCGATGGCGTAAACATAGAAATCGTAAAACTCGATCGCCGTGCCGATGAAGCTGGCGATGGCGATGTGCGAGGTGCGGTTGGTCTGCGCCTGGGCCGTTTGCATCCTGTCTCCTCCTGGGTTTTGTTTGCGCCGCACTCTACTGGAGGCAGGGGGCCGAAACTGTTTCAGGATGCATCAACGGCGCCGCAGCAGCCGCCAGACAGCGCCGAGGCAGGCCAGCATGACCAGCATGGAGCCCGCCAGCCAGGCGACGTTGATGCGCCAGATGGCGTTGGGCGACAGCGTTGGGGACACCGGGACCAGGCCGCCAGGCGTCGGCAGCCGCGCCGTGCCCGTGGCCCAGCCGGTGCAGGCCATGGCCAAGCCCTCGGCGGCAAGACCGGCCATGCCGAGCAGCAGCAGGCTCCAGGTGAAGCGGGTGTTCAGACGATACGCCAGCAGCATCAAGGCGAACAGCGTGGCGGGCAAACCGGCCCAGATCGCCACCCCCTGAAACAACACGGCACAGCCCGTCATCAACCGGTCTCGGTGCCCTTGGCGGTGTAGGTCACGAAGTGATAGTCCCAACCCTGCGGCGCCCGGTGCGACTCCCGCGCCGTCTCGACGTAGCGGTTGCGGTCCCACGCCGGAAACACCGTGTCGCCGTCGAAGTCGGCGTCGATTTCGGTCAACTCCAGCCGACTGGCGAGAGGCAGGGCCTGGGCGTAGAGCTGGGCGCCGCCAATGACGAAGGCCGTGCTCTCGCCCGCCACGCGCTGCAACGCCGCAGCGAGGGAATCGGCATGCTCGGCGCCGTTGGCCTGCCAGCCCGGTTGTCGGCTGACGACGATGTTGCGCCGACCAGGCAGCGGGCGCCCCAGCGAATCCCAGGTGCGGCGTCCCATCAGAATGGGATGCCCCAGGGTCAGACGCTTGAAGTGCTGCAGATCGGCGGGCAGATGCCACGGCATGCCGCCATCCTTGCCGATGACGCCATTGCGCGTCACCGCGGCGATGACAACGAGCTCGGTCATCGCGAAGCCCCGAGCGCCCGCCCCGACGCCCAAAGGATGCGGGCGCCCCCTCGGGGGGATGAGGCCGGACAGATGCGGGCGACTGCTCGCCCGGGCCTGCCTGCCGATTCCGAGCGGCTTGCAAGCCGCGAGGTGGGAGCGAACGCAGTGAGCGTGGGGGCCGAACCGAGCGTCCGCCCGGCCGCCCGAAGGATGCGAGCGCCCCCTCGGGGGGATGAGGCCGGACAGATGCGGGCGACTGCTCGCCCGGAGCTGCCAGCCGAATCCGAGCGGCTTGCAAGCCGCGAGGTGGGAGCGAACGCAGTGAGCGTGGGGGCTCTTCTCATACCGCCACCGGCGCCTTGATCGCCGGGTGATGTTGGTAGTTGCTCAGCACAAAGTCGTCGAAGGTGTAATCGAACAGGCTGGGCGGCTTGCGGGCGAATTCCAGCGTCGGGTAGGGGTAGGGCGCGCGGCTGAGCTGCTCCTGCACCTGGGCGAAATGGTTGCTGTAGAGATGGCAGTCGCCCCCGGTCCAGATGAATTCGCCCGGCAGCAGATCGGTCTGCTGCGCCATCATCAGCGTGAGCAGCGCATAGCTGGCGATGTTGAACGGCACGCCGAGAAAAATGTCGGCGCTGCGCTGGTAGAGCTGGCAGCTCAACCGGCCCGGTTCGCCTGCGGCCCGCGGCGGGGCGACGTAGAACTGGAAAAACGCGTGGCACGGCGGCAGCGCCATGTCTGCGATCTGGCCGACGTTCCAGGCGCTGACGATGATGCGGCGCGAATCGGGCTGGGTGCGCAGCTGTCGCAGCACCTCGCTGATCTGGTCGATGGTGCGGTGCGGGTCGTCGGGCGTGGGCGCGGGCCACGAACGCCACTGCACGCCGTAGATCGGCCCGAGCTCGCCGTCGGGCCGCGCCCATTCGTCCCAGATGGTGACGCCGTGCTCCTGCAGCCAGCGCACGTTGGACTCACCGCGCAAAAACCACAGCAGCTCGTAGGCGATGCTTTTGAAATGCACCCGCTTGGTGGTGATGAGCGGAAATCCGGCCGACAGGTCGAAACGCATCTGGTGGCCGAACACGCTGCGCGTGCCGACACCGGTACGGTCGGTCTTGTCCTGGCCGTGGGTGAAGACGTGACGCATCAGGTCTTCATAAGGGGTGGAAAGGAGAGGCATGAATCGGGGGAACGAAGCGTGAGCGCAGCAGCGAATGCTATCGGGTTCGCCGGGTTCATCCCGGCCACGCGCGTCGCACGCCCCGGTTTTTCTGGCTGTCAGCGCATGAATTGCAGCGCCGCCAGGCTGGCGTAGAGGCCGTCGCGGGCCATGAGTTCGGCGTGGGTGCCGATGTCGACGATGCGGCCCTGGTCCATCACCACGATGCGGTCGGCGCGCTGCACGGTGGCCAGACGGTGGGCGATGACCAGGGTGGTGCGGTCTTGCATGGCGTGTTCGAGTGCGGTCTGCACATCGCGCTCGCTGGCGGCGTCCAGGGCACTGGTGGCTTCGTCGAGCAGCAGCAGCGGCGCGTTCTTCAAAATGGCGCGGGCGATGCTGATGCGCTGACGCTGGCCGCCACTCAGACGCACGCCGCGTTCGCCCAGATACGTGGCGTCGCCCTGGGGCAGTTCGCGCAGAAAGCCGTCGGCCTGCGCCGCGCGCGCCGCCGCCTGCACCTCGGCCTCGGTGGCGTCGGGGCGGCCGTAGCGGATGTTGTCGGCGGCGCTGGCGGAGAAGATCACCGCGTCCTGCGGCACCAGGCCGATGCGCTGGCGCAAGGATTTGAAGTCGGCTTGCTGCACGTCCACGCCGTCGATGCGGATGCTGCCTTGCTGCGCGTCGTAGAACCGCAGCAGCAATTGCAGCACCGTGGTCTTGCCGGCGCCGCTGGGGCCGACCAGCGCCACGGTCTCGCCCGGCGCGATGCGCAGCGAAAAGTCGTCGAGCGCCGGCTTGTCCGGGCGCGAGGGGTAAAAGAAGCGCACATGATCGAGCACCACGGCCGAGCCGCCGCGCACCGCAGGCAGCGCAACCGGCTGCGCCGGATTGCGGACCGGAGACTGTTCGGCCAGTAGCTCCATCAGCCGTTCGGTCGCGCCCGCCGCGCGCAGCAGGTCGCCGAACACTTCGGCCAGGGCGGCGGCCGAACCCGCCACCAGACCGATGTAAAGCACGGTCTGCCCCAGCACACCGGCGCTCATGCGGCCCTCCATGACGGCGACCGTTCCCAGATAAAGACCGTAGAGCAGGGCACCGAACAGCGCGACGATAATGAAGGCGGTGAGCAGAGCGCGCACCTTGTTGCGACTGACGGCCGTGCGGAACGCGGTCTCGGCCGAGCCGGAGAAGCGCCGGGCCTCGTCGTCTTCGCGGGCGTAGCTCTGCACCACGGGCATGGCCGCCAGCACTTCGGAAGCCAACGCGCTGGCGTCGGCGATGCGGTCCTGGCTGGCGCGCGACAGGCGGCGCACCCGCCGTCCGATGAACACCGCCGGGGCCACCACCACGGCGATGACCACGCCCACCCCCAGCATCAGCCCGGGGTTGGTGATGATGAGCATGGTCATGCCGCCGAGCAGCACCACCACATTGCGCAACCCCATGGAAAAGCTGGTGCCGACCACCGTTTGCACCAGGGTGGTGTCGGTGGTGAGACGCGACAGCACTTCGCCGCTTTGCGTGTGTTCGAAAAACTGCGGGCTCTGCCGCAGCACATGGGCGTACACGGCGCTGCGCACATCGGCGGTGATGCGCTCGCCCAGCCAACTCACCATGTAGAAGCGCGCGGCGGAAAACACGCCCAGAGCCACGGCCAGCCCGAACAGCCCGGCGAAATGCCAGCCCAGGCTGGCACGACTGGCCTGCGCATGCAGCAGGCCGGCGTCGATCAGCCAGCGCAGCGCCATGGGGAAGGCCAGCGTGCTGCCTGCGGCAAGCAGCAGGAAAACCAGCGCCACGGCGATGCGTCCCCGATAGGGCCGCAGGAACGGCAACAACCCGCTCAGCGAGCGCACCGAGCGGCTACGCGGCCGCTGATCAGTGGAGGAAAGTGGACGGGACGCGGCGTATTCGGCGGACATCCGGGCATTACAGCATGCCGCCGATTGGCCGCGCACGGCCAATGTCAAACCGCGGGTTGATGCCCGCCGGGATCGGCGCCGACCCCGGTCTCGGCGGCCTGGTGATGAAGTTGCGGCACCTCAGGCGGGGTGTCGACACCGGTGCGGCTGTAGCCGACGAAATGGGCGCCAGCCTCGATGTCGAGCGATTGCGCGGTGACGTCACCTTCGACCCGGCCCTGGCCGTGGATGCGCAGGTGCTCGGCAGCGTGCACCCGCGCCTTGATGCGGCCATGCACCAGCACGCTGCGGGCGCGCACGTCCTCGCCCTCGATGGCGCCGGTGGCCGAGACTTCGAGATCGCCATCGACCTCCACGGTGCCGAAGATGACGCCGTCGATGCGCAGATTGCCCGCGGCGCGCAGGTCGCCACGCACCTCGCTGCCCGCGCCGATGTAAGTCAGTGCCGTGGGCGTGACGGCGGCCGAGAGGGGCGACGACGCCGAGGCATCCTTGGCCCATACGTCGTTGGTCTTCGGAGTCTTGGGCTTGAACATGGCGGGTCCTAGCGTTGGGCAAGAAGGTAGGTGGCGGGATCGAGGGTCTTGTCGCCGTAGAACAAGGTGTAGTGCAGGTGCGGACCGGTGGACCGCCCGGAATTGCCCGACAGCGCAATCCGTTGGCCGCGCTGCACCACCTCGCCCGGCTTGACCAGAGTCTGGCTGAGGTGGCCGAACAGGCTGCGATAGCCGAAGGGATGGTCGATGACCACGCAGTTGCCGTAGCCCGCCTTCCACCCGGCGCTTTCCACCACGCCGTTGCCGGTGGCGTGCACCGGGGTGCCGACGTTGACGCCGAAGTCGATGCCGTTGTGAAACTCCACGCCGCCGCCCAGCGGATTGGGGCGCAGGCCGTAGTCGGAGGTGATCTCGGCGCTGCCTGCCACCGGCTCGCCCATGGGCCGCGCCGCCTCGAAGGCCGCCAGATGTTGCGCCTGCGGCAGCAGCAGGCGCAACCGCTCGGCGATGACCTCGGCCTCGTCGTGTGCCATGGCCGGGGCGTTGCCCAGGGTCAACGGCATGGCGATGCCACCTTGGTTGGCACGCTGGTTGTCTTCCACTGGGAACTGGCGTTCGCGCGTCTGCACGAAGCCGCGCATGGTCGAAGCCAAGCCGTCCACACGCTGCTTCAGCGCCAGCAGCGTGTTGGCCATGGCGCCGTTCTCCGCCTGCAGCCTGGCGTTGGCCGACTGCACGGCCTGCGCCTGCGCGGCAAGGCGGTTGGCGCGCTGACGCGCCTCGGCGCTGCTCCACTGCGACCAGGTCATGTACAGCGTTACTGCCAGCCAGAGCAGCACCCCGGCCGCGATCCAGAGGGCGGCGCGGCGCAGGGCGTCGAGGTCGATGCGCAGGGTGTGCGCCGGATGTCCGGGCCGGGTGATGAGAATTTGCACATGGCGCGAACTGGCCGCAGCGCGCGCGTTGGCCGGCTTGCCGAACAGGGCGGCCAACAGGGCAGGGCGCTTGGGCAGTCGCATGGCAGAAGTCTGCAGTCAAATCGTTGACAAATTCTATCCACCCGGGGCCGCAATCCCCCGCAAATGGGGTGGGCGCCAGGGCCGTTTGGAAGGACAGAGGCTCCCTTGGCGCGGGGCGTTGGACCGCGGCGCGCGACCCAATTCCCAGCGGCGGCGGTTGGCGAATGCTGCCGGTATAGTGGCCGGATGACTGCACATTTCCCCAGCACTTCGCCCGATGCCGCCGAGAGCGACGCTGCCATCCGCATCGTGGGTGCGCGGCAGAACAACCTGAAGAATCTCGATCTGGACATTCCACTCGGCCGCATCGTCGTCGTCACCGGCGTGTCGGGTTCGGGCAAGAGCTCGCTGGTGTTCGACACGGTCTATGCCGAAGGCCAGCGGCGCTACGTCGAGACTTTCTCGCCGTATGCGCGGCAGTTCCTCGATCGCATGGACCGGCCTCAGGTCGACCGCATCGAGGGCATTCCCCCAGCCATCGCCATCGACCAGACCAACCCGGTGCGCACCTCGCGTTCCACCGTGGGCACCATGACGGAGCTGGCCGACCACCTCAAGCTGCTGTTCGCCCGTGCCGCCACGCTGCACTGCCGCGGCTGTGGCGCCGTGGTGCGGCGCGATTCGGCGCAGAGCATCGTTGAAGACGTGCAGCGCCGCGCCGCGCTGCTGCCGCTCGGGCTGCGCGCTGCCATCGTCTTCGCCGTGGCGGTGCCGCCGGATATGAGCGTGCAGCACATCACCGAGCAACTGGCGGCGCAGGGCTACAGCCGGATCCTGGGCGAGCGCACGACGCCGCAGGGCAAGATACTCGACGTGGTGCAAGACCGCCTGCGCCTGCCCACCGACGAGCCCGCGCGGCTCAGCGAGGCGGTCGAGGCAGCGTTGCGGCTCGGCCAGGGCCGGGTGGCCGTGCACGAGCTGCCGTCGGATGGCCAGGCACAGGCGACGGTCTGGCGCTACTCGTCAGACCTGCACTGCCCGGATTGCGACATCCACTACCGCGACCCCAGTCCCGGTCTGTTCAGCTTCAACTCGCCGGTGGGCGCCTGCGACACCTGCCGCGGCTTCGGCCGGGTGATCGGGGTGGACCTCGATCTGGTGATTCCCGATCCCCGCAAGACCCTGCGTGCCGGTGCGGTCAAGCCGTGGCAGACGCAGAGCTTCGCCGAGTGTCAGACCGATCTGGAGCGCTACGCCGCGCAGGCGGCGGTGCGGCTGGATGTGCCCTGGGCCGAACTCAGCGCGCGCGAGCGCACCTGGGTGATCGACGGCGACCCCGACTGGCGCGGCAACTGGCAGAAGCAGTTCTACGGCGTGCGGCGCTACTTCGACTGGCTGGAAAGCCGTGCCTACAAGATGCATGTGCGGGTGCTGCTGTCGAAGTACCGCAGCTACACCGCCTGCCCGGCCTGCCAGGGCGCACGCCTCAAGACCGAGGCCTTGCTGTGGCGCATCGGCTCGTTGCAGCAGGCCGAGACAGCGTTCGAAGGCGAGGGCGGCTATGCGCGCTTCCGCCCGGTGGGGGTGGCGTGGAGCGACGCCGTGCTCGCCAACCTGCCCGGCCTGAACCTGCACGACATCAACGCCCTGCCCATCGCGCGCCTGCAGCATCTATTCGCCCAGCTCGCGCTGCCGGAGATGGCGCAGGCCGCCAGCAGCATGCTGCTCGACAACATCCGCTCGCGCCTGCGCTATCTGCGCGATGTCGGCTTGGGTTATCTCACCCTCGACCGGCAGTCGCGCACCTTGTCGGGCGGCGAGGTGCAGCGCATCAACCTCACCACGGCGCTGGGCACGGCGCTGACGCAGACCCTGTTCGTGCTCGACGAGCCGTCCATCGGCCTGCACCCGCGCGATCTCGACCGCCTGGGCGGGGTGCTGCACCGGCTCAAGGACGCGGGCAATTCGCTGCTACTGGTCGAGCACGACCCGCAGCTCATGCGCATTGCCGACTGGATGCTGGAGATCGGCCCCGGCCCGGGCGAACGAGGCGGCCACCTGGTGTTCCAGGGCACGCTGGACGAGGCGCAGCGCGCGAGCACGCTCACCGGGCGCTACCTCGGTGGGGCCTTGCAGGTAAGTCAGTCCGTGCCGCGCCGGCGCACGCCGCGGCGCAGCGAGCAGGGCAGGCTGCTGGCGCCGCGCCTCATTCTGGAAGGGGCGCGCGAGCACAACCTCAAGGCGCTGACGGTCGAGATTCCGCTCGGCGCCATGACCGCGCTCACCGGCGTATCGGGCTGCGGCAAATCCACCCTCATCGGCGACGTGCTGTACCCGGCGCTGGCCCGGGCCCTGGGCAAGACCGCGCCCGTGCCCGGAGCGTTCGAGCGTCTGCTCGGCGCCGAGCAGGTGGCGGACGTGGTGCTGGTCGATCAGTCGCCCATCGGCAAGACGGCCCGCTCCAACCCGGTGAGCTTCGTCGGCGCCTTCGACGGTCTGCGCGCCCTGTTCGCCGCCCTGCCCATGGCCCGCGAACGCAGCTACACCGCCGGCACCTTCAGCTTCAACAGCGGCGAGGGCCGTTGCCCCACCTGCGGCGGTTCGGGGTTCGAGCATGTGGAAATGCAGTTCCTGTCCGACGTTTACTTGCGTTGCCCCGATTGCGACGGCAAACGTTACCGCGCCGAGGTGCTGGAGGTGCGCCTGCCCGCGCAAGACGGATTTGCTGCGCTGAACATGGCCGAGGTGCTCGACCTCACCGTGGCCGAGGCCCTGCAGCGCTTTCGCGGTCAGTCCGACATCACCCGGACGCTGCAGGCGCTGGTCGACGTCGGGCTGGACTATCTGCGCCTGGGCCAGCCCACGCCCACGCTGTCGGGCGGCGAAGCCCAGCGCCTCAAGCTCGCGGGTTTTCTGGCCGAGGCCGCCAAGACCCGCGCCGGACTGGCGCGCAAGGGCACCTTGTTCCTGTTCGACGAGCCGACCACCGGCCTGCATTTCGACGACGTGGCCAAACTGCTGCGGGCCCTGCGCAAGCTGCTGGATGCCGGGCACACCGTGCTGGTGATCGAGCACAACCTCGACGTCATCGCCTCGTCCGACTGGGTCATCGACCTCGGCCCCGACGGGGGGGATGCCGGAGGTCGGCTGGTGTTCGCCGGCCCGCCCGACGCGTTGGCCGCCTGCGCGGCGTCGTTCACCGGCCAAGCGCTGGCGCGCGACGCGGCGCAACGCGCGGCTGGGCAGCAAGTCACTCCAGCCCAAGCCGTTCCAACTTGGGACGCAGATCGCAACGGCGATGCGGCGAACGATGCCAGCGTGCTGCGCGCTGCCGAGCCCGCGGCAACGTACGCCCTTGCCAACGCCGATGTTGATGCCGTCGACGAGCCCGTGGGCCCGCACCTCGCCAGCGCGTTGCGGGCGGGCAAAGCTGGGTTCATCGCCAT
>JAKAFC010000054.1 GCA_021818065.1 Pseudomonadota bacterium
GAGGCCGGGGTGTTCACGATGCGTTCCTGCGCGTGGTACATCAGGGCCATGCCGGGTTTGACCCGCTGGCTGACCACGGCACGCGCGGCGATGGCGCCGTTGGCGTTGAACACCTCGATCCAGTCGTTGTCCACGATGCCTGCGACCTTGGCGTCATCCTCGGAAATCCACACGCATGGGCCGCCACGGCTGAGGGTGAGGAGAATGAGGTTTTCCGTGTATGTGCTGTGGAAGCCCCATTTCTGGTGAGGCGTGATCCAGTTCAGCACGATCTCCTTGTGACCGTTGCCGAACTTGCCCAGTACCGGCTGCACCGCTTTGAGGTTCACCGGCGGGCGGTAGCTGGCAAAGCCTTCGCCGAAAGCCAGCATCCACGCATGGTCCTGATAGAACTGCTGGCGGCCGCTGAGGGTGCGCCACGGAATGTATTCGTGGACGTTGGTGTACCCGGCGTTATAGCAAACCTTCTCGTCCTCAATGCCCGACCAGGTTGGCGAGGTGATGATCTTGCGCGGCTGCGCCTGAATGTCGCGGAACCGAATCTTCTCGTGTTCCTTCGGAATGGCCAGATGGGTGTGATCGCGCCCGGTGATCTTCGACAGCGCGGCCCAGGCCTTCACCGCCACATGGCCGTTGGTCTCCGGTGCCAGCATCATTACGGTCTCGCAAGCGTCGATGTCAGTCAGAATGCGCGGCCGGTCTCTGGTGGCGCCGTCTTCCAGAACCTTGCCATTGAGTTCGCCCAGCGCCTCGACTTCATCCTCGGTGTTCCAGGCAATGCCCTTGCCGCCGTTACCGATGGTGTCCATCAACGGTCCGAGCGAGGTGAAGCGCTTGAAGGTGTTGGGGTAGTCGTGGGTGACCACTGTGATCTGCGGCGCTGTCTTGCCGGGAACGAGTTCGCACTCGCCTTTCTTCCAGTCGCGCACAGTGGTGGCTTGGCCGAGCTCAGCCGCGGTATCGTGCATCATCGGAGTGAGGATGACATCCTGTTCCACACCCAGGTGACCGACGCAGATTTCGGAGAATTTCTGAGCGAAGCTTTTGAAGATTTCCCAGTCCGAACGTGCCTCCCAAGAGGGATCGACCGCTGCCGACAGCGGGTGGATGAAGGGATGCATATCGGTGGTGTTGAGATCGTTTTTCTCGTACCAGGTTGCTGCGGGCAGAACGATGTCCGAAAACAGGCAGGTGGTGCTCATGCGGAAGTCCAGCGTGACGAGCAGGTCGAGCTTGCCTTCGGGCGCTGCATCGCGCCACTGCACTTCGTGCGGGCGGTCGTCGGCAGCGCTCAACTCGGTGTCGAGCACGCCGTTCTGCGCCCCCAGCAAATGCTTGAGAAAGTATTCAGAACCCTTGCCCGACGAGCCCAGCAGGTTGGAGCGCCAGACGAACAGATTGCGCGGCCAGTTCACCGGGTTGTCGGGGTCTTCGCAGCTCATACGCAGGCTGCCGTCCTTCAGCCCCTTGACCACGTAGTCCTTCGGGGATAGCCCGGCGGCAGTTGCTTCGCGTGCCAGATGCAGCGGGTTGGTCTGCAGTTGCGGTGCCGAGGGCAGCCAGCCCATGCGCTCGGCGCGGACGTTGTAGTCGATCATGCTGCCGCCGAATTCCTTGGGGTCGGCCAGCGGTGAGAGGATTTCATCGACCCTAAGCTTTTCGTAGCGCCACTGATCGGTGTGCGCGTAGAAGAAGCTGGTGGAATTCATCTGCCGTGGCGGACGTCCCCAGTCCAGCGCGAAGGCCAACGCGGTCCAACCGGTTTGCGGGCGTAATTTCTCCTGCCCCACGTAATGCGCCCAACCGCCGCCCGGCACGCCAATGCAGCCGCACATCATCAGCATGTTCATGATGGCGCGGTAATGCATGTCCATGTGGTACCAGTGGTTCAGCCCCGCGCCCAAGATCACCATGGAGGTGCCGTGGGTCTTGTGGGCGTTGGTCGCAAACTCGGTGGCGATGCGAACCACTACATCGGCCGGAACGCCGGTGATGGGCTGCTGCCATGCCGGGGTGTAGGGCACGTTGTCGGCGTAGCTTCGGGCGCAGGGGTTGGGTTCTTCGCCCAGGCCGCGATTGATGCCGTAATGTGCTGCCATCAGGTCATAGACTGAGGCCACCTTCACATCCTGCGTGTGGCCTTCGGTGTCAACCAGCTGCAGTGTGCGGTAAGGCACTTTGCGAACCAGCACGTCGTCCTGCACATTGCCGGGATGGTGCTCCGCAGGCACCCCGCCGAAGTACGGGAAGCCGACCTCTGCCACACCGTCTTTCATGTCGATCAGGCTGAGGGCGAGCTGCATATCGGCGCCGTCGCGCGCGTCGCGCGCTTCCAGGTTCCATTTGCCCACCATGTCGCCTTGCTCGCCCCAGCGAAATCCGACCGAGCCATGCGGCAGTGCGATGTTGCCGTCTGCATTCAGCGCCACGGTTTTCCATTCCGGGTTGTTGGCCTGGCCGAGATGGTCGGCAAAGTCGCTGGCCCGCAGATAGCGGTCGGCAGCCAAGACCTTGCGGCCTCCAGCGATCTCGCGTTCTTCAAGCCGCACCAGCAAGGGCATGTCGGTGTATTTGCGGCAATAGTCGAGGAAATAGTCCGACTTGTGCTCGCCGAAGTGGAACTCGCGCAGCATCACATGGCCCATGGCCATGGCCAGGGCGGCGTCCGTGCCTTGCTTGGGGTGTACCCATTCATCGCTGAGCTTGGCGACTTCGGAGTAGTCTGGCGTCACCGCCACGGTCTTGGCGCCACGGTAGCGTGCTTCGGTGTAGAAATGCGCATCCGGGGTGCGGGTCTGCGGCACGTTCGAGCCCCAGGCCATGATGTAGTTGGCGTTGAACCACTCGGCCGATTCGGCCACGTCGGTCTGCTCGCCCCAGACCTGCGGCGAGGCCGGCGGCAGGTCACAATACCAGTCGTAAAAGCTCCCCGGCACGGCTCCGATCAGGTTGAGGTAGCGCGAGCCAGCCGCATACGACACCATGGACATGGCCGGAATGGGCGAGAAGCCGTAGATGCGATCCGGGCCGTAGGTCTTGATGGTGTACACATTGGCCGCCGCGATCATCTCGTTCACGTCGTTCCAGTGCGCCCGCACGAAGCCGCCCATGCCACGCAGCTTCTGATATTCGCCGCGCTTGGCCTTGTCCTGCACGATGCTGGCCCAGGCGTCCACCGGGTCAAGCGTCTTGCGTGCTTCACGCCACATTTTCATCAACCGACCGCGCACCATCGGGTACTTCACCCTGTTGGCTGAATACAGATACCAACTCGCCGAAGCGCCGCGTTGGCAACCGCGAGGTTCGTGGTTGGGCATGTCGGGGCGGGTACGCGGATAGTCGGTCTGCTGCGTCTCCCAGGTAACGATGCCGCCCTTGACATAAATCTTCCACGAGCATGAACCCGTGCAGTTGGCGCCGTGGGTCGAGCGCACGATCTTGTCGTGTTGCCAGCGGCCGCGGTAGGCGTCTTCCCAAGTACGGTCTTCGGTGGTGACTTCGCCGTGGCCATCGGCAAACTTTTCGCGCGATTTGGCAAAGTGCGTAAGGCGATCGAGAAAATGGCTCATCGTGTTCTCCTTCAAGGCGGTCAGCAGGGCATGGGGGCGTTCTTGCGGCTGTAGTACCACCAAGTCACCAGCACGCACAGGACGTAGAAGACAATGAATCCATACAGCGCAGCCTGTGGCCCCCCGGTGATCGAGATCGACGTGCCGTAGCTCTTTGGAATGAAGAACGCGCCATAAGCCGCAATCGCGGAAGTGAAGCCGATCACTGCGGCCGATTCCTTGTTGGCATCTCGCACCGCTTGTTCTTGCGCGGCAGGCCCTTGCCCGGCTGCTGCGCGGGTGCGATCGGTCAGAAAGATCACGGGAATCATGCGAAAGGTGGAACCGTTACCGATACCCGCCGTGGCGAACAACACCATGAAGGCGGCAAGGAATCCGGTGAAGTTGCCACCGACGCCCCCATGCGGCAAAAAGGACAGCACCGCGACAACACCCAGCGCCATGAGGATGAAATTCCAGAAGGTCACCCGCGCACCGCCGATCTTGTCGGCCAGCCAGCCGCCGACGGGCCGAATGAGGGCGCCGACGAAGGGGCCCAGCCAAGCGTAATCCAGAGCGTCAATGCCCGGGAACTGCGACCTGATCAGCAGCGGAAAACCGGCCGAGTAACCGATGAACGAGCCGAAGGTGCCGGTGTAGAGCAGGCTCATCAGCCAAGTGTGCTTGCGCTTGAAAATGATGGCCTGATCAGCGAACGAAGCCTTGGCGTCGGCCAGATCGTTCATGCCGAACCAGGCGGCAAGGGTTGCCGCGATGATGAACGGCACCCAGACGAAACCGGCGTTTTGCAACCACACCTGGGTGGTTTTGCCGCCCGTTGTCGCGGTTTGCGGATCGCCGCTGAGGACGCCGTACACCGCCGCGGTAATCACCAGCGGGACGATGAACTGCACGATGGAGACCCCCAGATTGCCCAGACCGGCATTCAACCCCAGCGCAAGCCCTTTCTGCGCCTTGGGGAAGAAGAAGTTGATATTCGCCATCGACGAGGCGAAGTTGCCACCGCCAAAGCCGCTGAGCAACGCTAGGATGACAAAGACCTCGTATGGCGTGGCGGGGTTTTGCACCGTGTAGTAAATCCCCAATGCGGGCAGCAGCAATGAGGCAGTGGAGATGGCAGTCCAACGCCTGCCGCCGAAAATCGGCACCATGAAGCTATAGAAGATGCGCAGCGTGGCGCCAAACAGTCCGGGTAGGGCTGCAAGCCAGAACAACTGGTTGGTGGAGAACTTGAACCCTACCTGCGGCAGCTTCACGACGACGACCGACCACACCATCCACACGGCAAACGCCAGGGTCAGCGCGGGGATGGAAATCCACAGATTGCGTTGCGCAATCATCTGGCCCTCGCTCTTCCAGAACGCAGTGTCTTCTGGGTTCCAATGCTTGATCACATGACTGGACATGTTGGTTCTCCTGGGTTCTCAAGGATGCGCGGCGCTGGTGGGTTTGGTCTGCGCCAGGCTTGCGCCAGATACGGTGGCGGCGCTGGGCGACCCGGGCTTGAACACATCGGTGCGCCGGACTTCAGTGAAGAACATCCAGACTAGGGACACCGACACCACGCCGTACATCAGCATGAAGGCAGAGGAGCGGATGCCGGTGAGGTCGAGCAAGGCGCCAAACATGATGGGCAGGAGGAAACCGCCCATGCCACCGGCCAAGCCGACGATGCCCGACACCGTGCCGATGTTGGCGGGATAGTCGTTGGCGATGTACTTGAAAACGCTGGCTTTGCCGAAAGCGAAGGCAATGCCCAAAATGAACATCAGCGCTGTGAATGCATAGACGTTGAGCCCGATGTGAAAGGTGCTCAGACCGCCGGTGGTTTGCACGGTGAACTGTGTCTGCGGATACGACAGCAGAAACAGCGCCACCCAACTCACCCAAAGCACCCACCAGGTGACGCTATGTGCGCCGAATTTGTCCGACAGCCAGCCGCCAACCGCCCGCAGCACGCCACCGGGAAGCGAGAAGGCTGCGGCGAGCAGCGCAGCCACGGGCAGGCTGAGCTTGTATTCACCGACGTAGTACTGCACCATCCATAGCGCCAAGGCGACGTAACCGCCGAAGACGATGCTGTAATACTGGCTGTACTTGAGCACGCCGGGATCGCGCAGCGCACGCAGTTGATCGATGAAGCTGGTCTGGCCCTGCACCACATGGCTCTTGTCGTGGTGGCTGAACAGCCAGAACAGAATCACGGTGCCGAGCATGACGGCGGCATAGACATGCGGCACCATGGTCCAGCCGAAGCTCACGACTAGAGCGGGCGCGAGAAACTTGTTGACCGCCGCACCGGAGTTGCCTGCACCGAAAATACCCATCGCCAGACCCTGGCGGTCTTTTGGAAACCAGCGCGCAACGTAAGGCGTGCCGACTGAGAAGGAACCTCCGGCCAGACCGATGAACAGGCCGATGAGTAGGTACTGCCAATACTGCGTGGCGTAAGCCAACATCCAGATGGGGATGACGGTGGCCGCCATGATCAGTGTGAAGACGATACGTCCGCCATAGCGGTCGGTCCAGATTCCTAGCGGCACTCGTACCAGCGAGCCGCTCAGCACAGGCATAGCGGTAAGCAGACCGAATTCCGTGGCGTTCAGGCCCAGGGTCTTTTTGATGGGAATGCCGATGACGGCAAACATCATCCACACCATGAAGCACACGGTAAAAGCCCAGGTGCTGATGATCAGCACGGACCAAGCCTGACGATTGTGCTGCTGCGCCGTCGCGCCCATGATCAGTCTCCTTGAATCGACAGGGAAACTGTAGGGAGCGATGAAGCGTCGGGGTATTGGTTGGAAGGCGGAGTCGGACGGTGCGGCGAGTTAGGCCAATGGAACTACTTCGTCAGAGGGAGAACCCAAATTTTCTTGGACAGCAGGTTTAGTTCAAGCCGCCGCGTTCGCTCACATACACTGCGATTTGGACTCGCGAGTTGAGATCGAGCTTGCGCAGAATGCTTTGCACATGCACTTTGACGGTGGTTTCGGCGATGTCGAGTTCACGCGCGATCAACTTGTTGCTTGCGCCGCGGGCGATGGCTGCGGCGATCTGGCGCTCGCGTGCGGTGAGTTCCGGCAGAGCGCTGGCAGTTGCAGGAGAGATGGCAGCGGAGGGGGGCGCGCTGGAGCTGTCCAGAGACCCGGTTCCCATGACCTGGGCCAGCTTTGGCGCCATATCCGAGCCGATCACGATTTGGCCGTGGGCAGCGCGGCGGATCGCCGCCACAAGTTCTGAGGTCTCGCAGGTCTTGAGCAAGTAGCCGTTCGCCCCGGCGCGTAGTGCAGCCGCTAAATCGGCGCTGTCGTCGCTGACAGTCAGCATCAGCACCCGAGTCTGTACGGCGCTTTGCATGATGCTCTGCACGGCATCGACCCCGCGGACACCGGGGAGGTGGTTGTCCAACAGCACCAGATCAGGCTGCAGCTGAGCGCTGAGTCGTAACGCCTCGCCAACATCCGCTGCCTCGCCAACCACCGTCATGCCGGGCTCGGCGGCGATGAGCGCGCTGATGCCTCGACGAAACAAGGGGTGGTCATCTACCAGCAGGATGCGGATCTCAGGGGGCATGGCTAGGTTCAGGGGTGGATGGCACAGACAATCCGTGAGCGCCATCGGTGCTGCGGAACGTGTCTGGAAGCTCCAGTATGACCCGGGTGCCATGTGTCGGTTGCGATTCGATGTGCAGCGCGGCATTGATCTGACGGGCTCGCTCACGCATGATTTGCAGCCCGACATGAGTCGATGCATCTGCGGGTGCACTGTTCAGGTCGGTGCCTATACCATCGTCCGAGACTTCGATACGCCAGCGCGGAAGGCTGCGCACTTCGACCCGAACATGCGACGCCCGAGCATGTTTGCGCACATTGGACAGCGCCTCTTGCAGCACATGCAGAACCTGGACCTGCACGTCGGGGTCGAGCGGCTGACCGTGGCCATTGAAGGTGAGATGCGTCGCCACGCCACTCTGCAACTCGAACTTCTGCAGCGTGCTGCGCAATGCCGGTTCAATGCTCTGCTCCTGAGCACGGGTGCGGAAATGCAGCAGCAATTCGCGTACATCGGCAAGGCTCTCGCGTACACCGGCGTCAAGCTCATCGACCGCGGCCTCGATCTGCCGGGCATTGTGGGCCTTCAGCCCCGTGCGCAAGAGCTGCAACTGAATCTTCATGAAGGCCAAAGCCTGCGCAATGGAGTCATGCAACTCGCGCGCAAGCAGGGTGCGCTCCTGGGCGACCGCCGCTTCTCGCTCAAGGGCGGCGCTGCGCAGACTCTCCATGGCCGCGGCCAGATGTCCGGTCAGGGCCTCAAATAAGGCCGTTTGCTGTGGATCGAGCTGGTGCGTAAAGCGATAGAACAGATCGATTTCGCCGAGCAAGCGTTGCTGCGCCGAAACCGGCACACTAACCAAGGTGACATAGCCTTCGCGTACGCAGGCGTCGTCCGGAGATTGGTTCGCATCAGCCGATGTGATCGTGCGGAACTGGATGGCCTGAGGCCCTTGGTCGGGACGCACTTGCCCGCAGTGGCAAGCGCCCGCCACCAGACAGCGTTCCGACTCGGTGATCTCAGCAGGCATGCAGTCAGCCGCAAGCAATACATAGCGCTGCGCGGCCTCATCCGTCCAACGCAACAGCGCAGCGTCTGCGCCAGCGATGTCGCGCAGGGCTGCCGTGAAGTCGGAGGCGAGCGTTGTCAGGCTCTGTGCACCCGAGACCAGAGCACTCACTTTGTAGAGTGCGGCCAGCCGTTGCTGTTCGGTGAGGAGGGCGGTGGTCTTTTGTGCCACCCTGGCTTCGAGCTCGGTGTAGACCGTTTGCAGCTGTTGAGTCATGCGGTTGAATCCTTGCGCCAGATCACCGAGTTCATCCGTGGTTTCCACCGACACGCGAGCGGAATAATCGCCTTGTGCCAGCGCCTGCACGCCGCGGCTCAGTCGTCCCACGGGCTCCAGTACAAACAGGTAGGCGGCATAGAACATCAATAGTGCGGCGATCACCACCAGTACCGCCATGCCCATCTGAAAGCCATGCAGCACGGTGGTCCAGAAGTCCAGGCGGTGTTCTATGGCGCTGACGAGGGCATCGACTTGGTGCACATACGAATCCACTTCGTGTTGCGTGATGCGGGCCGCAAGACGTGGATTGGCCCATCGCGGGCGCAATGTTTGCCAGTGCGCCTCGACGGCGTCGAAGCGCGCGCGGATGGTTGCATCCCAGGGGACGAACAGAGGGCGTGCTTGATTTCCGTTGCGCAGCAGGTCAAGGCTGCTCTGCATCTGCGCAATGTCAGTCGTCAAGGCAGACTGGTCCGCGGTGGAAGCGGCCAATGCCATCTGGTAGGTCATCATCCGCAGACGACCGGCCACATTCATCGCCGCGGCACCGCCTTCGAGATTCCAGGAAATCGACAAGGTAATGCCGATGGACAGCAAGGACAGCAGCAAAAATGCCGAAGCAAACAACGCGATCTTGGCCGTCAGACTCCAGTGGCGTTTCATGGTTTGCCTACTCGCAATCAGCACGAGCCGTGTCTTGATGAACCCTGGCGCGCCCGGCTGGGATCGAACCAGCGACCCTTGGCTTCGGAGGCCAATACTCTATCCACTGAGCTACGGGCGCGACGGGAAGCGTGCGCTTCCGTGCAACGCAACATCATAACCGCTTCGCCCCGGGCGAAGACGCAAACGCCGATGCCGGTTTGCGCACAGGAACACAAGATGCGACAACGTGTCGCGTTACTGAATGTTACGCAAAGTGATTGCGATCAATTTCGCAACCTGCGGTTCGCCGCGTTGGGGTTGACCCGATCGAGGGATCGTGAGCAACGCATATCATGTCACTTATTTTCTTTGGCTTCCCACTTTCCAACCGACAGCTATGAGCGCACCGCACTCGAATTCTCATTCGGCTCCCGCCAATCCCAACGATGTGTCTGATCTGCCGTTTGCGCCCACGCTGCGCAAAATTCTGGTGGTCATGGGCATCGGCTTCATCGTCCCCATCATTTTGCTGCTGCTGATTGCCTTCTACATTGGCAGCAGCAGCCAGCCGCCCGCAGGGTCCGATTCGCTGTCCACCGCTGCGGTGGATGCGCGGGTGGCGCCTGCCGGTTCGGCCGTGGTGGCGGCCAGCAGCCAGGCGGCGGCGCAGCAGAATGCGGCGTCCATGGCCACGGCGGCCCCTGCGGCTTCGGCCACGGCGGCTCCTGCGCCCTCGGGCAGCGGTGCAGCGGTCCAGGTGGCCGCTGCCAAGGTCGACGGCAAGGGTTTGTATGAGTCGACCTGTATCGCCTGCCACGGCGCGGGTGTGGCGGGTGCGCCCAAGGTGGGCGACAAGGCAGCTTGGGCGCCGATCATCGCGCAGGGCAATGCCGTGCTGTACGACCGTGCAATTCATGGCTACACCGGCAAGCACGGTGTGATGCCGCCCAAGGGTGGCTCCAGCGCCAGCGACGACGACGTGAAGGCCGCCGTGGATTACATGGTGGCGCAGTCGAAGTAAGGCATCGCCCGCCTTCAGATCAAAGAGCCCGCGTCAGCGGGCTTTTTGTTGCGCGGGTGTCAGGCTACTGCGCTGTCGCTCAACCCGGGTCGGGCAGAAAGCCGAAGAACGCGGCGGGCTCGGCCGGGAGCGCCGCCAAGGCGAGCGACGGGCCGCCCGGGCACTGCAGCCAGGTGCCCGTGGCGTCGAGGTGGGCGGCGAGCAGCGGCATGTCGCTGCTGTGCAGCAGCGCAGCGCCCAGCTCGGTCCGCACCCAGACCTTGCCTTGGGCGTCTAGCCACAAAGCTCGCGCAGAGCAGGGCTGGCCGGTGTGCGTGTGCCAGGTCAAGCCCTGGGCCAAGACTTCGAGCCGAACGATCCACGGAGCGGCTTCCAGGCTGACGTCTACGCGCTGCGGGCCGTTCTGGAAAAACCAGCTTCCCTGGGCATCAGCGCTGTAGTTGCGGCCGATGAAGGCCGCCAGACCAGCGTGCAGCACCGGACCGGCGTCGGTCTTGTCGAGCAGACCGTTGGCGTCGCGCGGCCAGGGTGTCGGGCCGACATGGTTGCGCATCCACCATTGGCCACGTTGGTCCAGGGCCAGCCATCCTGTGCAGCGCGGCACGTTGGGCCAGCGCGCCAGAGCTTGGAGTACCGCGGCGTCCATGGGCTTAGACGCCGTGCGCGAAGAAATGCAGCAGACGCTGCGGCAACCAATCGAGCCGACCGGGTGCGGCGCCCTGCGCGAACCCGACATGACCGCCATGCGCGGGTTGCTCCAGTCGCACCCAGTCCGAGGTTGCGTCGGCGCCGGGCAGCACCGCCGCGGGCTGGAACGGGTCATTGCGGGCGTTGAGGATGAGCGTGGGCAGGCGCAGGCGCTTGAGATGCGGTTTGCTCGACGCTCGGGCCCAGTAGTCGGCGGCGTCGCGAAAGCCGTGAATCGGCGCGGTGAAGGCGTCGTCGAAGGCGCCGAGGTCGCGCGCCCGTCGCACCCGCGCCGGATCGGCCAGGCCGGGGTGGCGCGCGATCATGCGCAGGGCCTTGGGCTTGAGCGTGCGTAAAAACATGCGGGTGTAGATCTGGTAGCTCAGTCCGCTGGCAATGGCGCGGCCACCTGCGGCCAGATCCAGCGGCGCGCTGACCGCGGCGATGGCGCGCACCCGCTGGCTGGCGCTGTCACCCTGCTCCTGCGCCCAGCGCAGCAAGGCATTGCCGCCCAGCGATACGCCGGCGGCAAACAGCTCGGCGCCGGGGTATGCCGCAGCAAAGCGTTGCAGCATCCAGTCGATTTCAAGGAAGTCGCCCGAGTGGTAGGCGCGGGGGGCGAGGTTGTCTTCGCCGGAACAGCCGCGGAAGTGCGGGACCGCGCATTGCCAGCCGCGCGCGGCGCAGGCGGCGAGCACCGCCTGGGCGTAGTGGCTTTGCGACGAGCCCTCCAACCCGTGAAACAGCACCAGCAGCGGTGCACCAGGCGGAGCCGGTGCGGCGAGCCAATCGACATCGATGAAATCGCCGTCCGGGGTTGCCCAGCGTTCACGCCGCAGCGCCGGGGCAGGGGCGACCTGGCGCGAAAACAGCGCAGGCACCACGGTCTGCAGATGGCCGCCAGGCAGCCAGCGCGGTGCGGTGTAGGGGATGGCGGGCGGTGTGGGCTGCGGCATGGCGGCGTACGGACGGGCCGCGTTCCAGGCGTGAGCGTGCAGGGTCCGGCGGCGGTTCAGTGCAGCACGTCGCCGGGCACGATGGTGTCGAGCGCGGTTTGCGGCGCGCCCGGGCTGGCGTGGTGCAGCACCAGCCGCCAGCCGCCAGCGGTCTGCACGAATACGTTGGTGGCGAGAACGAAACCCCATTGCGTCTTGCCGTCCACCTCGACCTGCAAGCGCTCGACCACGCTGTGCACGGCGCTGGTCACGCTGTGCCAGCGGTGTTGCACCTCGGCGTTGATCTGCAGCCCGCCATTGGCGAGCAGCTGCGCGAAACTGTCGCGAATGGCGGCGTTGCCATCGAGCCGCTGGCCGCCCGGGTGGATGCAGCAGATGTCGTCATCCTCGGACCAAAGCGCCATCAGGGCCTCGAGGTTGGCGCTGCCCAGCGCCTCGTAGAACGCTGCCTCCACATCGTCGGGCGAGTTGGTCCAGGGCGTCTGGGGCGGAAGTTTGCGTCGGGACATGGGGCAGGTCTCGGTGAACAGCGCGTCAACGGAACACCACGGTCTTGTGGCCGTTGCGCAGGATGCGGTGCTCCACCTGCCAGCGTACGGCGCGGGCCAGCACCACGCTTTCGACATCCTGACCCACGGCGGTGAGGTCGGCCGCCGACATGGTGTGGTCGACCCGCTCCACGTCCTGCTCGATGATGGGGCCTTCGTCGAGGTCGGCGGTGACGTAGTGGGCCGTGGCGCCGATGAGCTTGACACCGCGGGCGTAGGCCTGGGCGTAGGGGCGGGCGCCCTTGAAGCTGGGCAGGAACGAGTGGTGGATGTTGATGGCCCGGCCTTCGAGCTGGGCGCAGAACTCGGCGCTCAGAATCTGCATGTAGCGCGCCAGGATGAGCAACTCGGCGCCGGTCTCCTGCATCACCGCGGCGATCGCCTGCTCCTGGCTGCGCTTGTCCTGCGCGCTGGCCCCGGCGGCCAGCGGCAGGTGATGAAACGCCAGGCCGTAGCTGTGGGTGAGATCGGCAAACACGGTGTGGTTGGACACCACGCCGCCGATGTCCATGGCGAGCTGCCCGGCCTTCCAGCGATAAAGTAGGTCGTTGAGGCAGTGGCCATGCTGGCTGACGGCGATCACCACCTTGGGGCGTACCCGCAGGTCGTGCACCTGCGCCTGCATGGTGAAGCGTTTGCGCACCTCGCCAAACAGCAGCGCGAGCTGCGCCGCGTCTTGCAGATGCGCCGGGGCGGAAAAATGCACCCGCATGAAGAACAGCCCGGTGTCGGCGTCGCCGTACTGCTGCGAGTCCATGATGTTGCACCCGGCCTGGTACAGCAGACCGGAGACCGAGTGCACGATGCCCGGGGCATCGGGGCAGGACAGGGTGAGGACGAATTCGGGCGACGAAGCAGGCATACCGGGCCGCGTGGGCGCAGGAGATGAGAGAGAGGCCCGATTTTAGGGGACGGCTTGCGAACGCCCCGGCAGCCGGGCCCAGGCGACAGCCCGCTCGCGGCGCGACTTCAGCGGGTGAGCTGCACCGAACCGTGCACCGTCAGCCGTAGCGGCGAACGGCCCGAGGCCAGAGGCACGGCCGACGCTTCGTCCGCCGCCATGGGGCTGGCGGCGCGCATGAGCATGGGACGCGGTGCCGGCAGTTGGCCCTGCACCGGTTCGATCTGCACGGTGCGCAGACTGTAGCCGGTGTACCCCAAGGCCCGCGCCGCGAGCGCCGCCTTGGCCTTGAAGCGGGCGATGGCGGTGTCGATAAGCGCGGCTTCCTCACGCTCGCTCAGCGCGTTGGACAGCTCGAAGCCGCTGGACTCGATCTGCATGCCCTGCTGCGCCAGTTGGCCCGCGAGCTTGCCCAGCGCGTTGAAGTCGGCCGACTTGAGAATCAGGCTGGCGCGCACCGTCCAGCCGTCGCGCTGCGCCTGGTTGTTCACCGTTTTCCAACGCGGCTGGGTGCTGAAACCGCCGCTGGATGCCTCCACACCGGGAACGCTGCGGGCCTGATGCAGCGCGGCCTCCAGGGTCTTGCTGGCCTGGGCGGTGAGACTGGCGGCGTCGGCCCCGCTGCGCTCGGCCACGAGGGTGAGCACGGCCAGATCGGGCACCACCTCGACCTGTGCCGAGGCTTGCAGATCGACCACGCCGGAGGGCGGCGGCGCGCTTTGCGCCCAGGCCAGCGAACACAGCGCCAGGCTGGCGCACGACACGGCGACACTGTGCAGCACGGGACGGAAGGGCATGGTGGCGCGCATACGGACTCCTCGAAACGCCTGGGATGCAGGCCTTAAGCCGAGTCTAAGACAGCGCTGCGAACATTCCACCATCGCAATTTCATCAGGTCGTTTCGGAGGCAGTCATGCAGACCACAAAACCGCAGGTTTCGAAAAAGATTTGGGCGGCTTTGGCCGCAGTCGGCATCATCGCCGGTGCTGGCGTGGGGGCCTACCAGTTCAGCTACGCCGGGCAGGCGCCGCAGGTGGAGATGAACCACAAAGTGGTGCCGCTGTTCAACAACCCCCCGGCTGCGCCCATGATCAACGTCGCCACCAGCGCGCCGAACTTCGCTTCCATCGTCAAGGCCTATGGCGCAGCGGTGGTGCACATCAACGTGAAGGGCGAGACCAAGGAAGCGGTGCAGCAGCAGATTCCCAAGCAGTTCCAGAACGATCCGTTCTTCCGCTTCTTCCAGCAGTTCAACAATGGCCAGCAGCAAGAGGTGCCGACCGAAGGCCTGGGGTCGGGCTTTGTCATCAGCTCCGACGGTCTGATTCTGACCAACGCCCACGTCGTCAAGGGGGCGAGTTCGGTGCGCGTGACCCTGACCGATCACCGCACCTACAAGGCCAAGGTGCTGGGTTACGACACCAAGACCGACATCGCGGTGATCAAGATTCCGGCAACCAATCTGCCCACGGTGCGTCTGGGCAACCCCAGCACCCTGGAGCCGGGAGACTGGGTGCTGGCCATCGGCTCGCCCTACGGCTTCTACAACACGGTGACGGCGGGCATCGTCAGCGCCAAGAGCCGGTCGCTGCCGGATGACAGCATGGTGCCGTTCATCCAGACTGATGTGGCGGTGAACCCGGGCAACTCGGGTGGCCCGCTGTTCAACACCCAGGGCGAAGTGGTGGGCATCAACTCGCAGATCTTCACCCAGACCGGCGCGTTCGAGGGGTTGTCGTTCGCCATCCCGATCAACGTTGCCGAGCGCGTGGCCAAGCAGATCATCGAGCATGGCAAGGTGCAGCATGCGCGGCTGGGCATCGCGGTGCAGACCGTGTCGCAGAGCCTGGCGACATCCTTCGGCCTGCAGACCCCGCGCGGCGCGCTGGTGGCGCAGGTGGAGAAGGACAGCCCGGCGTCCAAGGCCGGCCTGCAGCCGGGGGACATCATTCTCAGCGTCAACGGACAGCCGGTGAACGATTCGGCCGACCTGCCCATGATGATCGGCCTGTCCGAGCCGGGCAGCAAAGTGACCCTGGGCGTGTGGCACGACCACAAGCAGCAGACCGTCACCGCGGTGCTGGGCAACTTCAGCGACAACGTGACCCTGGCTGCGGCCACGCCGGGCGCCCATGGCGATCACGGCGGCCTGGGCCTGGTGGTGCGCCCGCTCAACGCCAACGAGGAGCAGCAGGCCGGGGTGAGGCATGGTTTGCTGGTCGAGGGCGTGAGCGGCCCGGCGGAGCAGGCCGGCATCCAGCCCGGGGACATCTTGATCGCGGTTGACGGCAAGTCGGTGAACACCATCGACCAGGTGCGCGCCATTCTCAAGGGCGCGGGCAAGTCGGTGGCGCTGCTGATCCAGCGCGGTAACAACCGCATCTTCGTGCCGGTGCAGATCGGCTGATCTGCGCGCTTGCAGCGCGAGCGCTTCGCGATTTCTCTTCCTCCAAGCAGTGTTTGGCGGGGCCTCGTGCCCCGCTTTTTTCTAGCGCCAGGGAACTGACGTGAACAAGCCCTAAACTGAGTTTTTCAGCTTGGAGGTTCTCATGTCGATTGCCCAAACCCTGACGGATCTCGGCATCACCCTGCCGCCCGTTGCCACGCCCGCAGCCGCCTACGTCCCGTTCGTGCAGACCGGCAATCTGGTCTTTCTCTCGGGGCACATCGCCAAGCGCGACGGCAACGTCTGGGTCGGCCAGCTCGGGGTGGACATGGACACCGCCACCGCGCAGCAGG
>JAKAFC010000226.1 GCA_021818065.1 Pseudomonadota bacterium
GACGTGTCATCCACTGAATCTGCGGATTTGGGAAGGATGTCCGGATCGCGTCGCCAGCCCGGATACCGGCCAACGACGAGACGACGCGCCGCTTCGGGCGGATGGGCGCATCGTGACACTGGCGAATGCCTTCAAGGCTGTCCGCCGGATGTTGCGATGGCCGCATTCGCCTGCGCAGCGCCCGTCAGCCGCGCCAGCCGTGCGGGGGAACACGGCAGCGCTTCGTGCATTCGGAACCATCGCCATGTCGTTCAATTCGTTCATCCGAGGCCGCGCGCACCGCGCGGCATGTTCATCCAACGCGCGCCCAGTTGCAGCCGTCCCGGCAGCGCTGACACGCAGCCTGCTGGCCGCCATGCTCGGCACCGCGGCCGTCGCCGCCCAAGCGCAGACTGCGGCAGCCGACGCCACGGCCTTGCCGCCCGTGGTGGTGTCGGCCACGGGCTACCCGCAGGCGCTGTCGCAGGCCTTGCCCAGTGTCAGTGTCATCACCCGTGCGCAGATCGTGCAGAGCGGGGCGCAGAACCTCACCACGTTGCTGCAGCAGGTGGCCGGGGTGCAGATCACGAGCAGCGGCGGCCCGGGCCAGCCCGGCAACGTGTTCGTGCGTGGGTTTGGTGGCACGGACGTGCTGGTGCTGCTCGACGGCGTGCCGATGAACGCGCAGGATTCCACGGGAACCGCGTATCTCAACAACTTCACCATCGACCAGATCCAGCGCATCGAGATCATCCGCGGCAATGTCTCGGCCATCTATGGCTCGGGGGCGATCGGCGGCGTGGTGCTCATCACCACCCGTGAGGGCAGCAAGACGCCCCAAGCCTCGGTCAGCGTCACGGCGGGCAGCCGCAACACCGCAACGGTCTCGGCCAATGCCAGCGGACAGGTGGGCAATACCGCGCTGCAGGCGGGCATCAGCCGCTACACCACGCAGGGCATCAGCGCCATCAACCCGGCGCAACTGGCCAACGCCAACCCGAACGCCAATGGCTACCGCAATACGACCATGAATGGCTCCATCGTGCAGACCTTGGCACCGGGGCAGTCGCTGGGGCTGCGGGCGTTTCGCAGCGAGGGCCGCGCCAGCTATGACAGCTCCGGCGCTTACGCCAGTCCCACCGACACCAATCTGAGCAGCACGACACAAGACCTCGGCCAGTTGTTCAGCGACAACCAGATCACCGCCGCGTGGCAGTCGCATCTCAGCCTGTCCCAGCAAAGCACGACCAACACCACGCAGAGTTTCAGCGCTTACCCCTACACCGGCAGCTACCGCACGCGCATTCAGCAGTTCCTGTGGCGCAACGTGGTGCAGCTCGGCGCGGGCTGGACCGGCACGGGTGGCGTCGATCTGCAACGGCAGTCGATCGCCTCGGTCACCAATGGCATTCCGAGCAAGCAGCGCGATGCCAAGGCGGTGTTCGTCGGCATCGATGGCGTCTTCAGCGGCAACGAACTGCAGCTGAACCTGCGCCACGATGCCATCGACGGCTACAGTGGACAAAACACGGCCTACCTCGGCTATGGGCGTGAACTTGGTGGCGGCTTCAAGGCCATCGCCAGCTACTCCACCGCGTTCAACGCCGCGCCGCTGGGCTACTTGTATGCGCCGTACTACGGCAACCCGAACCTGCGGCCTGAGAAGGCGCACTCGGCCGAGGCCGGGGTGCAATGGGCGCAGGGCGCCAGCGTGATGCGGGCGACGTTGTTCCAGACCACGGCCACCGATCAATGGCAGTACGACTTCACCACGAGCACCTTCCAGAACATCGCCAGCAGCCGCACGCGCGGGCTGGAACTGAGCGGTCGCGGCAACTGGAGCGGCTGGGCCTACGACGCCAATCTCACCGTGCAGCAACCAGTGAACACCAGCCTGCCGGGCGATCCCACGCTGCAGCGCCGCGCCCGCAGCCTGGCCAACCTTGCGCTCAGTCGCGAGATCGGCCCCGTGCTGCTGGGCGCTGCGGTGCATTACAGCGGCGCGCGCTGGGACAACGGCCCGAGCGGCCGCGTCACCTTGGGCAGCTACACCACGGTCGATCTCACGGCCAGCGGGGCGGTGTCGAAAGAATGGAGCTGGAACGCCCGGGTCCAAAACCTGTTCGACAAGGCGTACCAGACGGTGTATGGCTACAACCGCGAACCGTTCGGCGTGTTCCTTGGCCTGACCTGGCGCCCTGCGCTTTGAGGGCAGCCGGTTGCGGCCCGCACATGACCGAGTGATGACCAGCGAACGTCCAGAGAACTTGGCCTCGCCGGGCTCCGGCATATGGCGTTGGGCCTTGCCTCTGTTGCTGGCCGCCACCGTGGCCGGGGCGCTCAGCGTGGGTGCCGGCGGCTGGGATGCCAGCATCATCTGGGAGTTGCGTCTGCCGCGCGTGCTGGCCGGGCTGGGGGTGGGCGCGCTGCTGGCGCAGGCTGGCCTGGCCATGCAGATTCTGCTGCGCAATCCGCTGGCGGACCCCTACGTCTTGGGTGCCTCGGGTGGCGCCGGTCTGGGGGCGATTGCCGCGCTGTTGCTGGGGGTGGCGCTGTGGCTGGGCAGTGTGCTGGGTGCCGCGCTGGCACTGCTGTTGTTGTTGCTGTTGGGCCAGCGCATGCTGGCGAGCCGGGACGACGATGCCTCGGCGCAGCTCATCCTGATTGGCGCCATGCTGGCGGCAATGGCCGGGGCGCTCTCCACCCTGCTGCTCACCCTGACTCCGGACCAGCAGTTGCGCGGTGCCATGTTCTGGCTGGTGGGCAATCTGTCGGGCGCCACGCATGGGGTGTGGCTCTGCGGGCTGTCGGCCGTGCTGGCGGCGTGGATGGCTTGGCGGCGGCGGCGCTACGACCGGCTGATGCTCGGCAGCGAGGTGGCCTGGCTGCTGGGCGAACCGGTGCGGCGGGCCCGGCTGGAATTGGTGCTGCTGGCGGCGTTGGCCACGGGCGCGGCCGTGGCCGTGGCCGGAACGGTGGGGTTCGTCGGCCTGGTGGTGCCGCAGGCGCTGCGCCTTGCCGGCATGCAGCGTCTGCGCGATCTGGCCTGGACGGTGCCGCTGGCTGGTGCCGTGCTGGTGGTGGCAGCCGACACACTGGCACGCGGGGTGGCCATGCCGTATGAGCTGCCGGTGGGCGCCATCACCGCGCTGGTCGGCGCTCCGGTATTCGTGCACATGCTGCGGCGGGTGCGGGCATGAGCGCGGCGTGGCTGCGGGTCGAGGCGCTCGATGTGGTGGCGGCCCCCGGGCGCCCGCCGCTGGCGCACGGCGTCACCCTGCAGTTGCAGCCGGGCCAGCGGCTGGGGCTGCTGGGCCGCAACGGCGCAGGCAAGTCCACGCTGTTGCGG
>JAKAFC010000227.1 GCA_021818065.1 Pseudomonadota bacterium
ACGGCAATGCCGATGTCGAAGTAGCCGTGATAGACGATGTCGTTGCCGTTGATCGAGGCGTTGAGCAGCGGGAACTTGCGCAGCGCATGCACCGCGGCGCGCACAAAAAAGCTCATGAAGCCGAGCTTGACGCCGTGTTGCTTCTCGAACTTGTCCTTGTAGAGGTTGCGCAGATCCATCACCGGCTTCATGTTGACTTCATTGAAAGTGGTGAGGATGGCGTTGGTCGCCTGCGACTGCAGCAGCCGCTCGGCGATGCGCGCACGCAGGCGGCTCATGGGCACACGCTGCTCGGGCCGGTCGGTGTAGGCGGCGAGGTCGAGGTCTGCCTCGACCGGCTGCAGCGCGGGAATGGTGAGCGCAGGCATGGCGCTCGGCGCGGGCGCCGTCGGCTTGGGTGAGGCAGGCACTGGCGCTGCGGCTTGCGGTTTGGGCGCGGCCGCGGCCTGCAGCGCGTCGCCCTTGGTGATGCGGCCCCCGCGTCCGGTGCCTGTCACCTCCGCCGGGTTGAGACCCTGTTCCGCCAAAATTTTGGCCGCGGCCGGCATGGCGACGGCAGCCGCCTGCGGCGCGGGCGCGGCAGCTTGCACCGCAGCCACCGCCGGGGCCGAGACCGGCAGCGGGCTGGTCTGGGGCTGGGCTTCGGTGTCGATGCGGGCGATGACCTCGTCGCTGGTGACAGACTCGCCATCGTTCTTCACCAGCTGTGCCATGACGCCTGAGGCGGGCGCGGGCACTTCGAGCACCACCTTGTCGGTTTCGATTTCGATCAGGATTTCGTCCTGGGTGACGGCTTCGCCCGGTTTTTTCTTCCAGGCCAGCAGCGTGGCCTCGGCCACGGATTCGGAGAGTTGGGGGACTTTGATGTCGATGAGCGCCATGATGGGGGTCCGGTGAGGGTCGATGGGCGCGCAGCCTCGGGGCGCAGCGCCAGGAGTCGGTACGGGGTTGTGGGGTGAGCGGAATGCGCCCGGCTGCTCGGCGCCACGCTGGGCGCCAGCGGCCGGGCCGACAGGTCAGCGGGTCAGCACGAAGCCCTTGAGCTTGCCGAAGGCGGCGGCGATCAGCTCTTTTTGCTGCTCGGCGTGTTTGGCGTAGTAACCCACCGCCGTGGATGCCGAGGCCGGCCGACCGGCGTAGCCCAGCTTCTGTCCATCGAGCATGTTCTCGTGGATGTGATGCTGCACGAAGAACCAGGCGCCCTGGTTTTGCGGCTCGTCCTGGCACCAGACCACGTCGCGCGCGTTGGGGTAGCGCTTGATTTCGGCGGCGAAGGCCTTGTGCGGGAAGGGGTAGAGCTGCTCCAGGCGCACGATGGCGACGTCGTCAAGCTTGCGTTCGGCACGCGCGGCAACCAGGTCGTAATACACCCGGCCGCTGCAGGCGATGATGCGCTTGACCTTGTCGGGTGCGACCTCGCCGCTGTCGCCCAGCACGACCTCGAACCGGCCGTTGGCCAGATCGCTGAGCGGCGACTTGGCCAGCGGATGGCGCAGCAGCGACTTGGGCGTCATGATGATCAACGGCTTGCGGAACGGGCGCAGCATCTGCCGGCGCAGCAGATGGAAGATCTGCGACGGGTTGGTTGGCTGGCACACCTGCATATTGGTCTCGGCGCAAAGCTGCAGGTAACGCTCCAGACGGGCCGACGAGTGCTCCGGCCCCTGCCCTTCGTAGCCGTGCGGCAGCATCAGCGTCAGCCCGGAGGCGCGGCCCCACTTCACTTCCCCGGCGGAGATGAACTGATCGATCAGCACCTGCGCGCCATTGGCGAAGTCGCCAAACTGCGCTTCCCAGATGACCAGGGTGCGCGGGTCTGCCGTGGAGTAGCCGTACTCGAAGCCCAGCACCGCCTCCTCAGACAAGATGGAGTCGATGACCACGAACGGCGCCTGGCCCTCGGAGACATTCTGCAGCGGGATGTAGGTGCCGACGTCCCACTTCTCGCGATTCTGGTCGTGCAGCACGCTGTGGCGGTGGCTGAAGGTGCCGCGCCCGCTGTCCTCCCCCGACAGCCGCACGGGGAAGCCGTTGGCCACCAGCGAGGCGAAAGCCATGTGCTCACCCATGCCCCAATCCAGCGGCAACTCGTCGCGGCCCATCTTGGCGCGGTCGGAAATCACCTTCTCCACCAGCGGGTGCAGCTTGAAATCCGGCGGAATGGTGGTGATGCGCTCGGCCAGGCGTTTGAGCTCGGTCATGGGCAGCGCGGTGTCGGCGTTGTCGGTCCAGCGCCGATTCAGATACGGCGACCAATCGACCGCGTACTTGCTCTTGTAGTTAGTCAGCACCGGCTCCAGACTGCTGACACCAGATTCCATCTCGGCGCGGAAGGTGTGCACCATCTGCTCGGCGTCCTCGGCGGCGATCACGCCCTGGCTCACCAGCCGATCGGCATACACCTTGCGCGTGCCGGGATGCGCGGCAATCTTCTTGTACATCAGCGGTTGCGTCACCGCCGGCGTGTCCTGCTCGTTGTGGCCCAGCTTGCGGAAGCAGACGATGTCCACCACCACGTCGTGATGGAACTGCTTGCGGTAATCCAGCGCCAGGCTGGTGGCAAAGGCCACGCTCTCCGGGTCGTCGCCGTTCACATGCAGGATGGGGGCTTCGATCATCTTCGCCACATCGGTGCAATACAGCGTGGAACGTGCATCGCGCGGGTCGGAGGTGGTGAAACCGATCTGGTTGTTGATGACGATGTGCACCGTGCCGCCCGTGGTGTAGCCACGGGTCTGCGCCAGCGCCAGGGTTTCCATCACCACGCCCTGCCCGGCGAATGAGGCGTCGCCGTGGACCTGCACCGGTAACACGGTCTCGCCCTTGGGGTCGGCACGACGATCGAGGCGGGCGCGGGTCGAGCCCTCGACCACCGGGTTGACGATTTCCAGGTGCGAGGGGTTGAACGCCAGACTCAGATGCACCGGGCCGCCAGGCGTGGACACGTCGCTGGAAAAGCCCTGGTGGTACTTGACGTCGCCCGAGGGCAGGTCGTCGGCGTGCTTGCCTTCGAACTCGTCGAACAGATCCTGCGGCCGCTTGCCCAGGGTGTTGACCAGCACGTTCAGCCGCCCGCGGTGCGCCATGCCGATCACCACCTCCTGCACTCCCAACTGTCCAGAGCGCTGCACCAGGGTGTCCATGGCGACGATGAAACTCTCGCCACCTTCGAGCGAAAACCGCTTCTGGCCCACGTACTTCGTCGCCAGGTAGCGCTCCAGACCCTCGGCCGCGGTCAGCCGTTCAAGCAGATGCTTCTTCGCCGCGGCGTCAACGTCGGGCCGGGTGCGGGTGGATTCCAGCCGCTGCTGCCACCAGCGCTTC
>JAKAFC010000228.1 GCA_021818065.1 Pseudomonadota bacterium
GAGCGACGCCACCAGCGCAAACGGCTGGGCCACGCGCTCCAGATAAGCCTTGAGTTGGGAAAGCAGGGTGTCGTCGAGCATGGCGTGCTCCTTCGCAGGACGTGAGAGGACGGGCACTGCCACGCGCAGCTGGCGCGTCGTGCGCAGTGCGCAGATTCAAAGGGCCGTCTGCCGACCCGGCAGCGACCGGGCCAGCCACGCCGCGCATGGCGCGGCGCGCGTGCCGCTGGTCAGATCTTGCCGACCAGGTCGAGCGAGGGCTTGAGCGTGGCGTCGCCCTGCTTCCACTTGGCCGGGCAGACTTCGCCGGGGTGCGAGGCGACGTACTGCGCGGCTTGCACCTTGCGCAGCAGTTCCTTGGCATCGCGGCCGATGCCGTTGTCGTGGATCTCGCACAGCTTGATCACGCCTTCCGGGTTGATCAGGAAGGTGCCGCGCAGCGCCAGGCCTTCTTCTTCGATCATCACGTCGAAGTTGCGGGTGAGCGCACCGGTCGGGTCGCCGATCAGCGGGTACTTCACCTTCTTGATGGCTTCGGAGGTGTCGTGCCAGGCCTTGTGGGCGAAATGCGTGTCGGTGGACACGCCATACACTTCCACGCCCAGGGCCTTGAAGGTGTCGTAGTTGTCGGCCAGGTCTTCGAGTTCGGTCGGGCAGACGAAGGTGAAGTCGGCGGGGTAGAACACCACCACGGACCACTTGCCCTTGAGGCTGGCTTCGGTGACTTCAAAAAACTTGCCGTTCTGGAACGCGGTGGCCTTGAAAGGCTTGACAGCGGTGTTGATCAAAGACATGAGAAACTCCTTGAGGTTGCTGGAATGGGCCCGTGAGGACCTTGTGACGAAGGGTTGGCCTTCATTTATGTTGCAGTGCACACTTTAGGGTTCGTACTGCGCACAGTCCAATGCACACTTTCAATTCTGCTCATAGAACGAGGCTATTCGCCGCCTTAGCCCGTGCTGATGCCGCGCTGCGGCATGGAGCGCCGGACCTCGTTCCAACCCTGTGATTGTTTCAGTATGCCAACTTCCATCGCCTTCATCGGCCTGGGCGCCATGGGCCGCCCGATGCTGCAGCACCTGCTGGCCCACGGCTGCACGGCCACCGTCTATGCGCGCAGCGCTGAAAGTCGCGCTGCGGCGGCCGAATTGGGCGTCGCCCTCGGCGCCAGCCCGGCCGAGGCCGCTCGACACGCCGAGTTCGTCTTCACCAACGTGACCTCCACCGCGGACGTCGAGGCCGTGCTGTGCGGCCCCGACGGCGTGATGCACGGGGCGCAGCCGGGCACGGTGTGCATCGACCACAGCACCATCGCCCCCGAGGGCGCGCGGCGCATCGCCAGCACGCTGCAAGCGGTCGGCCTGCATGCGCTCGATGCGCCGGTTTCCGGCGGGGTGAGCGGGGCGCAGCAGGCCAGCCTGAGCATCATGGTGGGGGGCGACGCCGCAACATTCGCCCGCGCCCTGCCGCTGCTGCAGGTTCTGGGCCGCAATGTGCGCCATGTGGGGGCGAGCGGCAGCGGGCAGGTGGCCAAGGCCTGCAATCAACTCATCCAGGTCGTCACCATCGAGGCCATCGCCGAGGCCCTGCTTTACGCCGGGCGGCAAGGCGTGGATGCCGATGCGGTGCTCGGCGCCATCGCCACCGGCTTCGCGGGCAGCCGCATGCTCGATCTGATGGGCCCGAAGATGGCCACGCGCGACTTCAACGCTGGGATCGAAGCCCGGCTGCACGCCAAGGACTTCGGCCTCATCGCCGAATCGGCGCAGGCCGCAGGTTTGCACCTGCCCACCATGGAGCAGGTCCGGCAACAACTCGACGCCTTGATGGCGCAGGGCTGGGGCAAGGACGACACCTCCAGCCTGCTGCGCGTGCTGGAACAACAACAGCACTGACCCACGAGCGCATGCGGCGTCGTGGCGCGGGTTCTACCGCGCGGATGCCAGCAGCGCGTCGTCCTCGGCCGCAACCGACGGTGCCTTGTGCAGACCGAGCAGATCACTCAGACGGCCATGCAGCAACGAACCGGGATGGGCCAGGCCCTCGAGCACCGAAAAATGGTGCGTCTGCGGCACCACCAGCGGCTTGCTCGCCTGCGGCCAGTGTCGGTGCATCAACCGCGCTTGGGTGTGGAACGCCTCGGATTCGTCGCTGCCAACGGCCAGCACCAGCGGCGCAGGGCCCGCGGCGGGCAGCCACATCGGCGACAGTTTGCGCGCCGACTGCTGGGTGAGCTTGATGTCGCGCTGCAAGAACGGCGTTCTGCGCACCGATTCCATGTCGTACACCCCGGAGATCGCCAGCGCTGCGGCCGCGATCTGCGGCGGCAGATCGGCGCCGTACCAGTCGAAGCGACAAGCCAGCAGCATGGCTGCCAGATGCGCCCCCGCCGAATGCCCGGCCAGCACGATGCGATTGCGGTCGACGCCAAAGTCGTCCGCCCGGCGCCAGACCCAGGCCAGCGCCTGCACCACGTCGCCCACGATCTGCTCGAGCGAAGCCCCGGGGGCCAGGGCGTAGTTCACCACCACCACATGCACGCCGCGCGCCACATACGGCGGCGCGATGAAACTGTGGTCGGCCTTGTCGAGCGAACGCCACCAGCCGCCATGCAGAAACACCAGACACGGCGCCAGCCCCGTGGTTGCCGGGGCGAACCAGTCCAAGGTCTGGGTGATGGACTCGCCGTAGGGCAGATCGAGCAGGCAGGGCCAGTTCAGCCGCGCCTCTTGCGAGTCCCGCTTCCAGCGGGCGAGATAGTCCGCCCAATCCGGGACCAACTCACGGTTGTTGTACTGCCGATCCAATACGGCGGCGTCGTAACGCATCATCCACCCCATCGGGTTAGAGGCCAGATTCATCCCGCTGTCATGGTAGGCCGGGCGGACGCATCTCACTATCGAAGATACCGTTCGTTACCACTGCCGCCGCCTCACCCGGCGAGGGCGCCCGCCCCAGCTCGGTTATGATTGCGGCTTCGGGCCGATAGCTCAGCTGGGAGAGCGCTGCGTTCGCAATGCAGAGGTCGGGAGTTCGATCCTCCTTCGGTCCACCATGTTCATGCCCAACCCCTGCGGTTGGGCATTTTCTTTGGCGCGTCATCCAGAAAACCGCTGCGAGCACCGCGCCCCGCCAACGGTAAATCGCTTGCGCTGCCCTGCATGCGCTCGACCGCCAGGTCGATGAAACCTCGGACCTTGGGGGTCAGGTAGCGGGCGCTGGCAAAGACGGCGTGCACGGGAACCACCGGCAACGACCAGTCGTCAAGAACCGGACGCAACTGCCCGCTTTGCA
>JAKAFC010000229.1 GCA_021818065.1 Pseudomonadota bacterium
AAGGCGTGATCAAGCTGTGCGAGATCCACGACAACGGCATCGGCCGCGATGCCAAGGAACTGCTGCGCAAGGTGCAAGCCGCGCAGTACGTCGCCTCGCACCCTGGCGAAGTCTGCCCGGCCAAGTGGAAGCAGGGCGACGCCACGCTCAAGCCCTCGCTCGACCTGGTCGGCAAGATCTGACCAGCGGCACGCGCGCCGCGCCATGCGCGGTGTGGCTGGCCCGGTCGCTGCCGGGTCGGCAGACGGCCCTTTGAATCGGCGCACTGCGCACGACGCGCCAGCCGCGCGTGGCAGTGCCCTTCCTCTCACGTCCTGCGAAGGAGCACGCCATGCTCGACGACACCCTGCTTTCCCAACTCAAGGCCTATCTGGAGCGCGTGACCCAGCCGTTTGCACTGGTGGCGTCGCTCGATGCCAGCGACAACGCCGCGCAGATGCGCACCCTGCTGGAGCAGATCGCCAGCCTGTCCGACAAGATTTCCGTGCGGTTCGACGGCACCGATGCGCGGCGTCCGTCCTTTGCCCTGGAGCGCGCCTCGGGTGCGGCGCAGCACCTGCGGTTTGCCGCGATTCCACTGGGCCACGAATTCACCTCGCTGGTGCTGGCCTTGCTGTGGACGGGCGGCCACCCGCCCAAGGTCGAGCCCGAAACCATCGAGGCCATCCGCCAGCTCGACGGCGACTACCGCTTCGAGGTGTACATGTCGCTGAGTTGCCATAACTGCCCGGACGTGGTGCAGGCGCTGTCGCTGATGGCCGTGCTCAACCCCCGGGTGCAGACCGTGGTCATCGACGGCGCGCTCTACCAGGACGAAGTCGAAGCGCGGCAGATCATGGCCGTGCCCACGGTGTATCTGAACGGCGAACTGTTCGGCAGCGGCCGCATGGATGCGGCGGAGATCGTGGCCAAGCTCGACAGTGGCGCGGCGCAACGCGACGCTGCCAAGCTCATGGCCCGCGAGCCCTACGATGTGCTCATCGTCGGCGGTGGCCCAGCCGGTGCCGCCGCTGCGGTGTACGCCGCGCGCAAGGGCATCCGCGTCGGTCTGGCGGCCGAGCGCTTCGGCGGCCAGGTGAACGACACGCTGGCCATCGAGAACTACATCTCGGTGCTGGAGACCGATGGCCCCAAGTTCGCCACCGCACTGGACGCGCATGTGCGGCAGTACGGCGTCGATCTGCTCAACCAGCAGCGCGCCGAGACCCTCATCCCGGCCGAGCATGACGGTGGCCTGATCACGGTGGGGTTCGCAAGCGGCGGCCGGCTGCAGGCGCGCAGCGTCATCCTCGCCACCGGGGCGCGCTGGCGCACCATCAACGTGCCGGGCGAGGCGGAATATCGCAACAAGGGCGTGGCCTATTGTCCGCATTGCGACGGTCCGCTGTTCAAGGGCAAGCGGGTGAGCGTTATCGGCGGCGGCAATTCCGGCGTCGAGGCAGCCATCGACCTGGCCGGTGTGGTGGCGCATGTGACCCTGCTCGAATTCGCGCCCGAACTGCGCGCCGATGCCGTGCTGGTGAGCAAGCTGCGCAGCCTGCCCAATGTCACCATCCACACCAACGCGCAAACCACCGAAATCACCGGCGAGGGCGGCAAGGTGAATGGGCTCACCTACACCGACCGCACCTCGGGCCAGAGCCGCCATCTGCCGCTGGAGGGCGTGTTCGTGCAGATCGGCCTGGTGCCCAATACCGAGTGGCTCAAGGGCGTGGTGGAGCTGAGCAAGTTCGGCGAGATCGTGGTGGACGCCAAGGGCCAGACCTCGGTGCCCGGGGTCTTGGCCGCGGGCGATGCGACCACCGTGCCGTACAAGCAAATCGTCATTGCGGCGGGCGACGGCGCCAAGGCCGCGCTGGGCGCCTTCGACTATCTCATCCGCACGCCCATGCCACAGCCCACCGAGGCCGTGGCGGCCTAAACCCGCGTCAGCGCGGCGCGCCAGGGCGCGCTGCGGTCGCCTCGGGCACGTGCCCGACTTTGACGAAGATCGTGCAGCCCTCGCGGCTGAACGGCGCATGCTGGCTCAGATGCGGGCTGCGCATCCAGGTGCCCGCGGGGTAGCGGCCATGTTCGTCCTCGAACACGCCGTCGAGCACCAAGATTTCTTCTCCGCCCCAGTGCCGGTGCGGGGTGAACACTGTGCCCGGCGCCCATTGCACCAGGGCGGCGTGCTCGCCAGCAAAGTCCGACAGCGGCTTGACCTGCAGCCCCAGCACCAGCCCGGGCAGCCATGGGGCGGACTGGGTGTCGACGACCACGCGCTCGGTGTCGTCGGGCTGCAGATGCCGTAGCTTCACCAGCAGAGTGCAACCGGTGTCGGTGAACGGCGCGTGGCGCGAGCCCGGCGGGTTTTTCAGGTAGGTGCCGGCGGGATAGACACCGTGCTCGTCGGCAAAGGTACCGTCCAGCACCAGGATTTCCTCGCCCAGCGGGTGGGTGTGCGCGGCAAAGCGGGCACCCGGCGCGTAGCGCACGATGGACGTGGCGCGCGCGGCCTCGCCACCGTCGCGCTCGATCATGCGGCGCTCAACCCCCGGTGCGGGCGAATCGACCCACGGCAGTGCGGTGGTGTCGACCACCTCGGTGCGGGCGTAGTCAGCGCGCAGCCGCAAGTCCTCGGCAACGGCGCTCATGGCGACACCTGGCGCGTGGGCAGGATCAGCAATTCCTGCGGGTTGACGTGCGGCGGCTGGGCAAACGCGTACACCAGCGCCTGCGCGATGTCCTGCGCGTGCAGCGCGGCAATCGAGTCGCGGCGCGCCTTCATCTGCTCGGCCGGGACGTTGAACCCCCAGTCGGTGTAGACCGCGCCGGGCTCGATCAGCGACACGCGGATACCCTCGGGGCCGAGCTCTTTGCGCAGCGCGTCGTGCAGCCCAACGACGGCAAACTTGGTCGCGTTGTAAACGGCCCAGCCTTCGATGCCGCGCCGCCCGCCCACGCTGGACACGGTGTTGATCATCGCCCCCGGGCGGCCGCGCAGCAGCGGAATCGCCGCGCGGGTGCAGAACAGCACGCCCCAGAGGTTGGCGTCGATGGTCGCCTTCCATTCGGCGGTTTTGCCGTTCTCGAACGCGCCGTGGTAGCCGACCCCGGCGTTGTTGAACAACAGGTCCAGCCCGCCAAAGCGCTGCTTGACCCAGTCGAACAGCCGCTGCACCTGCGCCTCGTCGCCAACGTCGGTCGGTACCGGGTGGGCGCGCTCGCCCAGCTCGGCGGCCAGCGCCTGCAGCTTGTCGGCCGAGCGCGCGGCCAGCACCACGTGCATGCCTTCGGCCACCAGCGCCCGC
>JAKAFC010000230.1 GCA_021818065.1 Pseudomonadota bacterium
TGGCGAATGTCCGACGGGCCACTGGCGGCACTGATGCTGGCCAGCTGTGCCAGCGGGACGAAACCCAGCGACGGGCTGTGGATGAGCAAGTCGCCCAACACCTGCGGGTTGTTGCGTGCGGCGCGCGTCAGCACCACGCGCACCGGCACCGGAACGGAACCGTGGAATACCGTGCCTGCGTTGCTGCCGGCAAAGGCGGTGTGGATGGCCTGTAGCACCGGCAGCGGCTGCAGCCCCCAGGCGCGCAGCGCCCCGGGCTTGAGCGCGATGTCGAACTGCGGCACGCCGGGCGGGGTTTGCAGTTGCACGCCGGTGGCGGTGGGCAGCGCGGCCAGGACCGCCGCAACCCGCTTGGCCACTGCGTCAATCACCGTCAGATGGGTGCCCAGCACCTGCACCACCAGCGGTGCGGCGCCGCCGCCAGCCACGGTGTTGTCCAAGCGCTCGGTGAGAAAGCTGTTGATACGGAAGCTGGCGCCAGCAAAGCCGTCGACCACGTGTCGAATGGCGGTGAGCGCCTGCGCCGAATCGGCCCCCGGCTTGAGGTTGACGTCAAGTGAGCTGCTCTGTGTGCCGGAGGCGTCGGGAGACAGTGAGGCGCGCCCCGTGTGCTGGGCGACCAGGCGCACTTCGGGCAACTGCTCCAGCGCCTTCACCACGCGGGCACCTTCGTCCAGCGAGGCCTGAATGGACGCGCCCGGTGCCAGCCGCATATGCACGATGTACTGCCCTTCCTGCAGCGGCGGCAGAAAGCTGCCGCCCATGCCCCGCGCCAGCAGCGCCGCGCCAATGACGAGCAAGAGCATGATGATGGAAGCCGGCAGCCAGTGCGGCAGCAACCGCCGCAGCAAGGCGGTGTAGCCGCGCTGGGCCACGCGGACCGGGGCGGGGGTGTGCAAGGGCGCTGATGCGGGTATTGGCGTGGACGTGCCATGCTGCGGGTTGGTGCCGTCCGGCATGGGGCGGCGCTGACCGCGCTGTGCCAGCAGCAGCGCGGCCAGCGCCGGGGTGACAGTGAGCGCTACCAGCAACGAGGCCAGCACCGCCAGCGCATAGGCTTGCGCCAGCGGCGCGAACAGCCGCCCGGACAACCCCGGCAGCAGCAGCACCGGCACCACCACCAGCAGTACGGCGGCGGTGGCGTACACCACCGCGCCGCGCACTTCCAGGCAGGCGGCGAGGATGACGCGCAGCGGCTGCTGCGGCTGTTCGGCCACGGCGTTGTCGCGTAGCCGCCGCAGGATGTTCTCGACGTCGATCACCGCGTCGTCCACCACCACGCCGATGGCGATGGCCAGGCCGCCGAGGGTCATCACGTTCAGCGTCACGCCCATCCATACCAGCATCGTGATGGCGGCCAGCAGCGACAGCGGAATGGCGAGCGAGGAGATGAGCGCGGCGCGCCAGTCCAGCAGCGTGAGGGCGATGACCAGCACCACCAGGGCAGCGCCCAGCAAGAGCGAGTCGCGCACGTTGTGCATGGCGATGGTGATGAAGTCGGCGGGCCTGAACAGCGTGCCGTGCAAGGTGATGCCTTGCGCTTGCAGACCTGCGCGATGCTGTTGCAGCACGGCCTGCACCGCGCGCGTCACCTGCATGGTGTTGGCGCCGTAAGACTCCTGAATTTTGATGATCACCGCGGGCTCGCCGCTGACGCTGCCCCCGCCGATCGCGGGCAGCGAGGCGTAGGCCACCCGCGCCACGTCGCCCAGCGTCACCACCCCTTGCGGCGTGGCGCGCAGCACCGTGGCGGCCAGCGCCTGCGGCGTGGGCGCGAGACCGTGGCTGACCAGCAGCACGCGCTGCTCGGGCGTGGCCATGAAGCCGCCGCCCAGCAAGCCGGTGGCGTGTTGCGTGGCGGCCAGCACCTCCTGCAGATCGAGGTGAAAACGCTGCAGCGTCTGCGGATTCACCCGCACCTGCAGCGCGCGTGTCTGCTGGCTGAAGATCAGCACGTTGTCCACACCCGGCACCGCCATGAGTTGCGGCCGGATGCGCCATTGCGCAATGGACTGCAAGTCCATCAGGCTGTGGCGCCGCGATGTGAGCCCGGCCATCAGCACCGTGCCGGTGCTGGAGGTCAGCGGAATCAGCTGCGGCGCACCGACGCCCGTGGGCAGATGCACGGTGGCAAGGTGCTGCGCCACGCGCCAGCGGTCGTCCTGAAGCTTGGTGCCCGACTCGAAATACAGCTTCAGGATGGAGATGCCTGGCAGGCTTTTCGACGTCACCTGCTTCACGCCCAGCATGCCGCTGGACGCGGCTTCCAGCGGGTCGGTGACGAGCAGTTCAACCTGCTCGGGCGACAGGCCGGGAGCTTCGGTCTGCACCTTCACCATCTTGGCGGCGAATTCGGGAAACACATCGGTGCTGGCCTGGCGCGAGAAGTTGACCGCCAGCGCCGCCAACATCACGGCCAGCGTCAGCACCACGCCACGGCGATGAATGCTGGCGCCGATCAGCGCCGCCTGCAGGCCACGGGCGCGGGCCATCAGTCGTCGTCCCCGGCGGTTGTGTCATGCGCGGCGGGTTTGGCCTGCGGTTTGGGCGGCGGCGTGAGCAGCAGTCCGGCGCCCTGCGTGACGACGTCCACCGCGCCCCAGCCAGCCTGCAGATAGCCGCCGGCCAAGGCCTCGGCGGTGGAGACCGGGCGGGCGGCGAAGCCGCGCACGCCCGACGCTGACGTCTTGCCGGCGACGAACACCAGGGCCCGGCCGTTCGACCACACCACCGCGGACGCCGGCACCAGCACCCCGCGTTGCGCATGCGCGTTGCGCACTTCGGCCGGCAGGCGCAGGCCCGGCATCAACCCGGGCGCCGCCGCAACGACGCCGGCATAGCGCAAGCCCTGCACTTCGCCGGAGGCCGCCGCGGCGGGGCCGATGATGGTCAACGCGACGGTGTCGCCGGCCGGCAGGCGCAGCAGAACATGCGCGGCGGCGGGCAAGCGCGTCCCCGGCGGCAGGGCCAGATCCACGATCAGATCGCGCCCTTCGGACAGCGCGCGCCGCAGGGCCGGGTCGTGGGCAAGACGCGCATCCAATGCCCTACCGGCCTCGGTGCGGCGCTGGATGCGCGCCGTTTCCAGGGCGGTCTGCGCCACCATCACATCGGCCCTGGCGGTGTCGGCCGCGGCTTGTGCCTGCTGGACCTCCGCCAGCGCCATGTTCTGCCCTTGCGTGTACAGCCCTTCGGCCTGCTGCGCGCGCAGCTGCGCCAGACGCAAGCGGGTTTGCGCGGCTTGCAGCTGTGCCTGTGCAGTAGCCACCTG
>JAKAFC010000231.1 GCA_021818065.1 Pseudomonadota bacterium
CATGGACGCAGCGTCATCGCCACCGAGGAGGTGCCGCGTGAACAGACCAAGCGCTACGGCATCGTCAGCGGCCAGGAAATCACCCCCGGGCTGACGTCGCTGAGTGGCATCGTCGAAAAGCCAGCGCCGGATGTGGCGCCGTCCACCCAGGCGGTGGTGGGGCGCTACATCCTCAGCCCCCGGGTGTTCCACCATCTGCGCAACGGCAAACCCGGCGCCGGTGGAGAAATTCAGCTCACCGATGGCATTTCGGCCCTGCTGCGCGAAGAGGCGGTGTACGCCTATCGCTACAGCGGGCGCCGCTTCGACTGCGGCAGCAAACAAGGGTATCTGGAGGCCACGGTGCAGCTCGGCATGGCGCACCCGGAGACCGGGCCGGACTTCACCGCCTATCTGCGCAGCCTGCAGTTCTGACCGCGCCGGTCACGCAGCGACGCTGCCCGGCGTTCAGCGGCGGCGCAGGATGTGGTGGTACTCGCCACCCTCGGTCTTCTGCTCGACCATGACGTTGCCGGTCTGGCGCGCGAACGCCTGAAAGTCCTTGACCGAGCCGCCATCGGTCGAGACCACGCGCAGGATCTGCCCGCTCTGCATCTGCGCCAGCGCCTTCTTCGCCTTGAGGATGGGCAAGGGGCAATTCAGGCCGCGTGTATCCAGATCGACATCAATCACGGGTTGTTCCACTTAGGTCTCCATTGTCTGGCACTATGGCTGCCATTCTATGAGCCGCATTGCAAGGGCTCATGGGCCTGCCGACAATACGCGCATCGCACCCAGGATACCCCCATGAACCTCAGTTCCCTGTTTACCGTGCCCGGGTTACGCCGCACCGGCGGCACCCTGGAGTTTTCCGCCCTCAACGAACAGCAATTGCTGGCGCTGGCGATCTCGCTCGAAGAAGACGACGCCCGCATCTACAGCCAGTACGCCCAGGCCGTGCATGCCGACTACCCCGACACGGCGGCGCTGTTCCGCGGCATGGCTGCGGAGGAGAACACCCACCGCCATCGCCTGCTCGACTTGTATCGCAAGCGTTTCGGCGAGCAGATTCCGCTCATCCGTCGCCAGGACGTGCGCGGCTTCATCGAGCGCAAGCCGCTGTGGCTTTTGCAGCCCATCGATCTGGAAAAATTCCGGGCGCAGGCCGAAATCATGGAAGCGGAGTCGCGCATGTTCTATGCCAAGGCCGCGCGCCATGCCACCGATGCCGGTATCCGTCAGCTGCTCGACGACCTCGCCGCCGCCGAAGCCGCGCACGAGCAGAAGGCCGAATCGCTGGGCAACCAGTTCATCACCCCGCAAAGCATCCATTCCGAGAAAGAGACCCAGCGCCGCAACCTCATGCTGCGTTACATCCAGCCCGGGCTGTCCGGGCTGATGGACGGCTCGGTCTCCACCCTGGCGCCGCTGTTCGCTGCCGCCTTCGCCACGCACGACACCTGGGCCACGTTTCTGGTCGGTCTGGCGGCGGCGATCGGGGCTGGCATCAGCATGGCGTTTGCCGAGGCCATGTCCGATGACGGCTCGCTCACCGGCCGCGGCAGCCCCTGGCTGCGCGGCGGCGTCACCGGAGCGATGACCGCCATTGGCGGACTGGGCCACACCCTGCCCTACCTCATTCCGAATTTCCACGTCGCCACCGCCCTCGCCTTCCTCGTCGTGGCCATCGAACTTCTGGTGATCGCCTGGGTGCGCAAGCGCTTCATGGAAGCCTCGTTTGGCCTGGCCATTCTGCAGGTGGTGGTCGGCGGTCTGCTGGTGTTCGCCACGGGCATTCTGATCGGCAGCGCCTAGCGTCTGTTGCCGTCCGGCGTGGCGCTTGCCCCGGTCGGCATCAGGGGCTTGCGTCAGTTCCATATTTCAATAAACTTTGAAACGTGGAAACGAAAGCCGTCCTCCTCACCCTGGCTGCCCTGGCGCAAGACACCCGTCTTCGGGTGTTTCGCATCCTGGTGCAGGCGGGCCCCGAGGGGCTGACGGCGGGCCGCATCGCCGAACTGGCGGCGCTCTCGCCGTCGTCGCTGTCGTTTCACCTCAAAGAGCTCGCCCATGCCGATCTGGTCGAGTCGCGCCAGGAGGGGCGGTTTGTGATTTACACCGCAAGGTTCTCCACCATGAACGGGCTGATCGGCTACCTCACCGACAACTGCTGCGGCGGCAATCCATGCGACTCCCTTGCGGCGTCGTGTGCTGCCCCGGCGATGTCCCACGCAGAAAGGGTTTCCCCATGAAACGATTTCACGTCCACGTCAGCGTTCCCGCGCTGGACGATGCCATCCGCTTTTACTCCGCCCTGTTCGCCGCCGAGCCGACCGTGCGCAAGACCGACTACGCCAAGTGGATGCTCGACGATCCGCGGGTGAACTTCGCCATTTCGCAGCGCGGCGCCGAACCCGGCCTGAACCATCTGGGGATCCAGGTGGAAAGCGATGCCGAACTGCACGAGATGCAGCAGCGGCTGCAAGCCACCGAGAGTGCCTACGTCGAGGAACAAGGGGCAGCCTGCTGCTACGCCCGCTCCGACAAATACTGGTCGAACGATCCGGTGGGCATTGCCTGGGAGACGTATCACACGCTGGACACGATCCCCATGTTCAATGAGGCCGCTGAAGCAGGCGGCTGCTGCGTGCCCGGCGCCGCAGCACCCATCGCCGCCCCCACGCCCCGGGCCGCGGCATCGTGCTGCGGTACAGCGTCGGCCGCCAAATCGTCCTGCTGCTGATTGCCAACGTAAGGAGTGTTCATGGACAAGGTTTACAACGTGCTGGTGCTGTGCACCGGAAATTCGGCCCGCTCCATCATGGGCGAAGGGCTGATCAACATCCTGGGCAAGGGCCGCTTCAAGGCCTACAGCGCCGGCAGCCACCCGGGCGGGGTGGTCAACCCCTTTGCCATCGAGCAACTCAAGTCCATCGGCTACCCCACCGACACCCTGCGCAGCAAGAGCTGGGACGAGTTCTCCGCCCCGGGCGCTCCGGTCATGGACTTCGTCTTCACCGTCTGCGACAAGGCGGCGGGCGAAACCTGCCCGTTCTGGCCCGGACACCCGCTGACGGCACACTGGGGTTTTGAGGATCCCGCCGCAGTGCAGGGCAGCGACGACGAGAAGCGCCGCGCCTTTCACACCATCTTCCGCCAGATCACGGCACGGGTGCGCGCCTTCGTCAGCCTGCCGCTGGACAAGCTCGACGCCAAGGCGATCAAGCAGGAAATCGTGGCCATCGGCAAGGCACCCGCCACCCCCTTGCCCGAAAGCGAAGAGC
>JAKAFC010000055.1 GCA_021818065.1 Pseudomonadota bacterium
CGGCGCCGATCCAGATCCAGGCCAGCCGGATATGCGGGCTGGCGGCCACCAGGGTGTCGCACAGCCGCTGCAGCACATGCTCGCGCGAGGCGCTATCGACCAGCGTGCTCGATTGCCCGAGCAGCGCACTCAGCAGCTTCTGCGCCTCGGTGTCGGCGGGGGGCGGTGCGGCCAACGCCGTCACTGACGACGCCATCGCGGTTTGGGGTGGAGGCTGCGCCGTGGGGCGTTGGCTGAATGACAGGGACAGGAGAACATGGTCGCGTGGATGGTGGGCGTTGGCCTTTCCGCCATTGTCACGGAAAGATCACCGATTTGCGATATGAGCACGCCTGCGTCCGTGGAGCAGGCGTGCATAAAGTCACACTTTGCCGATGAGTTCGATGCTCCGATTGAACGGATTCATGTACTTCATCGCGGTGATCATCGAGCCCTGAAATTTGAGCTTCTTGGTCAGCAGCGCGGCGCGGCCCGACAACGAGCCGTCACGCAGCCGCTGCCAGTTCTCGGCGTTGGCCTTCATCACAAAATCGGGCTTTTGTGCCAGACTGCCAGCCCGCGCGTCCTTGGCCACGCCGTCTTCCACGCGCAGAAACACGCTGGGCTTGTCGTCTTGCTCCCAGCCGTACTCGATCCAAGCCGTGAAACCGCCCAGCCCGGCCACCAGATCTTTGTCTTCGTTCCAGAGTTGGCGGTATCTGTCCATCCATTGTGGCGATAGAAATTCCATGTCGTCCTCCAAACATGAAGGGGCGGCAGTGCCGCCCCCTGCGTTGTCGCGATCAGCCCAGAGCTTTGAAGACTTCGTTGAACGAGCCCTCACCGTTGCGCATGAACACACCGACGTTGTTCTTGACGCAGACCGTGAACTTCGCGCCGGCCAGCGCAAAGCCGGTGGCGGGGGTCCAACCGGACTCGCCGCTCATGGCGGTGTAGCCGTCGGTTTGCATGCGCGCCATGTGCAGATTGGCCGCGCTCATGGAGGCAGCCATCGCCGCATGATCTTCACTGATGTCGCCGGCAAAGCCGGTCAGGTTGCCTTCGTCAGAGAAGCTGCCCGCGGCAAAAACGCCTTTGATTTTCAGCAGGTCGTCGAGATTTTTCATGGTGGACTCCTTCATCGGGGTGTGGGGTTCAGAGCGTGCTCAAGACCTGAAAGGCCTTGTCGAAGTCGGCATCCTTGTTCTTGACAAACACGCCAACGCTGCCCGCGATCAGGGCACTGTTTTCCGGACCGGAGACGGCGAAGCCGGTGATCGGCTCAAACCCGTCCTTGCCGGTATAGGCAGTCCAGCCCGCGGCCTGCATGCGGGCCGTGGCCTTGTTCGCGGCACACATGAGCGCCGCGATTTTGGCGGCCTGCAGCGAAATGTCGCCGACGTAGTTTTTGAGATTGCCGGTTTCGTCGAACTCGCCCGCAGCAAACGCGCCGGGGATGCTCATGGCTTTGTGTAGATCGGCCATCGTGTGTCTCCAAAGTTGTTGAGAAAAGGGGGTGTGTGCGCACGCCCTCAGTGATACGCCCGCCAGCCCATCCTCACAACCGCATAAAAATATGCAGACATATAAATTTTGCGATCTATCAACAAAATGCCGCCAATACGCTATTTCTCACAGATATGTAACCATTTATTCTTGCTTGATCTCAAGCTTTTTTCACGTTTTTAGGTAATAACCCTAGGGTCATTCCTCGGAGCGGAGTAGGGAGATCCCGTCGGCAGCGCCGGAGATCAAGGCGAGGCGCACGGCTTGGCGCGGCGGCGAAGGGGCGGTTGAAAGGCAAGAGTGCGCACCCTCACAACCACGCGCTTCGAAGGGAGCGGCAGCAGCCACGCCCGCGCGCGGTGGTGGCTTGAAAAGAAGGTGGACCGTGACGCAGCCGGGGGCTAAGGCCTGTTCACGCTATTTACGCACCCGCGCACAAACAGCGTGAACAGGCCCTAGACCGGAGTAAGTTTGGCAATACCCAACGCCAGCCATTTGGCGCCGTGGCGGTTGAAGCGCACCTGGGCGCGAGCATCGTCGCCCTCGCCTTCCAGGCTGAGCACCACGCCCTCGCCAAACTTGTTGTGAAACACGCCCTGCCCGACGCGCAGGCCGTGCGTGGCCTTGGGTGCGGGCGGGGTGAAGGCGGGGACGACGGCCTTGGGGGTGTAGCTCCAGGTGCTGTGGGTGTCGGCGCCGAAGCCGCCGCCGAAACCCGGCTGCTTGGCACTGATCCACTTCAGCGATTGCGGCGGCAGTTCGTCGAAAAACCGGCTGCGCAGGTTGTAGCGGGTCTGGCCGTGCAGCATGCGGCTCTGCGCCAGGCTGAGGTACAGCCGCTTGCGCGCGCGGGTGATGGCCACATACATGAGACGGCGCTCTTCTTCGGTGCCGTCGGGGTCGGTGAGGGCGTTTTCGTGCGGGAACAGGCCTTCTTCCAGCCCGGTGATGAACACGGCGTCGAACTCCAGACCCTTGGCGGCGTGCACCGTCATCATCTGGATGGCGTCTTGGCCGCTTTGCGCCTGGTTGTCGCCGGCTTCGAGCGCGGCATGGGTGAGGAAGGCGGTGAGTGGCGACTGCGTCTCGCCGGTGGCAGGGTCGATGCCATCGGCGGCGGGCGGCTCGGCACTGGCAGCCTGCGCCCCCAGAGGCTGGCGCTGCTGCGCCGTGGCCTGCAGGCCGAAGCCTTCCTGGATGACGAACGCGGCGGCGGCGTTGACCAGTTCGTCCAGATTTTCCAGCCGGTCCTGGCCGTCGCGCTCTTCGCGGTAGTGGGCGCTCAGGCCACTGGTGTCGAGCACATGGCGCACCAGTTCGGGCAGGCTCATGGCCGCGGTCTGCGCGCGCATCTGCGCCACTTGGGCGAGAAAGGCCTGCAGACTGGCGGCACCGCGTCCGCCCAGCGCATCGACGGCGTCGCTCAGCGGCACGGCGCGCAGCCGCGCCGCGTCCTGCAACTGCTCCAGCGTGCGTGCGCCGATGCCGCGCGCCGGGAAGTTGACCACGCGCAGAAAGGCGGTGTCGTCCAGCGGGTTGTCGATCAGGCGCAGGTACGCCAGCGCGTGCTTGACCTCGGCACGCTCGAAAAACCGCAGCCCGCCGTACACCCGGTACGGCAGCCCGGCGTTGAACAGCGCGCCTTCGATGACGCGCGACTGCGCGTTGGAGCGGTAGAGCACGGCAATCTCGCTGTGGCTCAGGCCGTCACGCAACAGTTGGCGCACTTCCTCGATCAGCCACTGCGCCTCGGCGTAGTCGCTCGGGGCCTCGAACACGCGCACCGGTTCACCAGCCCCGGCTTCGGTGCGCAGGGTCTTGCCGAGACGGCGGGCGTTGTTGGCGATCAGGGTGTTGGCGCTGTCGAGAATGTGACCGTGCGAGCGGTAGTTGCGTTCGAGCTTGATGAGGTGACGCACGCGGAATTCGCGCTGGTAATCATCCATATTGCCGGCGTGCGCGCCGCGGAAGGCGTAAATGCTCTGGTCGTCATCCCCCACAGCGAACACGCAGGCCGGCTGCACCTCGCCCGGCCCGGCCAGCAGCTTGAGCCACTGGTATTGCAGGCGGTTGGTGTCCTGGAATTCGTCGACCAGGATGTGGCGGAAGCGCTGACGGTAATGCGCCCGCAGCGCGGCGTTGTCGCGCAGGATTTCGAACGAGCGCAACAGCAGCTCGGCAAAGTCGGCCACGCCGTCGCGGGTGCACTGCGCCTCGTAAGCCAGGTAGATCTCGGCGAGCTGGCGGCTTTGCTGGTCGCGCACTTCGACGTCGCCCGGGCGCAGTCCCTGCTCCTTGGCGCCGTTGATGAACCACTGCACCTGCTTGGGCGGGTGGCGCTCCTCGTCCACGTTGAGGCTTTTGAGCAGACGCTTGACCGCGGCGAGCTGATCCTGGGTGTCGAGGATCTGGAAGGTCTGCGGCAGCCCGGCCTCGCGCCAGTGCGCGCGCAGCAGACGATTGCACAGGCCGTGAAAGGTGCCGATCCACATGCCGCGCACCGGAATGGGCAGCATGGCCTGCAGCCGCGCCAGCATTTCCTTGGCCGCCTTATTGGTGAAGGTCACCGCCAGAACCCCCACGGGCGACACCTGCCCGGTGGACATCAGCCAGGCGATGCGCGTGGTCAGCACCCGTGTCTTGCCGCTGCCCGCCCCGGCAAGAATGAGGGCGTTTTCCGCGGGCAGGGTGACGGCGGCGAGCTGTTCGGGATTGAGGTTGTGCAAGAGGGCAGACATGGGGGGATTTTAGGCGGCGGGTTGCCTGCCGCACGCCGCCACTGCCCTGCGCCCCGCGCTGCCTCGGCCTAGAATGGGTCACCGGGCCGCAAAGTCTTGCCGCTTGGTTTTTTTGCGCCCGCCGCTGGCGCGGCGCCCTGCCTGGAGGGGCTGATGGACATCTTCGATTACGACAACATCCTGCTGCTGCCGCGCAAGTGCCGGGTGGACAGCCGCAGCCAGTGCGACCCGTCCACCGAGTTCGGCGGGCGGCGGTTTCGCCTGCCGGTGGTCCCCGCCAACATGAAAACGGTGGTGGACGCGCCGCTGTGCCGCTGGCTGGCGGCGCACGACTACTTTTATGTGATGCACCGCTTCGACGTCGACGTGGCGGCGTTCGCCCGACAGATGCGCGACGCCGATTTGTTCGTGTCGGTGTCACTCGGCGTCAAGGCCGACGACATGGCGGTGGTCGATCAACTCGCCGCGGAAGGCACCGGGGCCGACTACATCACCATCGATATCGCCCACGGCCACGCCGACAGCGTGCAGCGCATGATTGCGCACATCAAGCACAAGCTGCCGCAGGCGTTCGTCATCGCCGGCAACATCGGCACGCCCGAGGCGGTGATCGACATGGAAGCCTGGGGCGCCGACGCCACCAAGGTCGGCATCGGCCCCGGCAAGGTGTGCATCACCCGCATGAAGACGGGCTTTGGCACCGGCGGCTGGCAACTCTCGGCGCTGAAGTGGTGCGCGCGGGTGGCGACCAAACCCATCATCGCCGACGGCGGCATCCGTGAGCATGGCGACATCGCCAAGAGCGTGCGCTTCGGCGCCAGCATGGTGATGATCGGTTCCATGCTCGCCGGGCATGAGGAGTCGCCGGGCAAGACGGTGGAAGTCGATGGCCAGCTTTACAAGGAGTACTACGGCAGCGCCTCGGAGTTCAACAAGGGCGCGTACCGCAACGTCGAGGGCAAGCGCATTCTGGAGCCCATCAAGGGGCGCCTGGCCGACACCCTGCGCGAAATGGAGGAAGATCTGCAGAGCTCCATTTCCTATGCTGGCGGCACGCGGCTGGCCGATATCCGCAAGGTCAATTACATCATCCTCGGCCAGAACAACGCGGGCGAGCATGTGCTGATGTAAGACGTGCGCAGACTTGTCGGCCTAGTATGGCCGCATGTCCACGCCGCCATCGTCTCCTTCCGCACCCTCTTCCGGCGCTCGCGCGGCGCAGCGCCTGCGAGTGCTGTTCGCGGGCATTTGCGCCCTCATACTCACGGTCGGTCTGGCGCGTTTTGCCTACACGCCCATGTTGCCCATCATGCACCGCGAGGCGGGGCTGTCGGCGGTGGCGGCGGGCTGGCTGGCGACGTTCAATTACGCGGGCTACATCAGCGGGGCGATTCTGGCTGCGTCCATCGGCGATCTGCGGCAGAAGTTCGTCATGTACCGCCTGGGCCTGGTTCTGGCGGTGCTGACCACCGCCGGGCTGGGCCTGACCGACAACGTCGTGCTCTGGGCCGTGCTGCGCTTCGTCTCCGGGCTGTCGAGCGCTGCCGGGCTGCTGCTGGCCTCGGGGCTGGCGCTCAACTGGCTGATGCGCAACGGCCACCGCCCGGAGCTTGGGCTGCATTTCACCGGGTTGGGGTTGGGCATCGTGGTCTCGGGCGTGGCGGTGGCAGCCATGAGCGGCTCGCTGAACTGGGCGCAGCAATGGTTGGGACTGGGCGTGCTGGGGCTGGTGTTCTTCGTCCCGGCCTGGATCTGGCTGCCGCGACCGGCGCCCGCCAAACCGCTGCAGGCGAGCCACGCCCACGCCGCCGGGGCCGCACCGGCCCGGCGCTGGATGCTGCTGATGGTGGCGATGTATTTCTGCGCAGGCTTTGGCTATGTGATCAGCGCCACATTCATCGTCGCCATTCTGGACAAGCTGCCGTTTCTGGCCGACAAGGGCGGCTGGGTGTGGGTGATCGTCGGGCTGGCGGCGGCGCCGTCGAGCTTCGCCTGGGACCGCATCGCCCGCGCCCGGGGCGAGATTGCCGCCCTGCTGCTGGCGTTCGGGCTGCAGACGGTGTCCATCGTGCTGCCCGCGCTCACCGCCAATCTGGCGCTCAACCTGCTGAGCGCAGTGCTGTATGGCGGCACCTTCGTGGGCATCGTCAGCCTCACCCTGACGCTGATCGGCCGGCGCTTTCCCGACAACCCCGCCAAGGCGATGGCGCGGCTCACCTTGAGCTACGGCGTGTCGCAGATGGCGGCACCGGCGCTGGCCGGTTACATCGCCGCCAGCACGGGCAGCTATCGCGGTGCGCTGATGCTCACCGCTGCGGTCATGCTGCTGGGCATGGCACTGTTGTGGACCATGCTGCGCGACGCTCAGCCCAACGCGGCCAGCGCCCGCACATAGGCCGCCGTGCCCTCTTCCACCGTGGCGAAGTGGTGCGTGCAGCCCACGGCGCGCAGACGGCTCAGGTCGGCCTGGGTGTGGCACTGGTACTTGCCCACCAGCGCTTCGGGAAACGGGATGTAGGCAATTTCGCCCGCGTCCACCAACTCGGCCAGCGGCAGCGGCGGTTGGCCGCGCAATGCGCGCAGGGTGTTGACCACGGTATGCGCCACGTCGTTGAACGGCTGGGCGCGGCCCGAGCCGAGGTTGAAGATGCCGCTCTTGCCCGGATGGTCGAAGAACCAGAGGTTGACGGCCACCACGTCGTCGACCCAGACGAAATCGCGTTCCTGCAGGCCGGGGCCGTAGCCGTTGTAGTCGCCAAACAGCTTGACCTGCCCTGCGGCGCGGTACTGGTTGACATGATGGAAGGCCACCGAGGCCATGCGCCCCTTGTGCTGCTCGCGCGGGCCGTAGACATTGAAGTAGCGAAAGCCGGCAATCTGCGCCGTGGCATGCGGCAGCACGCGGCGCACCACCTGGTCGAACAGCAGCTTGGAGTAGCCGTAGACGTTGAGCGGGCGCTCGAAGCTCGGCTCTTCGCGGAAGGTGGTGCTGCCGCCGTAGGTGGCGGCGCTGGATGCATAGAGCAGGCGCACGCCCTGTTGCTGCGCAGCGTCGAGCAACGTCTTGCTGCTGCGGTAGTTGTTGTCCAGCATGTAGCGGCCATCGTGCTCCATGGTGTCGGAGCAGGCGCCTTCGTGGAATACGGCCTCGACCTTGCCGAAGTGTCCGCTGGCAAACTGCTCGAAGAACACGGTCTTGTCGAGGTAGTCGCTGATCTGCAAGTCCACAAGGTTGTGGAACTTGTCGCCGCGGGTGAGGTTGTCCACGGCGATGATGTCGGTGATGCCGCGGGCGTTCAAGCCCTTGACCAGATTGCTGCCAATGAACCCGGCCGCGCCGGTGACGATGACTCTCATGGCTGTCCCCAGAGTTCCTTGGGCGTGACGCTGGCCGTGCCCAGTTTGCCGACCACGATGCCTGCAGCGCGGTTGGCCGTGCGCACCGCGTCTTCCATCGACAGGCCCGCGCCCAGCATCACGGCCACGGTGGCAATCACCGTATCACCCGCGCCCGAGACGTCGTACACCTCCTTGGCCTCGGTGGGAATGTGCAGCTCGCGGCCTTCGGTGTACAAGCTCATGCCCTCCTCCGAGCGCGTCAGCAGCAGCGCCTTCAGCCCGAGCTTCTTGCGCAGGCCCTGGGCGCGGGCGGTGAGATCGGCCTCGCTGCTCCAATCGCCCACCACCTGCGCCAGCTCGGCGCGGTTGGGGGTCAGCAGCGTGGCGCCGGCGTAGCGGCTGTAGTCGCGGCCCTTGGGGTCGATGAGGATGGTCTTGCCCTGCGTGCGGGCCAGATTCATCATCTGATCGAGGTGTTCCAGACCGCCCTTGCCATAGTCGGACAGCAGCACCACGTCGTGGAACACCAACTCCTGCTCGTAGCGCTCCATCATGGCCGCCAGCACCTCGTGATCGGGCTTGTGCTCGAAGTCCAGGCGGATGAGTTGCTGCTGGCGCGACACCACGCGCAGCTTCACCGTGGTCTTGAGGGTGGGGTCTTGCCGCATGGCGTTGCGGATCGGGGTATCGACCAGCAAGGTGATGAGCTTGCGGCCGGGCTCGTCGGCCCCCACCACCGACAGCAGCGTGGCTTGCGCCCCGAGCACGGCGGCGTTGAGCGCCACGTTGGCGGCACCGCCGACGCGATCTTCGTCGCGCTGCACGCGCACCACGGGCACCGGGGCCTCGGGCGAGATGCGATCGACCGCACCGAACCAGTAACGGTCGAGCATGACGTCACCGACGACGAGGACGCGGGATTGGGCAAGTTGTTCAGCGTTCATGATCCAAGCAGGGAGAGTTCTTCCAGACGGCGCGGCGGATAGGTTTCCCAGCCCTGGCAGCCGGGGCAGTGCCAGAAATACTGCCGCGCCTCGAAGCCGCAGGCGGCGCAGCGGTAGCGCTGGCGGCTGCGCAGCGCATTGTCCACCGCGCCCTGCATCGCAGCCGCGACCTCGGGCACGGCCGCGCCGGGCATGGGGTGTTCGAGCACGCGCTTGAGCGCCAGCAGGCTGCGGTGCGACTGCAGATAGTGCTGCGCACAGCGCGCCTGCGAAGCGGGATCGGGATCGAGCAGCAGCACTGCGTCGAGCAGGTCGATGGCCGGGGTCTGCTCCAGCCGCTGCCGCAACCATTGCAGACCCGCCTCCACCTGGCCGAGCTGCTGACGCAGTTGCGCGATCTGCACCGCTGCCAGGGCGAGGAATTCGGGCTGCACCAAGTCGATCGATTCCAGCGTCTGCAGTGCCAGCGCCAGTTCGCCGCGCTGCTGCGCCCATTGCGCCCGCAGCAGTCGCGGTCGCACCGCCTGCGGCGCGGCCTGCAGCGCGGCATCCAAGGCCTGCTGCGCCTGCGGCAGCCGCCCCGCGGCATGGTGCTGCACCGCCAGTTCGCACCAGTACTGCGCGATCTGGCGCTGGTAGGTGCCGGTGGCGCGCAGCTCCAGTTCGCCGGCGCGGGCGATGGCTTTGTCCCAGTCTTGCGTGCGCTCGCTGATCTGCAGCAGCGCCACCAGCGCCTGCGAGGCGTAGGCGCTGCGCCGCAGGTCGTCGTAGGCCGACTCGGCGCGATCGAGCAGGCCCGCCTTGAAAAAGTCTTGCGCCAAGGCAAGCTGGGCGCGCTCGCGGGCCTCGCGCGGCAGGTCGGCGCGCGCCAGCAGGTTTTGATGCACCCGCACCGCGCGCTCGTACTCGCCGCGGCGGCGGAACAGATTGCCCAGCGCGAAGTGCAGATCGACGGTGTCAGGGTCGGCTGTCATGGCTTCGATGAAGGCGTCGATGGCCTTGTCCTGCTGTTCGTTGAGCAGGTGGTTGAGTCCGCGGTAGTACGCCTGCGGCGCATCACGCCGCTGCGCCCGCTCGGCCCCAACCTGCCGCAGATCGACGCGCGAGGCCAGCCACCCCAGCGCGAACATCAGGGGCAGGATCAGCAGCCACCACAGATCAAACTCCATCGATGGGCCTGTCGATGGGCAGGGATGGCGGCAGCGCCGAATCCGCCGCAGGTTTGGCCGCGGCGACGTCCGTCTGCGTCGCGCGCTGTGCCGCCGAGCCGCGCCGCCGGTGGCGCAGCCACGACGGCAGCAGTGCCAGCACCCCCAGCACCGCGCCCAGCGCGAACACCACCAGCAGCAGCACGATCATGGGCGTGCGCCACTCGGCGCCGAACAGCAGGTGCAGGGTGACGGAATCGAGGTTGTTCAGCGCCAGGCCGAAGAACAGCAAAAACGCCACCAGCCGCAAGAACCAGCTCAGGATGCGCATGGAATCGACGTGGGTGTGAAAGGAAGCGGGTAAGCATATTCGATTCGCCATGCGGCGCCGTCGCACGCGCGAAACCGGGGCGGTGGACAATAACCCGATTGCTTTGGAGCCCAACAACATGTCGCATCACCCCCACGCCGTGCACTACCCGCCCGCCATCGCCGCCGCCGACTTCACCGATGCGCAAACGGCGCTGGCGCAGGTACAGGCGATCTATGCCGCCGCCATCGCCCACTTGCGCAACAAGCTCGACGCCTTCATTGCCGGCACCCTGCCCCCGGGCCGGGTGCGTGCCTGCTATCCGGTGGTGCGGGTGCGCATCGCCAGCGTGGTCCGGCCCGATTCGCGTCTGGCCTACGGGTTCGTCGCCGCGCCCGGGGTGTACGAAACCACCCTCACCCGCCCGGACCTGTTCGCCCACTACCTGCACGCGCAATTCGAGCTGCTGCTGGCCAATCATGGCGGCACGCTGGAAATCGCCGTGGGCGAGCAGCCCATCCCGCTGCACTTCAGCGTGGACGGCCAGGCGCATGTCGAGGGCCAGCTCAGCCTGGAGCAGCGCCAGCAACTGCGCGACGTCTTCGACCTGCCCGACCTGGCGGCGATGGACGATGGCATTGCCAACGGCACGCACGAAACGCCCGAGGGCCAACCGTTGCCGTTGGCGCTGTTCACCGCGCCGCGCATCGACTACTCGCTGCACCGCCTGCAGCACTACACCGGCACCGACCCGTCGCATTTCCAGAACTTTGTGCTGTTCACCAACTACCAGTTCTATGTCGACGAGTTCGTGCGCATGGCGCAAGCGCTGATGGCCAAACCCGACAGTGCCGACGGCGACCCAGCGTACGCGGCCTTCGTCGAGCCGGGCAACGTCGTCACCCGCCGCGCCAGTGGCACGGCGGCGGTGCACACCAGCGGCCAGCCGCCAGCCCGTTTGCCGCAGATGCCGGCCTACCACCTGGTCATGCCCGATCACAGCGGCATCACCCTGGTGAACATCGGCGTCGGCCCGGCCAACGCCAAGACCATCACCGACCACATCGCCGTGCTGCGGCCGCACGCCTGGATCATGCTGGGGCACTGCGCCGGGCTGCGCAACTCGCAGCGGCTGGGCGACTATGTGCTGGCGCATGGCTATGTGCGCGAAGACCACGTGCTCGACGAGGAGTTGCCACTGTGGGTGCCGATCCCACCGCTGGCCGAGGTGCAGCAGGCGCTCGAAGGCGCTGTGGCCGACATCACCCAGCAGCATGGCTACGAGCTCAAGCGCGTGCTGCGCACCGGCACCGTGGCCAGCACCGACAACCGCAACTGGGAACTGCTGCCCTACCCCGGCCCGGACCGCCGCTTCAGCCAGAGCCGCGCCATCGCTCTGGACATGGAAAGCGCCACGGTGGCAGCCAACGGCTTTCGCTTCCGCGTGCCCTATGGCACCCTGCTGTGCGTGAGCGACAAGCCGCTGCATGGCGAACTCAAGTTGCCGGGCATGGCCGATCAGTTCTACCGCCAGCAGGTCGAACAGCATCTGCGCATCGGCCTGCGCGCCATTGCCCGGCTGCGCCAGCAAAGCATGGGACGGCTGCACAGCCGCAAGCTGCGCAGCTTCGACGAAGTGGCGTTTCAGTGAGCGGCGATGCGCCTCAGGCGCTGTAGCGCACTTGGTGCGCGTCGGCCGTCGGCCGCGCCGTGATCGTGCCGATGATCCAGCCGGATTCGCCCTGCGCCCGCAGCGTGGCGAGCACGGCGTCGGCGTCGCTGGCTGCCACCACCAGCACGAAGCCCACGCCGCAGTTGAAGGTGCGGCGCATTTCTGCGTCGTCGATGCCGCCTTCGCGCTGCAGCCAGGCGAACAACTCGGTCTGCCCCCAGGTGGACGGCTGCAGCACGCATTGCACGCCTTCGGGCAACACCCGCGGGATGTTCTCGCTCAGGCCGCCGCCGGTGATGTGCGCCATGCCCTTGATGGTGTGCTGCGCCAGCGCCTGCAGCACCGGCTTGCAGTAGATGCGGGTGGGCGCCATGACGGCACTGCGGAAGTCCTTGCCGTCCAGGGTCAGCGGCAGCTCGGCAGCCGGGGTGCGGGCGATGATCTTGCGCACCAGCGAATAGCCGTTGCTGTGCGCGCCGCTGGAGGCCAGGCCGATCACGGCGTCGCCCGGTTGAATGTTGCGGCCGTCGATGATGCCGCTCTTTTCCACCGCGCCCACGGCAAAGCCGGCGAGGTCATATTCGCCTGCCGGGTACATGCCGGGCATCTCCGCGGTTTCGCCGCCGATCAGGGCGCAGCCGGCCTGCTCGCAGCCCTGCGCCACGCCGCCGATCACCTGCGTGGCCGTGCCCACGGCCAGCTTGCCGCAGGCAAAGTAGTCGAGGAAGAACAGGGGCTCGGCGCCCTGCACCAGCACATCGTTGACGCTCATGGCCACCAAGTCGATGCCAACGGTGTCGTGCCGGTCCCACTCAAATGCCAGCTTGAGCTTGGTACCCACGCCGTCGGTCCCCGACACCAGCACCGGCTCCTTGTAACGCTTGGGCACCTCGAACAACGCGCCGAAGCCGCCGATGCCCGCCAGCACGCCATCGCGCAGCGTCCGCTTGGCCAGGGGTTTGATGGCGTCCACCAAGGCGTCACCGGCGTCAATGTCCACGCCGGCGTCGCGATAAGTCAAGGGGCTTTTTTGCATGATGGCTGGAGCTGGAAAGGACGGGAACGGAACGCGCGGTGGCCACGCCACCAAGCGCCAAGGCAACAGGCTGGGTGGCGTGCTTCAAGCCGCGCCGCCTGCTTCCCTAAAATGACAAAACAGCAGATTTTATCGGCTGCGCCTGCCCGCCCCGCGCACCGCCCCATGGCCTGGGCGTGGCGCGGCCGCCTGCCCCCAAGCCCCTCGCCCTCATGCTGCTGACCGCCCCCGTCAAGAATGCCCTGCTCTGGCTGGTCATCGGCCTTGCCGCACTCTGGCTGATCTGGCTGCTGGGCAGCATTCTGATGCCCTTTCTGGTCGGGCTGACGCTGGCGTATGTGCTGCATCCACTGGTCGAACGGCTCAAGCGGCGGCGCGTGCCGCGGGCGCTGGGCGCGGCCCTGGCCATCATCGTCGCCATCGGCCTGTTCGCCGGTCTGTTCCTGCTGCTGGTGCCGGTCATCAGCCAGATCGTGCCCTTGATCCGGGAAAAATTCCCGCTGTTGCTGCAGGCCATCATCGGCTGGGGCACGCCGCTGCTGGAGCGCTTCGACATCCATGTGCAGTTCAACACCGCCAGCGTGCAGCAGACGCTATCGAAGTTTCTCAGCGCCCACGGCGAAGACTGGGCCGCCATCTTGCTGCGCTCGGCCAGCACCGGCGGCATGAGCCTGCTGCTGCTGCTGGGCAACCTCACGCTGATCCCAGTGGTGGCGTTCTACCTGCTGCTCGATTGGGAGCCCACCATGGCACGGCTGCGCGACCTGATTCCGCCCAAGCACCGCGGCGCCGTGCTGCGCTTTTTTCACGACTGCGATGTCATCCTCGGCCAGTACCTGCGTGGGCAATTGGTGGTGATGCTGATTCTGGCGTTTTATTACTCCGCCGGGCTGCTCATCGCCGGCTTCAGCCTGGCGCTGCCGGTGGGCATCTTCACCGGGCTGGCGGTGTTCGTGCCCTATGTGGGCTTCGGCCTGGGCCTGCTGCTGGCGCTGCTCGCCGGCGCGCTGCAGTTTCTCAGCTGGTACGGCGTGATCGCCGTGGCCATCGTCTACGGCATCGGCCAGCTCATCGAGAGCCTGTACGTCACACCCAAGTTCGTCGGCGAGAGCATCGGCCTGCATCCGCTGCTGGTCATCTTCATCCTGCTGGCCTTCGGCACCCTGTTCGGCTTCTGGGGCATTCTGCTGGCCCTGCCTGCGGGCGCCGTGCTGCTGGTGGTGGCGCGCCGTCTGCTCGCCTGGTACCGCCAGAGCGCGCTGTTCGTCTGACGCATGCCGTCTCCTGCAGCACCCCACACCAGCGAGGCCACAGTCCTGGCAGCGCGGCAGCACATCCTGCCGCTGGACTGGCAGGACGACCGCAGCCTGGCCAACTTCGACCCCGGTACACAAACCGACAACGCCCTCGCGCTGCACGCCCTGCACGATCTGCTGGAGCAGCGCGCCCATGCCGCCCTCTACCTCTGGGGCGAGACCGGCAGCGGCAAGAGCCATTTGCTTTGGGCTGCCTGCCGCGCCCAGCAGCAGCATGGCCGCTGGACTCTGCTGCTGGGGCCGCACACGCCGGCCTCGGGCTGGCCCGACGTCGATCTGCTGCTCCACCAAACCACCGGCGGCCTGCTGGCGGTGGACGACGTGCAGGCGCTGTCGGACTGGCAGCAAGACTGGCTGTTTGGCCTGTACAACGCCGCACGCAGTGCCGGGCTGGCCTTTCTCGCCAGCGGCAACGCCGCACCGGCGGCGCTGCCGCTGCGCGACGATCTGCGCACGCGGCTGGGCTGGGGCCTGGCGCTGCGCCTGCATCCACCGGACGACACCGTGCGCGCCGCCGTGCTGCAACGCCTGGCGCACGACCGCGGCTATGCCCTCAGCCCGGAACTGCTGCACTACATGCTCACCCGCCTGAGCCGCGATCTGTCGCAACTGGCCGTGCTGATGGCCGCATTCGACCGCTATGCTCTGGCCACCAAGCGCCCGGCCACCATTCCGCTGCTCAAAATGCTGCTGGCCGAGCAGCCCCACCTGCTGCAGCCCGCGTCGCCGGGCTGACTCTCCATCGCCACGCCACGCTGCAACCGCTCATGCGCAAGCTCGCCCTGTTCGACCTCGACAACACGCTCATTCCGTTCGATTCCGACCACGCCTTCGGCCAATACGTCGCCGATCTGGGCTGGGTGGATGCCGAGTTGCATCGCCAACAGAACGAAGCCTTCTACCGCCAGTACAAGGCGGGCACGCTCGACCTTGGCGCCTACCTGCGCTTTGCGCTGCAGCCGCTGGCCGGGCGCGACCTGGCGGAATTGCACGCCGCCCACGCCGCCTTCATGCGCGACGTGGTGTTGCCGCAGATGCAACCTGCGGCCCAAGAGCTGGTCAACCGCCACAAGGCCGCGGGCGACTTGTGCTGCATCGTCACCGCCACCAACACCTTCGTCACCCGCCCCATTGCCGACGCCTTCGGCGTCGAGCATCTCATCGGCGTCGAACTCGAACGCGACGCCCAGGGCCGCTACACCGGCAACTGGGTCGGCACGCCGTCGTTTCGCGAAGGCAAGATCACCCGCACCGAGCAATGGCTGGCGTCGCAGGGCCTGGGCTGGGACGACTTCGGACAGATCTGGTTCTACAGCGACTCGATCAACGACCGTCCCCTGCTGGAGCACGCCACACACCCCGTGGTCGTCCACCCCGACCCGCTGCTGGCCGCCGTCGCCCGGGAAAAGGGCTGGCCCACCCTGCAGTTGCTAACATGAAATGCGACCCCGACTTGCTGCACGCAACGCTCCTCGGGG